>NZ_CAUYTK010000010.1:0-94577 GCF_963575625.1 Listeria tempestatis
CAAAAAGGCATCCAAGGTTTAGACAAAGTGGGGCAAACCGCGACAACCATGAAAGGCTCCCTCAATTTGCCTCCAAGACAAAACCTAGCCTTAGCTGGCATGGGTGGCATTCCGGACCAAGCCCCATCCAAAATCACGCAAGGCACCGAGAACCTGAAAGACATCTTACAAAAATTCGATGTGAACTTGAGTGGCAAAGGGAAACAGGCGGATGATATAATAAAAGAAACAAGTAAAGCATTTGAGCCTGAAAAAGTGACATTGAAAAATGGAGAAACAGCTTATAAATCTTCACGTGGTGAACTTGTAAGGTCTCCTGATTTTCTAGATGAAGCTGGAGAAATAAAATGGCCACCGAAAGGAACAGATGGCTTTGCTTGTGATAGTGGTGGAAAGCCTATCACACAGGAAGCTAATTTGAAAAAAGGTCAAATAATTGATAGATACGGAGAGTCTGGAGGTAGATATACGAGTCCTGTTGAAAACGGGAAAATATTAGAATATGATACTAGAGGATTACCATATCCAGAAAGTGCAATGGACTACCATCAGTACGAAGCTATAAAAGATATAAATATGAAAAATGTAATAAGTGGGTATAATAATTTAGAGGAACTTGATCGAATAGAGTTAGATATTTTAATGGATAAATATGAATTTACTTTATCTGATATTGCGAATGCTCGACAAGGCAAAATCGCTGAGATCTTTGGCGATGGTGGGGGAATTCAAATAAAGTTTGAAACTTCTATTTCATGGTATGAAAAACTCGGATTATTACAGGAGGTAAAATAAATGAAATCATTGGAGAAAAAAGCAATGAAAATAAATCAGAAAATAAAAGAATTGGGATTTGAATCCTTACGCGTTTCTGTTTTTAATGCTCCAGATCAAAAAAGAGTAGAATATCAAACTCGAATTGAATTTGATGAAGCAAGTCAAAAATATCAAGTATATTCATTGGCCGACAGAGCTAGCATAATGGGTAGAGTAAAAGAATTTTCTGATTTTGAAAATGCTCAAAATGATTTTTTAAAAAAACTTAGACTTACGATAGAATATAACAAATTAAGAGTTAGTAGAAATGAACCCCCTGAATACCCATGCCCTTTATGGGATAACGAAAAAGCAGAATAAACTAAAGCCCCGACAAAAGTTGGGACTTTTCTATAAGTTTCTTGTGGATTCTTCTACTTATATAATGAGTTGGACTGGATTTTACGGAATCAAAGTTAGCAGAAGTAAACTTGTAGGATACTCTGGTTAGACAAGAAACAAGGAGTGGAAGATATATGTCATTTAGTCCGATAGCAGCAGTAATTGAAATAATTTGCGTCTTTGGCATCACTAGTTTAGGTATATTGGGTTATAAAAAATTGTCTAAAAAAACAAAGCAAAACCACAATTAGCACTAGCGTTAAAAAAACACCCATTTGAAGGGTGTTTTTTAACGCTGTCTTCTATTTTATAAATAAGGTGCTGGATTAACTGGAACACCATTTTTATGGATTTCAAAATGTAAATGTTGTCCCGTCGACTGTCCCGTGGAACCCATAATACCAATATTTTGTCCTTGCATCACTTTTTGACCTGAAACAACACTCAAGCTTCCCGCGCGCATATGTCCATAAAGTGTTTGATAGCCATTGCCGTGGTCAATTTCCACAACGTAGCCATAACCACCATAGCCACTACCCGATGCACCAAACCCAGAAAAGACAACCGTTCCGCTCGCGGCCGCAACAACAGGAACCGTTCCTCCTGCCGCAATATCTTGCCCCTTATGCGCTTCATATTGCCCCGTTACTGGGTTTGTACGTTCACTAAATCCTGAAGTTAAAATACCCGCGGCTGGTTTAATAAACATACCGCCAGAAGAAGTGGGCGCTGAGTATGAACTTCCTTGTGAAGGTTGTGAGGACACGCTTGCGCTTCTTGTAGTTTGGCTACTGCTAGCCTTACGCTTCGCTTCAGCAGCCCGTTTTGCTGCCATTTCTTTCTTACGTTGTTCTTCCGCATACGCCGCCGTCAAATTTGCAGCCACTTGCTGTTCTTCCTTGGATAAGTTAGCTTTTTGTGCCTCTAAGATGGCCACTTCCTGATTTGTCTTATCTTTTTTCGTTGCTAACGTAAGCAATAAATCATCTTGCTCCGCTTTTTGACTCTCCAAATTATTTTTAATCACCGTAATTTGTGTTGCCAGCTGATTTAATTCAGCTAGTTTTTTCTCTGCACTAGCTTGCATATCTTTTAACCGATTTTGATTTTCCTTTTGCTTCGTCATAATTTCCTGGTCAGCATTCACAATTTCTTTAACAAGTGATGCACGTCCAAAAAAATCCGCAAAGTCTTCAGCTTGTAGGAGAACATTTAAATAACTTTGCCCACTTCCATTCGTTTGAATCGCACGAGCTCGGTTATCAAGCACAACTTTACGCTGTTTAATTTCTTCTTTTAAATCCGCAATATCAGCCTTTAATCGCTTAACTTTGCCTTCTTCTGTAATTACTTTCTCTTGCTGTTCTTTTAACTTCTTATTCGTTGCTTCAATTTCTTTTGAAACTTTTTCAAGCCATGTCGCTACATTTTGCGACTCAGCTTCTAAACTCTCCATCTCCGAATTCTTTTGCCCAATATTTCCTTCCACAGAAGATTTTTGATCTTGTATCTTCTTCTTTTGACTCTCCATACCATTTATATCATCTGCAAGTACATTCAGCGGTTGTGTAAGAAGTGCAGCTGCTGTCAGCACCATTACCCCAGATATTAATTTTTTCTTCATTTCTCGGAAAAACCCCTAACTTTTTTATTACTTTTCTTAAAAAAAGATAGAAAAATACCCTTGCCGCCAAGACAAAGGTACTTTTCTATTTTCAATACAACAAATTTATTTTTAGAAATTAGCTACACGGCCGTAACCAACTAAATATTTAGCCCAATATCCACTAGAGATATTATCATACTTAACGCCATTATTTTGCGCATTAATCATTTGACCGCCACCAACATAAATCCCTACGTGTGCAATTCCGCCTCCGTAGTTGAAGAACACAAGGTCCCCTGGCTTCGCTTGGCTTGCACTAACTTTTTGTGCAGCTGCATATTGTCCACCAGAAGTTCTTGGTAAGCTAATACCTGCCGCACGGAAAGCGTAAGAAGTAAATCCAGAACAGTCAAATGCGCTTGGACCTGATGCACCTAATGAATAAGGTTTGCCAAGTTGCGCACGCGCTGCTGAAATCATTGCAGAATATCCGCTTCCAGATGGCTGTTGTACATTAGCACTTGAAGAATTGCTACTACTGTTGCTACTGTTAGTAACGCTATTATTTGTAGAGGTTTTAGTTGTAGAACTAGAACTTCCTGAATTGTTATTGTTATTCTCAACACCAGCAGTTGGTGCTGCTGCCGCTGTCAATGCGCGTGCACGTTCAGCCGCTGCTGCTGCTTGCTTATCACGTTCGCTAACTAAGCTTGCTTTATCACTTTCAGCGCTCGCTTGGTCAGCTGCTAATTGTGCTACAACAGCTTCTTTTTCAGCTTTTTGAGCTTCAATTTTATTTTGTTCAGCTTCAAATTTATGAATCGCTACTTTTTGAGCTTCTTGTTTTTTCTTCACAGAAGCTTGTTTTGCTTTTAATGCTTCTTCATCATTTTTTTGATCGTCTAAAATTGATTTATCAGAATCAACTAATTGGTTGACTGCAGAAACGCGATTAACTAAATCAGAGAAATCTTCAGACCCTAAAATTACATCTAAGTATGCGTTGGAGTTAGACGTTTTTTGCATTGCGCGTGCGCGCTCTTTAAGTACTTCCTCACGCTCTTTAATTCTCTCGTTGATTTCTTTAATATCACTATTTAATTTTTTAAGCTCTTTAGTAGTGTTGTCAAAATCTGCTTGGATTTTCTTAGCATTTTTTTGTGCAGCTTCCATGTCGGCAACTAATTTAGAAAGTTCAGATTCTAAATTACCTTTTTTAGCCTTTAAGTCGTTAATTTTTTTATCTTGTGATTGAATGTCAGTATTAACGTCTGCAAATGCGTTAGTTGTAAATACTGGTGCAATTGTCATTACTGTTGCTAGTGATACTGCAATTAAAGCGTTCTTTTTCAAAGAATTTACCTCCTAAAAAGCTCCCTAAGCTTTTCTTTGTTTTTTATTGTTTCGTTCTTAAACTTTTAAAAATCTTCTAATTGAGATAGCACTTCCCCAGACACCAATTAAAACACCAATAACAATAATTAAAGCACTAATTTCATAAGCAAATGGTGTCGGCGGTAAAAGCGAAAGTGATGATGTTATAAGTTTCGGGTTTAATAGGTTATATGTGTTAATGTAACCTACAAAAGTTAATACTACTGGAATGATTGAACCAATTAGTCCTAACCACGCCCCTTCTAAAACGAATGGCCAGCGTATAAACCAGTTTGTCGCCCCAACAAGTTTCATGATTTCAATTTCTTTTCGTCTAGAGAAAATTGCAATCTTGATTGTGTTTGAAATGAGGAACATCGCTGTTAGTAGTAACCCAATGCTTAATACTATACCAGCATATCTCGCCCATTGCAATGTATCGAATAGTTTATCCACGGTTTTTTCACCGTATTCTGCATCATCTACGTATTTTAATTTTTCAATCTTAGTTGCTACTGTCTTCGTTTGTTCCGGCTGTTCTGCTTGAACAATGAATACATCATGAAGTGGATTGTCTTGCTTGAATAGCTCGAAATTCTTTCCGTATGTTCCAACTAACTTCTTCAATTGCTCATCTTTAGAGGAGAAAGTTACCGTATCCACACCATCAATCTTTTCGATATTCTTCTTTAACTCATCTTCTTGTTCTTGTGTAGCACCGAGTGAAATATGTACGTTAATCTGCACATCATTTTCAACGTCTGAAGCTAGTTTATTCATGTTCATTAAAATGGAAAAAAACACGCTCACAAGAATAAGTGTTACTGTGACTGCACTTGCTGCTGCAAAAGTCATCCAACCATTTCTGTAAAGACTTTTAAAGCTTTCCTTCACATGTCTTCCAAAAGTTTTAAATTTCATATCCATATTCTCCTTGCTGTTCATCACGAGCAATACGACCATTCTCGATAGCAATAACACGATGTTTCAACGTGTTCACAATTTCTTTGTTGTGTGTTGCCATCACAATCGTAGTGCCTTGACGATTAATTTCCTCAAGGATGTTCATGATTTCCCATGAAGTATCTGGATCAAGATTACCAGTTGGTTCGTCGGCAATTAAAACTTTGGGCATGTTCGCGATAGATCTAGCAATCGAAATTCGTTGCTGTTCCCCACCTGAAAGCTCATCTGGTAGCATCCTAACTTTGTGTTTTAAGTTTACTAAATCTAGAACTTCCATAACACGTTGCTTGATTTCAACCGGATCTTTTTCCACCACTTCCATCGCATAGGCAATATTTTCATACACCGTTTTGCTAGAAAGTAATTTAAAATCCTGGAAAACAACGCCAACATCACGTCTTAAATATGGAATTTCGCGATTTTTCAAGTTGATTAAGTCAAAATTATCAACTTGAATTTTTCCTTTGGTCGCTCGTTCTTCACGATAAATCATTTTTATAAAAGTGGATTTACCTGCTCCACTTGGACCAACCACATAAACGAATTCCCCTTGGTCAATTTTAATATTTAGACCATTAGCGGCAGTAATACCATTAGGGTACTTCTTATACACGTCTTCCATCAATATCATTTTATCACCTAATTCGCCTTTCTTAAGAGCTTCATTTGCAAGGTAATGTAATGATAACCTTTGACATAAAACTGTTATGCTGCGCTGAATATACTTCAACACAAAGTCTATTATAACATCCTAGTTTTTCATCAATAGGTTAATTGCATTACAGTTATATTTCAGCCTGTGACAATCTTACTCATTAATTTAATACGAACTTTTTCATATGTTTAAAAACTAAATTTTTGAGTTTTATTTTTGATTGGAATTAAAACCAGTTTTTAGGCAAACTAAAAACCATATAAATGGCTTCTTTTTCCACTGTCCCTATTGTATCTTTTTTCTACTCAAAATAACATTACAGCGAGATTAAAAATGATTACAGTTTCTTCTAATTGGGATAGACCAGTTTTGCCTACAGCTCTAGTTCGTTAGCACATGCACAAACGTTTTCTGTCATATATCTGTTATATAAAAACGGTGTAACTAATCACTTGTATTAGTTACACCGTAAATCCTTCACCCATCACTTCACTTGCACTCATCACAACGACAAATGCATTTGTATCAATTTCCTTCACTACTTCTTTCAATTTTGGAAACTCTCGTTGTGAAATTACACAAAGCAAAATTTGCTTTTCATCCTCAGTATAGCCGCCTTTAGCAGAAAGACGAGTAATTCCTCTATCAATTTTGAATAAAATCGCCTGCCTGATTTCCTCTTGATTTTCCGAGATAATAAGCACCGTTTTGGACTGGTTTAAACCAACTTGAACTAAATCAATTGTTTTACTAGTCGCAAACAAAGCAATTAATGCATAGAGACCCGATTCAATACTGAAAACAAACATGGCAGAAATCACGACAAGTCCGTCAATAATTGCAACACAAACGCCTAGTGATAAATGAAAATATTTATGGACAATTTGTGCAAGGACATCTGTTCCGCCAGTAGATGCTTTACCGCGAAAGACAATACCAAGCCCAAACCCTACTAAAATACCACCAAATAAAGCAGCAATAAGTGGTTCATGCGTCCACGGAGCAAAATCCTGCGAAAGATAAACAAAGAGCGGGATGGTCATCGTTCCTATAAATGTTTTAATCCCAAACTGATAACCTAAAAAGAATACACCTGCGATAAAAAGTGGAATATTAAGCGCCCACTGGATAAACGCTGGTGTCCATCCAGTCAAATAATTCACAATTGTACTAATCCCGCTCACTCCACCAGAAGCAATATGATTTGGGAGTAATAACACATTAAAAGCTATTGCAATAAAGGCCGCGCCCAAAACAACATAAAAATAGTCTAAAATTTTCACAAGCCAAAGTTTCCTCGGCTTACGATTTCGTTTTTTAATCATGCGCACACCTGCCTTATTGAATGCGCGAACGCAAATAAGCATTCACGAATTCATCCAGCTCACCATCCATGACAGCCTGAGTATTCCCCGTCTCCACATTTGTCCGGTGATCTTTTACCATTGAATATGGATGGAAAACATAGGAACGAATTTGACTACCCCAACCAATTTCCTTTTGTTCCCCGCGAATTTCAGCTAATTCCGCCTCTTTTTCCTCTTGTTCTTTTTGATAAAGCTTCGCCTTAAGCATCTTAAGTGCTTGTTCCCGGTTTTTCAGCTGCGAACGTTCTGACTGGCAAGTAACCACAATCCCAGAAGGCGTATGCGTCATCCGCACAGCAGAATCTGTCGTATTAATGTGCTGTCCACCAGCTCCAGTTGCCCGGTACGTATCAATTTTCAAATCTTCCGTCCGTACTTCAATTTCAATATCATCATCCATCTCAGGCATTACATCTACCGAGACAAACGATGTATGGCGCCTCCCAGATGAATCAAATGGTGAAATCCGCACCAAACGATGCACACCTTTCTCCGCTTTCAAATAACCATACGCATTATGCCCTTTAATAAGCAACGTGACACTCTTAATTCCCGCTTCATCACCCGCTTGATAATCAAGCGTCTCCACTTTGAAGCCTTTCTTCTCCGCAAAACGTTGGTACATCCGTAAAAGCATCGAACCCCAATCTTGTGATTCCGTACCACCAGCACCAGGGTGAAGCTCTAAAATCGCATTATTTTTATCATAAGGATCACTCAGCATAAGTTTAAGTTCAAAATCATCCAGCTCTTTGACAAAATCAGCAAGTGCCTCTTCCAACTCGTTTTGTAAATCAGCATCCACTTCCTCACGAAGCAGTTCTAAACTTACTTCTAAATTTTCCTGTTCCTCTTCTAATTTATGAAAAGCATTATAAACTTCTTTTAAACCATTTGACTCATTAATAACCTTTTGTGCCGCTTGCTGATCATTCCAAAAATTTGGATCAAGCATCTGATCTTCTAACTCTGCAATGCGTACTTCCATCGTTTCTAAGTCAAAGAGACCCCCTAAAGTCTGTGATTTGGTTCGCTGTTTTCTCAAGCGAATTACGAATTTCTGCTAATTCCATAGTTATTTCCACCTTTTTTTATTATTCTAAACTTATTTTAGTATATAAAAATCAAGCGCATAAATCCAGAACATTTTTTCAAAGAAAAGGAGCGCCAAAAATAGCGCCCCGAGATTTTTATGCTTCTTTACCATGACAATTTTTATATTTCTTACCGCTGCCACAAGGACAAAGATCGTTACGACCAATTTCCTCACCCTTAACAACTGGCTTGCGTTTCGCTTCTGGTTTGCCCTCAGCCGGATTAACAGCTTCCCCTTTTGCCACCTGTTCACGTTCAAGGTTTTGTCTAATTTCAGCTTTCATGATATAACGTGCAACATCCTCATCAATCGAAGAAATCATTGCCTCAAACATCGCAAAACCTTCCGATTGATATTCACGAAGCGGATCAATTTGACCATACGCACGCAAATGAATCCCGTCACGAAGATGATCCATTGCATCAATGTGGTCAACCCATTTCGTATCCACGACACGGAGCAAGACAACTTTTTGGAACTCATTAAATTCTTCCTCAGGCAACAGCTGTTCTTTTTCGTCATAAGCTTCTTTAATTTTTCCTAAAATAAATGCTTGAATGTCCTCAGTGACACGGCCTTGTAAGTCACTAACCGTAATCGCACCTTCATGAAGCAAGTTCGCATCCACATAATCCACAATACCTTGTAAATTCCAATCTTCTTCCGCCTCGTGCGCAGAAGCATTAGAAATGACTACATAATGAACCGCACGTTCAATCATTTTTTCAATAATCTCACGCAAGCCATTTTCCGCCGTAATAACATCATAGCGCTGTTTATAAATTACTTCACGTTGTTGACGTAAAACATCATCGTACTGAAGAACTTGTTTACGGGAATCAAAGTTATTTCCTTCAACACGTTTTTGAGCAGACTCAACCGCACGGCTAACCATTTTGCTTTGAATCGCTTCTTCATTCATTCCGAAACGTTCCATCATGCTCTTCATGTTGTCAGAGCCAAAGCGACGCATTAACTCATCTTCCATTGAAAGGTAAAATTGAGTTACCCCTGGGTCCCCTTGACGACCCGAACGACCACGCAACTGATTATCAATACGACGAGATTCATGACGTTCCGTACCAATTACAGCTAAACCTCCAGCTGCAACCGTCTCCTCGTCAAGTTTAATATCTGTACCACGACCAGCCATATTCGTTGCGATAGTAACCGCGCCGTGCTTCCCAGCATTCATAATAATATCCGCTTCACGCTCATGCTGTTTCGCATTCAAAACATCATGGCGAATTCCTTTGCGTTTTAACTTGCTCGCAATGAGTTCGGAAGTTTCAATTGCTACCGTACCAACAAGAACAGGTTGCCCTTTCGCATGGCGCTCTGCAATATCTTCCACAACCGCATTAAATTTCGCATCAATCGTTGTATAAATTAAATCCGGACGGTCATCACGAACAATCGGACGGTTTGTTGGAATTTCAATAACACGCATATTATAAATATCGCGAAATTCTTCTTCTTCCGTTTTTGCTGTACCTGTCATCCCCGCCAATTTTTTATACATACGGAAATAGTTTTGGAAGGTAATCGTCGCCATCGTTTTCGACTCATTTTGAATCGTCACACGTTCTTTCGCCTCTAAAGCTTGGTGTAAACCTTCACTAAAACGACGCCCCTTCATAATCCGCCCAGTAAATTGGTCAACAATTAGAACTTCATCTTCTTGCACCACATAATCCACATCAAGCGCCATCGTGTAGTTTGCTTTCAAAGCTTGCGCAATATGATGTAGCAAAATCGTATTCTCTAAATCATATAAATTTTCAACATCAAAATATTTTTCACCACGAGCCATACCTTCTTCGGTTAAATTGACAGATTTTGTTTTAATATCAACCGTATAGTCTTTCTCCTCCGTCAAAGTTGTCACAAAAGTATCTGCACGAACATATAAAACATTCGATTTTTCAGCTTCCCCCGAAATGATTAGCGGCGTACGCGCTTCATCAATTAAAATCGAGTCAACTTCATCAATAATCGCGAACGAAAGCGGTCTTTGCACCATTTGATTTTTATAAACCACCATGTTATCACGCAAATAATCAAAGCCCAATTCATTATTCGTACTATACGTGATATCACACGCATATTGCTCCCGTTTTTCCTCACTAGAAAGTGCGTTTAAATTTAGACCAACAGAAAGACCTAAAAAGTTATATAACACGCCCATTTCTTCCGAGTCACGTTGCGATAGGTATTCATTGACCGTAACAACATGAACACCTTCACCAGAAAGCGCATTTAAATAAACTGGTAATGTTGCTGTTAAAGTTTTACCTTCCCCAGTTTTCATTTCCGCAATGTTCCCTTCATGAATAACAATACCACCCATTAACTGAACGCGGAATGGATACATGCCAAGCGAACGTTTTGCGCCTTCCCGTGCAACAGCAAAAGCTTCAACTAGAATATCATCTAAAGTTTCACCCGCTTGCACACGTTCCTTAAACTCTACTGTTTTTGCTCGCAGATCGTCGTCTGAAAGCGCTGCTGTTTCATCAGCTAGTGCTTCAATCTGATCGGCTTTCTTTTCAAGATATTTGATATCTCTTTTACCTGATTCAAAAATCTTTTTCAACATTCCTGCCATAATTGATTCTCCTCCACATAAATTGACTGCCAACTCTATTTTAAATTTCCAGATTATC
This sequence comes from Listeria tempestatis, assembly GCF_963575625.1. Lineage (NCBI taxonomy): Bacteria > Bacillati > Bacillota > Bacilli > Caryophanales > Listeriaceae > Listeria > Listeria tempestatis. The sequence goes on from NZ_CAUYTK010000010.1 coordinate 10,889, forward strand.
TTATTCAAGATACACTTATTAATTTTATCACTTATTCTCAAAAATTGAAAACAGGATTGATTATTTATACCCCGATTTATAAGCTACCAACCATTATAACACCTTCTTCTAAAAATAGATGTGTATATTGTGTGAAAAAGTCCAACTTCCTGAAAAAAATTTATTTTTTTGGTTTACTAAAAAAAACTACTCATAACTCCTTTTCACTCAATTTGGTCTATACCATATTAATTGATAATCCATTTTTTCATGTTTATTCATCTTTTCCTCGGGTATTCTCAAATGCACGCTTAAAACACATTTTAAAAATGTAAGCGCGTACAAAAAAGAAGGAGGATTTTTATGTTTACTCAAAAAAGAAGATGGATAACAGGAAGTGTTTTAGTTGGTATTGTCGCAATTGGACTTAGCTTTACGGGAGGCGAGAGCGCCAAAGCAATAACGGACGATGCAACTGCCATGCCAGACCTCACAAACAAGCAAGTATTAGTAGGCTATTGGCATAGTTGGAAATCTGCTGGAAACGACGGCTACAAACAAGGCACCTCAGCAGATATTGCATTAAAAGATGTAAACTCAGCTTATAACGTTGTCCCTGTTGCCTTTATGAAAGGTGACGGTGTTAACCGTATTCCAACATTTAAACCAGTAGGACAAACTGATGGCGAATTCCGCGCCCAAGTCGCTGAACTAAATAAGCAAGGACGTGCTGTACTTTTAGCGCTTGGCGGGGCTGATGGTCATGTCCAATTGCAAACTGGTGACGAGCAAGCTTTTGCAAATGAAATTATTCGCCAAGTTGAAACATATGGGTTTGATGGCCTTGACATTGACTTAGAACAGACTGCCATTACAGCTGGAAATAATCAAACTGTCATTCCAGCAGCACTAAAAATAGTTAAAAATCATTACTCAGCAGAAGGAAAAAATTTCATGATTACAATGGCGCCTGAATTTCCATACCTAAAACCAGGTGCCGCTTATGAAACATATATCACTTCACTTAACGGCTATTATGACTACATTGCGCCCCAACTATACAACCAAGGCGGGGATGGTGTCTGGGTTGATGAGACAAACCAATGGATTGCACAAAACAATGATATTCTAAAAAAGGAATTTTTATATTACATGTCTGATTCGTTCATTCACGGAACACGTGGCTTTCTTAAAATTCCCGCCAATAAGTTAGTTTTAGGGCTTCCAGCTAATAATGATGCCGCTGCGACAGGCTACGTCATAAATCCGCAAAATGTTTATGATGCCCTCAACCAGTTAAAAGCTGACAATAGCCCGCTCAAAGGACTAATGACCTGGTCAGCAAATTGGGATGTTGGAAAAGATAAAAATGGCGTTTTATATAACAATAGCTTTGCAAATGCATACGGTCCATTTTTAGGAACTAAGTAAATAAAAAACGTCCTGCTCGATGTGGCAGGACGTTTTAATTTCAAATTAATTTGTTTCAATCAAACCGTATTTTCCATCTTTACGACGATAAACGATATTTGTACCATCAGATTCAGCATCTGTATAAACATAAAAACTATGCCCTAACAGATTCATTTGAAGAACCGCTTCCTCACTATCCATCGGCTTCAAATCAAATTGTTTCGTACGAACAATTTCTAAATCAGATTCATGTTCATCTGTCGCGCTTTCACTAACTTCTCCAAAAGCAAAGAAGTCTTGTTGTGCACCTTTATCACGCATTTTACGATTTACTTTTGTTTTATGTTTACGGATTTGTCTTTCTAATTTATCTGCGATTAAATCAATACTTGCATATAAATCTCCGCTTGTTTCTTCAGCACGAAGAACAAGATTTGGGAGAGGAATTGTTACTTCAACCTTTGCATTCTTATCAGAGTAAACTTTTAAATTCACATGCACATTTGCATCTGGAACCTCTGTAAAATAACGTTCAAGTTTATCAATCTTCTTCTCGACGTAATTACGAATCGGTTCTGTTACTTCAATATTTTCGCCACGAATGTTGTACTTAAGCATTGTAATTCCTCCTTTGGGATAAAACAAAAATTCTTGCGAAGAAGAGGCTTCTCTTCTTACTTCTAGTCTAAGGTATAATGCCACTTTTTGCAAATATTTACCTAGAAAAGAAAGGAACTTTCGCCTTCTCCTACTTTACTAATTCATTCCACTTTTCCTCGAGAAACAAACCTCCTTTTAACTATTTTTCAAATAAAGCAGTAAAGTAAATCTCCCTAATATTTTTCGCGCAATAGTTTACAATAAATTCTTGCTCACAATCTCTATCCCCTTCTATAATCGTAAAAATATTTAAAGCGGCCCCCTCAGCAACTTCATTTATATGAATAGCCGCTATCCCAGCATGCATTAACACTTCTAACTCGGGATTATAGCCCAATCGATCATTTATTTTTTCTTTCCCAACATAGAGTGCCTCACTAGAATGATAGGTTTCAATCAATAACTCGCCAAACACTTCTGCTAGCGCATAATCTCCCAATTTCAAAAATCGTTCTAACAATTCTTCAATAAAAATGGATTTCCTAAAAATTACCATTTTATTTTTCATACTCATTTCCATTCGTTTAAATTCTTCACGACAACTCGAACACAACAAACTTTTTTGCTGCAAAAATAGCTTTGTCCCCCAAGTAAATCCATATTCAATTTGTTGATAGCAAATACGACACTTACGTTGCACCGAGTAACCCTTCTTCCCAAGCCGTTTTATTCATAATTTCAATGTGTTGAATCGCTCGCTTCATCTCACAAGTCTTTCCAAAATGAAAAAAACACACTTCACCAGTTGGAAAGTCTTTTTTTCTCCCAGCTCTTCCTGCTATTTGAACTAAAGCAGCCTCAGTAAAAATAGAACCATCGCTACCGAAAACAGCTACTTGTACATCTGTAAATGTAACACCTCGCTCTAGAATCGTTGTTGTAAGTAAAACTTGAATAGTGCCGTCCCGCAATTGTTGCACTTTTTCCTTGCGTAGCTTATCTGCTGAATGCACCGTAGTAAGTCGCCTAAACCCGTACTGCTCCATAACTTCACTAAATTTAAACATAACATCAATCTTAGGAAAGAAAATCAAGATTGGCTTCTTCGCTTTTATATAGCTCATTATCCATGCTATCACTTTTTTAGAAATTCGCTTTTTATTTAGTTGCTTTTGCCAATCTCCAATCCAGCAATTTCGTGGTACTGGTAGCGGAAAACCATGGTATCTTGCTGGGATTTTCACATAGTTTCGTTTTCCCTCTGAGCACTCTAGTTGCCACTTTCTCTCTGGTGTTGCAGTTACAAATATTTGGATTGCTTCTTCACACCCTGCTTTTCGAACCGTATACTCAAGAAAAGGATTCTTGGCATACGGAAAGGCATCCACTTCATCAATGAAAATCAAATCAAAATATCGATAAAAACGCAATAGCTGATGTGTTGTCGCAACTACAAATGTTTCATTATTAAAAACAGCTTCTGAATCTCCGTATAGACACACTTGTGGAACATCTGGAAAAACCTCTTGTAATCGCGGTGCGAGTTCAATACATACATCTACGCGTGGTGATGCTAAGCAAATTCGCAAACCCTTTTTTAGCCCTGCTTCAATACCCTTAAACATCATTTCCGTCTTACCCGACCCTGCAACAGACCATAACAAAAGTGACTGCTTCTCACGAATAGCATTTAATACTGCATCAGATCCTTTTTGTTGTGCAAATGAAAGTATGCCTTCCCACACTAACGGCTCCTTAAAATAAATCCGCTCCGCTTCTTCTGGTTTTTGATAGTAAAAATGTTGCGCGCTATTCACTCGTTTCATCATTAAACAATTCCTACAATACCGTTCATTATTCGGCAAATTTGCAAAACATTCCGCAAGATTATTCCCACACCGAAAGCAAAATGGTTTTGCATCCACTTCGTAAATACTCGGTAGCACCTCATAATTTTCCAAATGCATTATCTCATTTTCAAAATATAGAATACCTTTTGCCATAAATCACCTCGTCCACTTAGTTATACCTCATTTCTATTTTTTTTGCAGAAATCAAAATCATTTTTTAGGAGGGTAAAAATGCGGTTTTCTTCTTAATGAAGAACCTGATTTTCTAGACCGTAAAATATAATTTTCACTACCAATCTAACTTTTTTATACAAAAACTCCGCGACCAAAATCACGGAGTTTTAAGTTTATTTAATTGACCATGTGAGTCCAAGAGCCCCTTCACCTAAATGTGTACCGATAACTGGTCCAAAATAACTGAGGTGAAATTCAACTTCTGGAAACATGTTTTGTAGCTCCTCTAACCACTTTTGCCCTTTTTCAGGTGTATTTCCATGAATAACATAAGCTTGTTCAGCTTCATTTTTTTGAACGGCTTCTTGTAAAATTTCTTCAATTCGCTTTAATGCTTTTTTCTGCGTACGTACTTTTTCAAAAAGAATGATTTGCTTATCTTGAAAATGTAAAATTGGCTTAATTTGCAACAAGCTTCCAATGATTGCTTGAGCTCCTGTTAGACGTCCACCGCGTTGCAGGTTATTTAAGTCATCAACCATGAAATAGGCATCCATGGTATTTTGGATTGTTTCAATATGTGCTAAAATTTCAGATACTGTCTTCCCTTCTGCTACCATTTGAGCGGCACTCAATACCATCGAACCTTGTGCCATACAGGCAATTCCCGAGTCAACACCAATAACTTCAATGCCATCGACCGAATTGCCAGCAGTCACTGCATTTTGGTACGTACCACTGATTCCACTTGTTAAGTGGATAGTCAACACTTTGTTATAACCTTCTTTTTTGAGGGTTTCAAAGAGTGTAATGAAATCCCCTGGCGCGGGCTGTGAAGACGTAGGAAAATCCGTTGATTCCTTTGCTTTTTTATAAAAATCTGCTGTACTTAATTCTACTTCTTCTTTATAAGCAACACCATCAATGATGACCGAAAGAGGTACCACATGGATTTGGTACTTTTCAAGCAATTCTTCTGGTATATAAGCTGTGCTATCTGTAACAATTGCAATTTTTTCTTTTGACATGGCTTCCCCCTGAACCTTTTAACGGATGTAAACCCAGCCATTTTTTATGGCGGTTACAACCGCTTGTGTCCTATCATTCACTTTCATTTTTTGTAAGATACTACTAACATGATTTTTCACCGTTTTTTCACTTATAAATAAGGTTTCTCCAATACCACGATTACTTTTCCCATCCGTGAGTAGTTGAAGAACTTCACATTCTCTATGTGTTAAAATATGAAGCGGCATTTTCACTTCGGGTTGCTGGTAACCATAAATGCCTTGTGCTGTATTTGTGCTTGCTAAATGGCGATATTCACGTATAAGTTTAATGGCAGCTTTAGGGTGAATATACGCTCCGCCGGCATCAACAATTTTAATGGCATCAACAAGCTCTTTTGCATCCATTTCTTTCAATAAATATCCCACCGCACCAGAGCGCAGCGCTTCAGTAACATATTCATCTGAATCATGGATAGTTAATACAATTACTTTAATACTTGGAAATTGTCTTACTAACATTTCTGTTGCATCTAAGCCGTTAACAGTTGGCATGTTAATATCCATTAGGACGATGTCTGGTTTGTATTCTCTAACTTTCGCAACGATATTTTTTCCATTTTCAGCTTCTGCAATGACATCAAACGAGTCTTCTAATTCTAAAATCCGTTTAATTCCTTCGCGAAACAATTGGTGATCGTCGACAATCATAATTTTGAGAGTCATATAAATACTTCCTCCTCTGATTTAACCAAAATTCATTTACTGTTTGTTGTCATCATTGTTGGTGTCCTAGCCCTAAAGTATCCCTTAAATACAATTATAGTAAGTTTCCATCATCTGTTCCTACCCAGCCTAACTGTGTGTGACATTTTTGTTTTGCATAAAATGCAAGTTTCGATAAGCTGATTCTATTACTGCTATTTATTATCCTTTTCCACTCCGAAGATATGTTTCATTTTGCCTATATGAAAAGATATTTTCAGCAATATCTCTATCTAAAGTAATAGTATATTTTATTATAACATGAATTTAACCCTGCTTCATCCAGAAGAACATCTTTGTTAAAAAAAATTATATACAAGCTACTTTATTTCAGCTAAAATGAAAGCAACTATGAACTTCTATTTTGTTAGGAGGAAACCATGCTAGAACAATATTTAACCATTAAAGAACAAGGTGAATGCGAGTTGATTATACAAAAATCGCGTTTTATTTGCCACATTGCGCGAGCTGAAGATGAGCAATCCGCACAAAGTTTCATTGCGCAAATAAAAAAAGAACATTGGAATGCGACGCATAATTGCTCTTCGTACCTTATTGGTGAAAAAGATGAATTTCAAAAAGCAAATGATGACGGAGAGCCTACTGGTACAGCTGGTGTTCCAATGCTCGAAGTATTGAAAAAACGACAAATAAAAAATGTTGTGGTCGTTGTCACTCGTTATTTTGGTGGCACAAAGCTTGGTGCTGGCGGTCTAGTTCGTGCCTATGGCGGCGCTGTTAGTAACGCATGTGATGAAATCGGCATAGTGGAACGCAAGTTAGCAACCATTGTTCATTTTACTATCCAGTATAGTCAACTAGGTAAGTTTGAAAACCTCTTAGAGCAAAAAAATTACCAAGTTGTGGATAAGAAATTTACAGAGATGGTGACTTTATCAGTGTTTGTTGATCAAGATTCTTTACCTTCTTTCAAAGCATGGATAACAGAGATTTCTAGTGGACAAGTTTCTTGTGTAGAAGGAGAACAAAAATATCGTGAGAAGGATGTTTAATAAATGAGTACAGATTTTTTTCATAACCTTCTAACTGTCATTCAAACAGATAGATTACAAATGAAGCAGACATCAATTATTGATGCCCCTGCTCTATTTACAATCTGGTCAGATGCTGAGGTTGCCAAATACATGAACATTGAACAATTTACAACTGTCTTTCAAGCCGAGGAAATGATTAAAGCTATTGAAGCAGAGCCACATGCTTGTCGCTATTCCATTTTTTTAGGCAATCAAATTATTGGTTCTCTTGGCATTAATGAATTTAATTCTGTTGATAACACTGTTGAAGTTGGTTATGAACTTGCTAAGGAGTTTTGGAACAAAGGTTTTATGACAGAATTATTAAATGCTTTTTTTGAACAAATTCAAAGCCATTTAACTTTTTCTGGTGTTTCCGCAAAAGTTCTCCCAGAAAACACTGCCTCTATTTTTCTGTTAGAAAAGCTTGGTTTTAAGCTTGCGACTAAAACGTCAGAGCTTGATCTTTACACACAAAATGTAAGTCCAATTTTCATTTACAAATTTTATTTTAACCAAAAGTAAGCTTTCATTTATATTACATTTTTGAAAGCTTGTATCTTTTCAATGTTTTTTTCAGAAATAGTTAGGTATAATGTAAAAATAAACACTGTAATTTCAAAAGGCAACTAAATTTTAGGAAATCTTAAATTTTATGTAACAAATTGGTTACTTATACATGGTACAATTATGTTTATGTTTGTTGTTAGCAAATGAAAACGACATTTAAGGAGAAAAAGATAATGGATAATGGCTTTAACGGTCGCCAGCGTGCAACCAAATACAAACGCCGTCGTAGGATACTGTACTGGATACTCATTCCAATTATGCTTCTAATTTTAGTTGGCGTAGGTTATGGTACATTCTTATTCAGCAAAACAAAATTAGCTGCAGACAATTCATACGATAACGTCCGAAATGGACAGGCTTCAACTTTAAGAACTAAAGACATTGACCCAATTAAAGATAGTTTCTCTGTTTTAATTATTGGGGTTGACACCAGCGAAAAACGTGCCTCTGATGGTAATCCTCGAAGTGATTCACTTATTTTAGCCACTGTAAATGTTAAAGATGCTCGTGTAGAAATGACCAGCATCCCTAGAGATTCCTACGTTCACATTCAATCAGACAAAAAAGGCATTGATAAATATACAAAAATAAATGCAGCTCACGCTTATGGCGGACCTGAGCTAACTATGCAAACTGTCGAAGAAAAATTCCAAATTCCAATTGATTACTATGTTCGTTTTGACTTTGATGCTTTCCTTAAAATTATTGATGCACTTGGTGGCATTAATGTCGATGTTCCTGTTTCCTTTACAGAGCAAAACTCAAAAGACGAAGCTGGAGCCATTACACTTGAAAAAGGTAAGCAACGTTTAAACGGCGAACAAGCTTTAGCTCTTGCTAGAACGCGCCATATTGATAATGATATTGAACGAGGAAAAAGGCAACAACTAATTATTGAAGCCATCGTCAAAGAAGCAACTAAATTCTCTTCTATTAATAAATATTCGAGTATCATTGACGCTGTCGGCGAAAACATGAAAACAAACTTAACATTTAATCAAATGCTTTCTATTGCAAAATTCGGCATGACAAATACAATTGAAATGAAGTCTCTAAACTTGGAAGGACAGGATTCTCCGCAAGACGGCGTATATTATTATGCTCTTGATGAAAGTTCAGTGGAGAGTGTTGCAAATGAATTTGCGAGTGAACTTAATATTACTCAACCTTTTCCAAATGCAGCTCCTTACAAAGACCCAACGAATAGCGATAGTTCGTCATCTGATAGTGGCGAGTGATAATAAAAATAACCCTGAGCCACATGGCTCAGGGTTATTTTCGTTTACGATGAATTTTTTGGAGCACATTTAGTACCGGGCGGTAATCTTCACCGACTAATCCGATAAATTCGACAACAATTTCAATGCAAACAAGAAGCAGCGCAAGAAGAATGAGGGATCCCCAAGCTGTCGAAAATGAGAACACAAAACCTGCAAGTGAGAATAAAAGCGCCATACAGTAAATCAATAAAACCGTTTGCCGTTCAGTGAAGCCTAACGCCATGAGTCGATGATGAATATGCGAGCGGTCTGCTGCAGAAATTGGCGTCCTTTTTTTCAACCGCCGAATGATAGCAAAAAACGTGTCAGAAAGCGGAACTCCTAGGATAATAAGTGGCACTAAGAGCGAAATAAAAGTGACATTTTTAAAACCCATAAGCGAAAGTACAGCAATCATGTAACCTAAAAAAAGCGCTCCTGTATCTCCCATAAAAACGGAAGCTGGCGGAAAATTGAAGAGTAGAAAAGCCAAAACAGATGCAACAAGAAGGAACGCGACTGGCGCTACAAAAGTATCTTTTAAAATAAGCGCCATACCTGCGATTGTCATTAATGCAATAATTGAAATTCCACTTGAAAGACCATCCAGACCATCAATCAAATTTAACGCATTTATAATAGCAATAATCCAAATCATTGAAATCGGAATCGCAAGCCAACCAAAATCAAGTTGTCCGTAAAACGGAACATTAATAAATTCAATCACGACATTTCCCCAAACTGTTACGCAAAGGGCTGCAAGTAGCTGTCCTAAAAGTTTCAGCTTAGGCGACAACTCAACAATATCATCGATGATTCCGGTAGTAATAATGATTAAAGCCCCTATATAAACTGGTAAAAAGCCTGTTTTATCGATTGGCGCAAGGAAAAAACCAATTGAAAAGCTTATAAAAATAGCAAGTCCACCAAGTGTTGGCGTCACTTTCTTATGACTATGTCTCTCCCTCGGCGCATCAACCGCACCTATCCAAATTGCAAATTTACGTACAATCGGAATTAAAATAACTCCAAGCAAAAAAGTTATGATACCCCATATGAACAAATCTGTTTCAGCTCCATTCTCTAACCTAGCAAAATCTCCCATTCAGCTTGTGTGAATCGTTGCAAGTTCTTCTCATCTATTTGAACTCCAAGCCCAGGACCACGTGGAACTTCTATCTCTCCATCTACAAGTTCAAAATTCTCTTTTATTATATCATGTTTAAAATATCGTTTGGTAGCTGAAATATCTCCTGGAAACTGAAATTCCTCTCGAGCTGCAAGTGCAATATTATGGGCACGACCGATTCCTGCCTCAAGCATACCTCCACACCATACAATTAATCCGTTTTGCTTGCAGAACTTTGCGATTTCTAATGCTTCTGTATGACCACCAACACGCGCCATTTTTAAATTAATTGCTTTTGCACTACCCAATTCATGCGCCTGAAAGACATCTTTTAAAGAGCGAATATTTTCATCTAAGCAAATAGGTGTTTGAATTTGTTTTTGCAAAAAAGCATGATCCACTAAATCACGTACACCAAAAGGTTGCTCAATCATTGCAAGATGAAGTTCATCCATCTTTTGAAAAAGTGGCGTTTCAGCACGCGTGTAAGCCGAATTTGCATCAGCCATCAGAATTAAATCCGGAAAATTCGAACGTACAGCTTGCAAAAACTCCAAATCCGAACCTGGTTTAATTTTCACCTTTACACGTCTATACCCTGCATCCACATATTTCTCGACAAGTGAAACCAATTCGAATGCCGAATTTTGAATGCCAATACTTACTCCAACCGGAACTCCTTTCCGTTTTGCACCTAGATAGGCAGATAACGAAACGCGACTACGTTTAGCAAACAAATCATAACACGCAGAATCAATTGCGGCTTTGGCCATTTCATTTCCTTTTATCCAAGAAAAAGTTTCACGCACATCACTTGGCTTTGTCAGCGTTCTTTTTTTCAACCTTGGAAGTAAAATTGTTCGGATAATATATGCTGCTGTATCGAGCGTTTCCTCCGTGTAATCTGGCAACAAAAAAGCATCTAGCTCTCCGTACCCAATCATTCCATTTTCATCTACTAGTTTTATAAGAAAAAATGTTTTCTCCTCTAAAACACCGTAGCTTGTTCGAAACGGCTCAATTAGTGGTAGGCTTACTTTAAAAAGATTTGCACTTTGAATTCTCATTTTTGCACCTGCTTATTTTCACGACTTACAGCACGCATAAATTGCGGAATTGCAAAAAAGCGACGCCATCTAGAAGGATTAGTTACAAATCGATATATCCATTCAATTCGAAGTTTTATAATAATTTTAGGCGCCCTTTTAATTGTTCCAGACAAAATATCAAAAGAACCTCCTACACCCATAAAGATCCCTTTTTCAAACATACTAAAATGTGACATAATCCATTTTTCTTGTGTAGGTGACCCTAATGCTACAAATACAAAGTCAGCCCCAGATACTTTAATTTCCTGAGCAATTTCCGCACTTTCTTGCAATTTAAAGTACCCATGCCTACAGCCAGCCACAGTTAATTTAGGAAAAGCATTTCTCAATTTTTCTTTAAGCGCCTCATTCACTTCTGGTTTAGCACCTAAAAAATACACTTTTAAATCATAATTTGAAGCTTGTTTTAAGATACCTTGCATTGTATCAAATCCCGTAACCCGCTCAGGAAGTGGAGTTCCTTGACGCTTAGCGGCCATAATAATTCCAACACCATCTGGCGTAATATAGTCCGCTTTTAATACAACTTGCTTAAAGTCAGCATCATTTCTCGTATTCATTACAATTTCAGGATTCGCCGTCACTACAAAGCGCTTTTTTTGTTCTAAAGCATCCTGTAATAACTGTGTTATGAAATCGGCTTGTGATATATGTATAAAGGGAATCCCTAAAATTTCAACATTTTTTGTAGTCATAATTCCTAACTCCTGTTTTTATTGAAGATTATACTTTAGTTTACCATAAAAGAGTGTGAACTCCTATACTGATAGCAGAAAAACCACATACATATTTGCATGTGGTTATAAACCATTGCAACTTTATAGTTTATTGAGTTGCTTCAGTAGAAGGATTTCCTAGAAAATTAGGTTTGTTAGAGCTTAAGTATCTTATTTTTCTCGTTAATACCTCCATCACATAAATCCGATTTTCATCTTTATTTACATAACTTCTCGTTTGTAATTCTCCAACAACTCCAACTAACATACCCTTTTCGCAGTAATTACATATTTCTTCTGCCCTCCTTCCCCATGCAACACATGGCACAAAATCTGCATCCTGATCAAAACGTTTTGCCTTTCCAAATCGATTTAATGCTAATGTGAAATTAAGTACAACTTTATCATCAGAAGTTATACGCAGTTCGGGATCTTTTGTCAATCTACCTACAATCGTTACTTGATTTATCATTCTCAAAATACCTCATTTCTTAATTTTGCACTATCATACAAGACCTTACTTTTTTTGTAAAAACATTAAAATCATATTTTGAGCGTCTAAAATACCAAAATCAAGTGATTTTTCCATAGAATTTTTTATTTTTCAGACTTTTTATCCCTTCAAATTGTCATTTTAAGTATTTTTCATTTATCTTGCATCATGCTAAGATAAAAGCAGAAATTCAGGGCATGCAAAAAGCCTAACCATCTAAGGTTAGACTCTCGGTGGTTATTCTGCATCACTTAGCGCAACCATAATCTCAGCTTCGCAAACGACATCATCAAGAACCGTGGCTTTAACATTCGCTTTAGCAATTGCTCCGCGCAAACGAGTGATTTCAGCTTCTAATTTCAACTGATCCCCAGGAACAACTTGACGTTTGAATCGGCATTTATCAATTCCAGCAAACAAACCTATTTTACCTTTATTTTCAGGGCCTTGAACAATCGCAATTCCGCAAGTTTGTGCTAACGCTTCAACAATAAGTACTCCTGGCATTACTGGGTACTCAGGAAAATGACCATTAAAAAAAGGTTCATTTGCAGAAACATTTTTTATTGCTACTACTCTTTTGCCAGCTTCCATTTCAATCACTCGATCAACAAGCAAAAATGGATAGCGATGCGGCAAAAGCTCTTTTATTTGTTTTATATCTAACATAACTAGCACCTTTCCTAACTGCGTTTCTTTTTACCTAGTGATTCTAAAAGTATACCTGTTCCAATGGCTACAACGTCAAGTGGACTTTCAGTAATCAAAACTGGCACCTTTAATTCCTCTGACATTAAATCAGCTAATCCATGGAGCAATGAACCACCACCTGTCATGATAATGCCTCTATCAATAATATCAGCGGATAGTTCAGGTGGTGTTTTTTCTAGCACTTGCTTAGCAGCATGAATAATATTTCTTAATGACTCATGCAGCGCTTCTTCTACCTCATCACTCGATACTGTAATCGTTCGAGGTAGTCCACTAACTAAATCACGACCGCGAATATCCATAGTCTCTGTCTTCAAATCTTTTACAGCAGTTCCAATGGTCATCTTCAATGTTTCTGCTGTTCTCTCACCAATTAATAAATTGTATTTTCGTTTTATGTACTGAAGAATATCTTGGTCCCACTGGTTACCTGCAATTTTAACTGACTGGCTTGTTACTATATCACCCATTGATAAAACTGCAATATCGGCAGTTCCACCACCAATATCAATAACCATATTCCCACTTGGTTCAAAAATCTCCATACCAGATCCAATTGCTGCAACTTTAGGTTCTTCTTCTAAAAAGACTTGTTTTCCGCCACTCTTCTCAGCAACTTCTCTAATTGCTTTTTGTTCCACAGAAGTAATATTTGTTGGACAACAAATTAAAATACGTGGTCTGGAAAAAAATGTTTTTAGATTTAATTTTTGCAAAAAGAAGTGTAACATCTCTTGAACAATATCAAAATCTGCAATGACGCCATCTTTCATTGGTTTAATTGCGGTAATGTCACCTGGTGTACGGCCAACCATATTATAGGCTTCTGTCCCTACCGCTAAAACTTCTCCAGTTTTATTATTTACGGCTACTACCGAAGGTTCATTAATTACGATACCTCTACCTTTTACATGAATTAATACATTAGCTGTCCCTAAATCGATTCCAACATCTTTAGCCAAAATTTATTACCCCTTTCTCTGTTGTCTAACAGTCACTACTCTCACAGTTTGAATTATAGCATAATTTACTTCTACTCGAAAACTATTTTTAAAATAAAAAAAAGAACCTTCTAGCGAGAAAGTTCTTTTTAGAAATTATTTTACAAAAATAGCTTCTAAACCTTTTTCATTAATAACTTCAGCTGAAACACGCTCAATCTCTGCGCCTAAGCTACGCAATTTGCCGTGGAAGTCATTGTAACCACGGTCCAAATATTTTAATTCCGTTACTTGTGTATAACCATCAGCTACAAGTCCAGCTAAAATAAGTGCAGCAGCAGCGCGCAAGTCCGTCGCTGCAACTTCAGCACCTTGAAGTTTTGCAGGACCATTAATAATAACAGAATGACCTTCTATTTTCATGTCTGCATTCATACGCCGCATTTCTTCAACATGCATAAAACGATTTTCAAAAACAGTTTCTGTCATCACGCTAGTTCCCTCACTAAGCATTTGGATGACCATCATTTGTGATTGCATATCTGTTGGAAACCCTGGATGTGGCATTGTTTTAACATCAACAGCTTTTAATTTTTCTGGACCGATAACTCGGACACCAGTTTCTTCTTCAATAATTTGTACGCCCATTTCTTCAAGCTTTGCAATAAGCGAGCTAATATGTTCAGGAACAGCATCTTCAATAAAAATATTACCTTGCGTAATGGCTGCAGCAATCATGAAAGTTCCTGCTTCAATGCGGTCCGGGATAATAGAATGTTCTGTGGCTGTTAATTCTTGTACACCTTCGATACGAATAACCTCAGTACCAGCACCGATAACACGTGCACCCATTTGGTTTAAGAAATTGGCTAAGTCAACAATTTCTGGTTCTCTTGCAACGTTTTCAATAACCGTTGTTCCTTCAGCAAGCGTAGCGGCCATCATAATATTTTGAGTCGCGCCAACACTTGGAAAATCTAAATAAACCTTTGCACCTTTTAAGCGGTCGGCTGTAGCCTCAATATAACCATTTTCAATTTTCACCGTAGCTCCCATAGCCTCAAAACCTTTAAGATGAAGGTCTACAGGGCGTGAACCAATTGCACATCCTCCTGGAAGCGCAACTCGTGCACTACCTGTACGCGCCAATAAAGGTCCCATAACAACAATAGAGGCTCTCATTTTACGGACGTATTCAAAAGGAGCATCAGATGAAATCTCACCCGTTGCATCAACAGTTACAACATCGCCTTCAAACGTTACATCTGCCTGTAAGTATTTCAACACTTCATTAATTGTATATACATCCGATAAACTAGGAACATTCTTTAAAACACTTTTACCTTTACTAGCAAGGAGTGTAGCAGCTATAACTGGTAATACGGCATTCTTTGCGCCTTCAACTTTTACGCTACCTGTTAGCTTTTTTCCTCCACGTACAATCATTTTTTCCAAAACATATCCCTCCGAGTTAGTCAAACTTCAAAAATCTATTTTTAATTTAATTATATGGAATTTAATACACATCTAAATCATTTTAACATCATTGCTACTTAAATATCAACTTAATTTAACTAAAAAACAATTCATACTTTATGTTTATTTACCAATTTCACACTTTCTAAACATTTCATCTATAGCAATTGTGTGAGCTGCTTAAAAGCTGATAGAAACTCCAAGAAGAAACTACTTAATAAATAGCCGATGACAATGGATAGAATGGCAAATAATAGTCTTGCTTGAACCACTCGATTTTTACTGATGACTTTCTCATATCGAACAGCTTGCAATGCCCAAAATACGATAACAATAAATAAGAGATGAGAAATAATAATAGTTGCTGGTTGCTCCATGACAACGTTGTACAAATTAAACACACCTTTATTAAGAGAATAAATACTTATTCATCTTATCAAAGAATATGATAAAAAGACACGAAAAAGCCCCACTAAATAATGGGACTTTAAAAATTTAATGTTTTTTCGCGTGAATTCGGTTAATGGCTTTTTGCAAAGCAACTTGAGCCATGATTTCATCCACTTTTTGATCTTTAGCTTGTTGTAATCGTTCTTCCGCACGCGTTTTCGCACGCTCTGCACGATCAATATCAATATCTTGTTCACGCTCGGCGGTATCAGCCAAAATATTGACTTCCTCACCATTCACTTCCATAAAACCACCGTTAACGGCAATCCACTCTTCACCTGACTCTTGTTTTAATCGAACAACATCGATTTTAAGTGGTGCTACAAGTGGTACGTGACCATGTAAGATACCGAGTTCACCGGCCTTTGTTCTGGCGATAACCATATTCGCTTTACCTTCATAAACAGGGCCATCTGGAGTAACGATACTAACGTTTAGTTCACTCACACGTATCTCCTCCTGTTTTTATTAAACTTCGATTCCTTGAGTTTTAGCTTTTTCCAAAACTTCTTCAATACGTCCTACAGAACGGAAAGTATCTTCAGGAATGTGGTCATATTTACCAGCTAAAATATCCTTAAAGCCTTTTACTGTTTCTTTTACAGGAACATAGGAACCTGGTTGACTTGTAAATTGTTCAGCAACATGGAAGTTTTGTGACAAGAAGAATTGAACGCGGCGCGCACGTGCAACAGCTTGCTTATCTTCGTCGGACAATTCATCCATACCTAGAATTGCTATGATATCTTGCAATTCTTTGTAGCGTTGCAACAGTTGTTGAACTTGAGTTGCAACCTCATAATGTTCTTCACCAACAATTTCTGGAGAAAGCGCACGTGAAGTTGAAGCAAGCGGATCTACCGCTGGATAAATCCCTTGTTCTGTTAATTTACGTTCAAGGTTTGTCGTTGCATCTAAGTGGGCAAAGGTCGTTGCTGGAGCCGGATCCGTATAATCATCGGCTGGCACATAAATCGCTTGAATAGAAGTAACTGATCCTACATTTGTAGACGTGATACGCTCTTGAAGTTGCCCCATCTCAGTGGCTAAAGTAGGTTGATAACCTACAGCAGATGGCATCCGGCCTAATAAGGCGGAAACCTCTGAACCAGCTTGTGTGAAACGGAAAATATTATCAATGAATAATAAAACATCTTGATGTTCTACATCACGGAAATATTCAGCAATTGTTAAGCCTGTTAAGGCAACACGCATACGTGCACCAGGTGGCTCATTCATTTGACCAAATACCATAGCCGTCTTTTCAATAACGCCAGAATCTTTCATTTCAAAATAAAGGTCGTTACCTTCACGCGTACGTTCTCCAACACCGGCAAATACCGAAATACCACCATGCTCTTGAGCGATATTATGGATAAGTTCTTGAATTAAAACTGTTTTCCCAACACCAGCTCCACCAAACAAGCCTATTTTACCGCCTTTTACATAGGGCGCTAGTAAATCTACAACTTTAATTCCAGTTTCAAGAATTTCTGTTGTTGTTGATAATTGGTCAAAAGTTGGTGCTGAATGATGAATTTTATTGCGCAAAACATCATTTGAAATTGGCTCATCAAGGTCAATAGTATCTCCTAAAACATTAAATACGCGACCTAGAGTGATACTTCCAACAGGGACTGTAATTGGGCTGCCTGTATCGATTACTTCCATACCTCTTTGAATTCCATCAGTGGATGCCATTGCAATTGTACGAACGACATCATCTCCCAATTGGATAGCAACTTCTAAAGTAAGATGATTTGTAGCTTGTTCTTTTGACTGAGTTTGATATTCCACTGTAAGGGCATTGTAGATTTCTGGCAAATTACCGCCATCAAATTTAACATCTACAACTGGACCCATTACTTGGATTACTCGTCCTTTCGTCATGCGATTTTTCCTCCTTACTTACGGTTTCGCAGGTTAAGTCGTTTCAAATAGCTTACTATTCGAGCGCGGCTGCACCACCAACGATTTCGGTAATTTCTTGTGTGATCGCAGCTTGGCGAGCACGGTTATACTGAAGTGACAAGTCACCAATTAAATCTTGTGCATTATCAGTCGCGCTTCTCATTGCTGTCATTCTAGCAGCGTGTTCAGCTGCCTTAGCATCGAGTAGCGCCCCGAAAATTAAGCTTTCTACATACTGAGGTAGTAGAACTTCTAGAATTTCTTGTTCGGAAGGTTCAAATTCGTAGACGGTTAAATCTTTTTCGGTTTCAGTACTTGCATCTTTGAACTGCGTGAGTGGTAGTAATTGCTCACGGCGTAGCTCGCTTGAAATCGAGTTAATGTGATGATTATAGTAAACAAATACTTCGTCATACACACCGTCTTCAAACATTTGAACAGCATTGCTTGCTATATCTTTAATTTCAGCAAATGCTGGATGATCTGAAATACCTTGAACTTCAAGGACAATATTCATCTGACGCATTTTGAAGAAATCGCGGGCATTACGACCTATTGCGATAATCGCATACTCTTCACTTGAATTATGTTTGGTTGAGATTTCCTGAAATACTTCTTTAATTACAGAACTGTTGTACGAGCCAGCAAGGCCTGTATCAGAAGTAATTACGATATAACCTGTTCGTTTTACAGGTCTTGAAACAAGCATAGGATGGTCAGAACTGTTTCCTGTTGCGGCGATATGCGTTACCACATCATGGATTTTGGAAACGTAAGGTGCATAGGATCGGGCATTCGATTCCGCTTTTCCAAGTTTGGATGCTGACACCATTTGCATTGCTTTTGTGATTTGACTAGTTTTTTTCGTTGATGTAATTCGTTGTTTGATATCAATTAAAGATGCCAAAGATTTTCACCACCTTTTATATTCCGATTTGAGAAAATTTATTTTTCCTCACTTGGAACAAAAGTATTTTTAAATTCATTTAGTGCGCTATTTAGCTTTTCTTCATCAGGAAGAGTTTTTGTCGTACGAATCTCTTCTAATAGTTCAGAACGATTATGGTCAAACCATGTATTCATTTCGGACTCAAAGCGGAGAACGTCATGAACTGGAATATCGTCCAGATAGTTGTGCACCAATGCATATAAAATTAAAACTTGTTTTTCTACTTTTAAAGGTTTGTGTAAATCTTGCTTCAATACTTCAACTGTGCGTTTACCACGTTCTAGCTTAGAACGAGTTGCTGCATCTAGGTCTGAGCCGAATTGTGAGAAGGATTCTAGCTCACGGTAAGCGGCTAAGTCAAGACGAAGTGTCCCAGCAACTTTTTTCATTGCTTTAATTTGTGCTGATCCACCTACACGGGATACAGAAAGTCCGGCATTAATCGCTGGCCTTACACCCGAGAAGAATAGGTCGGATTGTAAGAATATTTGTCCATCCGTAATCGAGATAACATTTGTTGGAATATACGCGGAAATATCACCTGCTTGTGTTTCAACAAACGGAAGCGCGGTAATAGATCCCCCACCAAGTGCGTCACTCAGCTTTGCTGCACGCTCTAATAAACGAGAGTGCAAGTAGAACACATCCCCTGGATAAGCTTCGCGACCTGGAGGACGACGAAGAAGTAAGGAGAGTTCACGGTAAGCTGCGGCTTGTTTGGATAAATCATCGTATACGATTAATACATGCTTGCCGTTATACATGAACTCTTCACCCATTGCTACACCAGCATAAGGAGCTAGGTATAGTAAAGGCGCCGGTTGTGATGCGGCTGCAGTAACTACAATTGTGTAGTCGAGCGCACCGTGTTTACGTAAAGTTTCAACAGCGGTACGAACTGTCGATTCTTTTTGGCCGATTGCCACATAGATACAAACCATATCTTGGTCAGCTTGATTTAAAATTGTATCGATAGCAACAGATGTTTTACCCGTTTGGCGGTCACCGATAATAAGTTCACGTTGCCCACGACCAATTGGTACAAGGGCATCAATTGCTTTAATACCAGTTTGAAGTGGCTCGGAAACCGATTGACGTTGCATAACACCTGGTGCAACTGCTTCAATTGGGCGAGTAGCTGTTGTTTCAATGGGACCTAAGCCATCAACTGGCTGTCCTAGCGAATCAACAACGCGTCCGATAAGCGCATCGCCAACTGGAACTTCCATAATTTTACCTGTACGACGAACTTCATCGCCTTCACGGATTTCAGTGTAAGGGCCTAAAATGATGATACCAACATCATTTGTTTCCAAGTTTTGGGCCATACCCATTACACCATTTGAGAATTCTAATAGTTCTCCGGCCATCGCATTATCAAGTCCATGAGCACGCGCGATACCATCACCGATGTAAGTAACTGTTCCTACTTCACTTACTTTTAATTCGCTTTGATAGTTCTCAATCTGCTGCTTAATAATGGAGCTGATTTCTTCAGCCTTAATGCTCATCAATTTCACCCCTCGTTAAAACGGAAACTAGGCTTTTATTTGCCGTTCCATGTCCTTTAATTTCATTTTTAGACTATCATCATAAATACGGGTTCCAATCACCACACGGACGCCACCTAATAAAGATTTATCCACATGATTTCGAATATGAAGTTTTTTCTTATTTAATTTTCTTGCAAAGGCTGCTGAAATTGATGCCTGCTCTGCGTCAGAAAGTGGGACAACAGAATAAACATCGGCTTCTGCTACGCCTTCTAAATCATTTACACGTGCTGCGTAAACATCCGCAATGACCATTAAATAATCTTCGCGACCACGATCAATTAATAGAAAGATAAAATCTCGAAGCGTTTCGTTAATATCTTTAAAAACGGCGCTGGCAAGACTTTTCTTTTGCTCAGTCGTAAGCGTCGGATTTTCAAGTAGTTTTACAAAATCTGGATTCGTCGTTAAAGCTTCTTTCACGCTGGAAAGCTCTTCTTTAAACTGTGCTACAAGATTTTTTTCTTCAGCTACTTGAAAAATTGCTGTGGCATAGCGACTTGCAACTTCCAAATCCTTACTCATTTATCATCGCCTAACCTTTCGATGTAATCTTGGATCAAGTCGCTTTGTGCTTTTTCATCCAGATTTTTCTCGATAACTTTAGACGCAATAAGTACAGATAAGGAACCCACTTGTTCACGAAGTGCGGAAATAGCATCTTCTTTTTCGCGAATGATTTCGGTTTTCGCTTCCTCTTTCAGTCTATCCGATTCCTGGCGAGCTGCTTTAATGATTTCTTCACGCTCTTTTTCACCAAGTTGCTTAGCATTTTCAATCATTGTTTGCGACTCAATACGTGCTTGTTTTAATACTTCTCGTTGTTCTGCAAGAAGACTTTCCGCTTGAGCACGGCTTTCTTCGGCAGAATCTATTTCTGAAGCAATATGTTCTTCCCGTTCTTTCATCACATTCATAAGTGGTTTCCATGCAAAAATACGAATGAGAACCAATAAAAGTGCAAATGTAAATAACGTGAAGAAAGTATCGCCGACTGTAAAACTACCTACGACTAAATGTGGTTGTAACACGTCTGTTTCACTCCTTTCCAAACATTCGCTAAAAACCTTGCGTTTCGTTTACTCAAAGAAACGGGGTGATATTCCCCGGTTTTCTTTAATGACTGATTATTTATTCAGTACCATGAACGCAATTACGACTGCGATGATAGGAAGGGCTTCAACCAAACCGATACCGATGAACATGATTGTTTGTAGCATAGAACGAGCTTCTGGTTGACGAGCAACACCCTCGACAGTTTTAGAAACAATAAGACCATTACCAATACCTGCACCCAGTGCACCTAAACCTACTGCGATTGCAGCTGCAATAACACCTAAAGACATAATTAATATCCTCCTCAAATTCTTGTTTAATTTTTAAATTTATACGAATTGCTTAATGTTCATCACTAACTTTGTGTGACATATAAACCATTGTTAACATTGTGAAAATATAGGCTTGAATTGCTCCAATGAATACTGAGAATCCTTGCCATGCAAGTGCCGGAATAATAGCAAGCACTCCGGTAAACACATTGATATGCGCAAGTTGTGTTGCGATAATAGTAAGCAACACCTCACCGGCAAATATATTACCGTAGAGCCGCAACCCAAGTGTTAATGTGTTGGCAAATTCTTCCACTAATTTTAATGGAAATAGGAATTTCATTGGGCTAAAGTATGTGCCCACAAAATAATGTTTGAATCCTCGCATCTTAACACCATAATAATGCGTTAGCGCTAGCACCATAATAGCAAGTGTTAAAGTTACAATTGGATCAGCTGTGGGTGAACGCCACCATACTTCATCGTGAACAGCAACGGAAGTAATAACCCCTAGCATATTCGCCACGAAAATAAACATTATTAGAGTAATACCTAACACATGAAATCTTCCACCAGTTTTCCAGTCCATATTACTGTTTATAATACCGCGCACAAAATCCATCACCCATTCGATGAAATTTTGTTTCCCTGTAGGTCGGCGCTTTAAGTTCCGCGTACAGAGAATAGCGATTGCTAAAACGATAATACAAGTAATAGAAATCATTAGAACATTAGATAAATTAAAATCTAATCCTAAGAAACGGACCACGGGAAAGTTTTCTTCCAATTTGGTTCACCCCTCTCTTTTTGTTAACTTTTTTTTCTCCGATATAAGGAATAGAGTATGAAATCTAAAAAGATGACTGCATAGGCGATTCCTAGACCAATTATTACGCTATAGACATGAAAATAATCAGGAATTTGAGTTGCGATAATTGTCGCAAGTACCATACTCCCCATTCTAGCTGTTGTCCCCATACCGTAAAAACTTCTATTCTCAGCAAGTGCTTTTGTCATTGCCTGCGTCCGTCTCATAAGTAACCAGTAATTAAACCAGCCAACGATGAGTCCCAGTTTTAGCCCTAAGAAAATATGTACATATGGCGTGAGAAACCATCCAACGAGGCATAGAGCAATAAAAATGACAAGATACTTCTGATGACGATGGTACATTCCTATTAGCGATTCTAACATTAAGTTGCAGTCCTTTCTGTTTCAGTTGCACTCTCAAATTGCTTCATCATTCGGAGCAAGTTGTAAAACTTTGTGAAAACAGACACATTTTACAACCATTTTTATTTCTTCATGACACATGAAAGCCTTATCAGCGTGTCATTTTTAAGAATACAACAGAGAAAAGGGAAAAGTCAATATACTTTCACAAAACCATTATATTCTTACTAGATAATAGTACCATAATCTAGCGAAGGCATAAAATATTTGACTGCGTTTTTGTTAAAAAAAGCTAAAAATATCATTTACAAGGAATCTACCAAAAATGAACACCTCCGATTCGCTGAGAAAAAACATGTAATAGCTTGATTGCATCTCGTGTTTATTTTCACAAACATCACTAAAATAAAAAAAGCTTTTACCTATTGGCAAAAGACTTTATTATTTTGCAGACAACGCAAATCAAAAGTTCTTTCCCAATAAAAGAACGGAAAAAACTATGACTCATTATCCTAATTTTTTAACGCCCAAGCATCCTCTAAATTCTGTCAGCACAAGTGCCGGCGGGATTCATGCGAATGCTTTATAGCGTTCTATCCCTAGGTTAAATGAAAAGCTAGTTTTTTGGGCTCTTTAGTTTATAACATTGAACATCTTATCACATGTTTACAAAAAGCTCTAGTCAAATCTAGTCATGTAACACATCTGTAATAATAATGCGTTTTCATTAGATTTCTTCATAAAAAGCGACTACAAAGTGTAGTCGCTCTGAACTTTATATTCCAAAATCAGCTGGGCGTTTTGTTCCATTAAAATGATGTGAAATCGCTTCTAAAATACGCCTAGATGCTTCTCCGTCACCATATGGATTGGCTGCTTGACTCATTTTTTCATGTACTTCTTTAGAATCAAGCAAAAGAAGAGCTTCTTTAATTAGCGATTCTTTTGCGGTACCAATTAGCTTTAGCGTGCCAGCAGCGACTCCCTCGGGGCGTTCAGTTGTGTCGCGTAGTACTAGGACGGGGACGCCCATGCCAGGCGCTTCTTCTTGAACACCACCGGAATCAGTAAATACAAGATAGGCTTTCTTTAAGAAATTATGGAAATCAATTGCACCGAGTGGTTCAATGAGATGAATTCGGTCATGACCACCTAGAATTGCCACCGCTTTTTCGCGTACTGCAGGGTTTTTGTGCATTGGATAAACAAGCTCAACATCTTCTCGCTCCTCAACAATTTGGCGTACACCTTCGAACATCCCTTGCATAGGGGCACCTAAATTTTCGCGACGGTGCGCGGTCATAAGAATGAGGCGGTTATCTCCTAATCCATCTAGAATCGGATGACTGTAGTTGTCTTGCACGGTAGTTTTCAGTGCATCAATTGCGGTATTCCCTGTTATGAAAATCGTTTCTTCTACTTTATTTTCACGTAAAAGGTTTTCTTTCGATGTTTCCGTCGGTGAAAAATGCAAGTCGGCCATTACGCCTGTTAGCTGGCGGTTCATTTCTTCCGGGAAAGGTGAATATTTATTCCATGTTCTAAGCCCTGCTTCGACGTGTCCGATAGCTGTTTGCTCATAAAAGGCTGCTAATGCTGCCGCGAAGCTCGTAGTTGTATCTCCGTGGACGAGCACGATATCAGGCTTTTGCTCACGAATCACTTCGACTAGCCCAGATAAGACGCGCGACGTAATGTCACTAAGTGTTTGACCTGCTTGCATAATGTTTAAATCTACGTCTGGTTTTACTTTAAAAATTCCAAGTACCTGATCTAACATTTCTCGATGTTGCGCAGTAATAACAACCGTCGACTCAAATTTTTCAGGTGAATTTTCTAATGCTAAAACGAGTGGTGCCATTTTAATCGCCTCTGGTCGTGTCCCAAAAACACTCATGACTTTTATCTTTTTCATCATACAGACTCCTTTATTTCGTCCCGAATAAGCGATCTCCTGCATCGCCCAAACCTGGCACGATGTAGCCTTCTTCGTTTAGTTTTTCATCTAATCCAGCAATATAAATTTCCACATCTGGATGTGCTTTTTGTAAGGCTTCCACGCCCTCTGGTGCTGCGACAAGACACATGAATTTCATACTTTTAGCCCCGCGTTTCTTTAGTGCATCTATCGCCATTATCGCTGAACCGCCTGTTGCAAGCATTGGATCTACGACGATAAACAGTCGTTCTTCAACATCAGATGGTAGCTTAACAAAATATTCAACCGGCTCAAGTGTGTCGTGGTCGCGGTATAGACCAACGTGACCAACCTTTGCTGCTGGAATTAATTTCAAAATGCCATCTTGAAGCCCTAATCCTGCGCGTAGAATCGGCACAACACCTAATTTTTTTCCTACAAGCGATTTTGCTTTCGTCACTTGAATTGGCGTTTCCACTTCCACTTCTTCCAGTTCCATATCGCGCGTAATTTCATAAGCCATTAAAGTTGCCACTTCGTCCACAAGTTCACGGAACGCCTTTGTTCCCGTATCTTTATCTCGAATAATCGTTAATTTATGTTGGATAAGTGGATGATTTAATACATGTACTTCCGCCATTTTCTGTTCTCTCCTTTAAATTCAAAAATTTCCTCTACATTATTGTATCAGAACATTGCTCGAGTGCAATACAAAAACATTTCTTTTCAACAAAAAAAGAAGCAAATCTAAAAGATCCACTTCTTTCTTCTGTTTAAAGCTCTGGATAGAGCGGGTATTTGCTTGTTAATTCGCTTACTTGCGTTCCGACTTCCTCTAGGACATTTTCGTCCTCTAAGTTATGCAAGACCTTTGCAATTAACTCTCCAACAATTTGCGTTGCAGCCGTGTCAAAGCCACGTGTCGTAATTGCTGCTGTTCCAACTCGAATACCACTTGTCACAAACGGACTTTCTGTTTCAAATGGAATGGAGTTTTTATTTACGGTGATTCCAACGCTATCAAGCGCCTCCTCGGCAGCCTTGCCAGTAATCCCTAGATGATTTAAATCAATCAGCAATAAATGATTATCTGTGCCGCCAGTCAACACTTGAACCCCATTTTCCTCAAGCGTTTTTGCTAGCTGTTTCGAGTTTTCAATAATCCGAGATGCGTATACTTTAAATTCTAGCTGAAGTGCCTCACCAAAAGCAACTGCCTTACCAGCAATGACGTGCATAAGCGGACCGCCTTGAATGCCTGGGAAGATTGCTTTATTAATTTTTGTTTCCCATTCAGCTTTTGCTAAAATGAGTCCACCACGCGGACCACGCAGCGTTTTATGTGTCGTTGTTGTCACAAAATCAGCATATTCAACAGGATTTTGATGAAGACCTGCCGCCACTAAACCAGCAATATGCGCCATGTCTACCATTAAGTATGCGCCCACTTCATCCGCAATTTCACGGAATTTCGCAAAATCAATTGCGCGGGGATAAGCACTTGCCCCTGCAACAATCATTTTTGGTTTATGCTCTAATGCCGTCGCTCTTACGATATCGTAATCAATTTGCTTTGTTTCTTTACTCACACCATATTCGACAAAATTGTACAATAACCCACTAAAATTTACTGGACTTCCGTGTGTTAAATGCCCCCCGTGCGCTAAATTCATTCCTAGCACTGTGTCGCCTGGCTCTAGTACAGCTTGATAAACCGCCATGTTCGCTTGTGCCCCAGAATGCGGTTGTACGTTGGCATATTCTGCGCCAAATAATTGTTTCGCGCGGTCCCTTGCCAAGTCCTCCACAATATCCACATACTCACAACCACCGTAATAACGTTTACGCGGATACCCTTCTGCATACTTATTTGTGAGTACTGATCCCATTGCCTCCATCACTTGCTCGCTAACAAAATTTTCAGATGCAATTAGTTCAATGTTGTTCCTTTGTCTTCCGAGTTCTAAACGAATCGCATCAAAAACTTCCTTGTCTTGCTTTTGCAGATAAACCAATACGAGGACCCCCATCCTTTTTTATTATAGTGTGAATTTTTGTATTATCCATAATATTACTTGAATTTGAGTGAAAAGCAAGTATTTTTTTCGATTTTTTAGTAAATTTCGAAAGTGAAGGGTTTCACTCAGAAAAAACACTCCACAACTCATTCACTTTGTTAAATATTTATTACCTGCTGCTTTTTCTAAACGGTTCATAATGGCTTCTCCAATTCCATCTCTTTCGTAAGGCTCTGCCAAAATAAGCGTGACGTTTGTATGATCAAAAAGACGTAAGCCGTCATACAAGCGTCTTGCTATATCTTCCATTTTTTGTCTGCTGCCGATTTTAATTGTATTCACAGCTGAATGAATTTCACTGGCGAGCTCATCAGAAATAAGCAAGCCAACACTTTCGCCATTTTCCTCAGCCAGTTTAATTTGTTCCTCCCAAAAAGCAATATCGCCTTTCACTAGATAAACTGGTGCAACAGGGGCATAGTGGGTGTATTTCATGCCAGGTGCCTTTGGTGTCTCTTCATTTATTTCCATATTTTTAGCGGCTTTCACTTCGCCAATAATTTCTTGAATTTGCTCAATTGATATACCGCCAGGACGTAAAATTGTGGGCATTTCACCTGCAAAATCGATAACGGTAGATTCTAAGCCTACTCCTGTACTCCCGCCATCTATTATCGCCGCAATTTTCCCAGTTAAATCTTCTTCTACGTGCCTTGCTGTTGTAGGGCTTGGTCGTCCAGAACGATTAGCGCTTGGCGCAGCTACCGGGCGTCCTGTGATGCGGAGTAATTCTAAGCCTACTGGATGTACAGGCATTCGAACGCCAACGGTATTTAAGCCCGCTGTCACATTTTTTGCTACGCTACCTTTTTTCATTGGTAAAATAAGCGTGAGCGGTCCTGGCCAAAATGCATCAATTAGTTTTTGTGCTTTATCTGGAATTTGCTCAATAAACTCATCCATTTGGCTCGCACTTGCAATGTGGACAATCAGCGGGTTATCAGACGGGCGTCCTTTTGCCTCAAAAATTTTCTGTACAGCGTCCTCATTTGTTGCATCAGCCCCGAGTCCATAAACTGTTTCTGTCGGAAATGCTACTGTCTCACCTTTTCTCAAGAGTTCTGCTGCCTCCTCGTATATATGCCTACCTTGATCAATATTCCACCGTTTCGTTTCCATCTTTAAAAACTCCTTTTCTTCCAGCTATTTTCTATTTTAACCCTTTTAAACCTTTTTTACACCCGTCTGAATAAAAAATATAGATGTCTCTGTCTATTTATTTCAGCTAGGTGATAAATATGTAGCAAAAATTTTATGCAAAATTAATGACATGCAGAAAACCAGTCTGAATTCAACTTGTAGAAAAACTCGAAGTATACACAAGATAAAACGTCTCAGGTCAAATGGTGCAATTCTAGGCAAAGGCGAGTGCCAAGGCGGAGCACACTCGAGTACGTAATCATCGGAATGGAAACTTTAACAGCGAAGATTACTGTTTGGTATCAGGCTGAATTATCCACATTCTGTGGATAATAACTTTGTCAATGGGGATAATTTTTTGTGAACCTGTGGATAATGTTGATAAATGTGTTGATAAGTGGATTTTCAAGATTAAAATCTAGTTAAAAAAAATTTTTTGCACAAATTACTATCCACAAGTCTGGATAAAATTTAAGGCGTCCCTTAAAAGGAACGCCTTTATATCAATACATTTGAGCATACAACGATACGATCTTTATTGTTAATATCTTTGTGGATAACTACTTCTGCTTGTGGAAAACTTTTCTGAAATAATTTTTGGACAGCTTTTCCTTGTGTATAACCAATTTCAACGCCAATCCAAAATTTTTCATTTACTACGAGCGGCAACTCATTTGCAAGTCGCTCATACATTGCGAGACCATTATTTTTGGCGAATAAAGCAAGTTCAGGTTCATTCTTTAATACATAATCAGACATTTCTTTTCGCTCAGCTTCCGCAATATACGGTGGATTGGCAACAATCATATCAAAAGTCCGGTTTGTTGCGACAAACTCTGCTACTAAATCAGTTTCAACGAACTCCACCTCTGCATCTAAAAGTTGACTGTTTTTTTTCGCAACTAAAAGGGCTTCTTTAGATATGTCTGAAGCCGCTACAGTAAGGTGTGGCACGCTTTTTTTCAGCGCGACAGCAATTGCTCCACTCCCCGTACAAATATCCAAAACCGTACATAACGCTTCTTTTTGTGCGATTCGTTCTGCAAGCAAAACGAGCTCTTCCGTTTCCGGACGGGGAATAAGCACGTTTTCATCCACATAAAAATCAAAACCATAAAACGGCGCTTCATTTAGAATGTACTGAACAGGTTCACCGTCTAAATAACGCTTGAAATCCATTCGAAACAATGCTTCACTTTCAGCAGAAAACGAGTCTAAAAGATGCATCCAAAGTTCAGATCTTGTGTATCCTAGGCGTGTTTCCAGTAAAATTTCAGCGGCATTTAGATCTAAATGCCGCTTCTCTAAAATTTGTTTTGCTTCTTTTAACACAGAAGAAATGGTTTTATTCTGCATCGTTTAAATGCTCCAATTTGCTCGTTTGATCTTCCAAAATGAGCACATCAATAATTTCATCCAGTTTCCCTTCCATAATTTGGTCCAGTTTTTGAATGGTCAGACCAATCCGGTGATCCGTCACACGGTTTTGCGGATAGTTATATGTCCGGATGCGTTCTGAGCGGTCACCCGTTCCAACAGCAGACTTACGTGTAGCATCATATTCTTCACGTGCTTCACTTTCAAATTTATCATAAACACGTGCACGTAATACTTTCATAGCTTTCTCTTTGTTTTTAATCTGTGATCGTTCATCTTGCATGGATACGACAATCCCTGTTGGAATATGCGTTAACCTTACTGCAGACATGGTTGTATTGACACTTTGCCCGCCCGCACCAGTTGATGCGAATGTATCTGTTCGAATATCTTTATCTTGAATATCAATTTCAACATCTTCCGCTTCTGGTAGAATGGCAACAGTTGCTGTAGACGTATGAATCCGCCCGCCAGATTCGGTTTCTGGAACACGCTGTACACGGTGTGCGCCATTTTCATACTTCAAACGAGAAAAGGCCCCGTCCCCTGTAATCATAGCGATAACTTCTTTATACCCACCAATTCCAGTTGGATTGGCATCCATAATTTCAACTTTATAGCCACGCGATTCGGCATAGCGGCTATACATTCGGAATAAATCACCAGCAAATAAAGCCGCCTCATCACCACCAGCTGCTCCGCGGATTTCCATAATAACATTTTTATCATCATTTGGATCTTTTGGAACAAGTAACAGTTTCATTTTCTCTTCTAATTCCACTTTTTCTTCCTGCAAACCAGATAGCTCTTCTTTTGCCATTTCACGCATATCATCATCAAGCTTTTCAGAAAGGAGTTCTTTTGTCTCCTCGATTTGGCTTGTCACATCTTTGTAGTGACGATATGTTTCAACTGTTTCAGCAATTCCAGATTGCTCTTTTGATAAGTCTCTCAAACGCTTTGGATTAGACACAACTTCTGGATCGCTTAAAAGTTCATTTAGTTCTTCGTAGCGATTTTCTACCGCTTGTAATCGGTCATACATATTTTTAGCACCTCACTTTAATCTGCTATCGGCGGATGCGCATGACATTTCCGACAAACTGGAAAGTACTGGTCATTCCCACCAATTAAAATTTGTTCTCCTGTATAAACAGGCTTTCCTTGGTCATCTACACGTAAAACCATTGTTGCTTTTTTGGCACAGAACCAGCAAATGGTTTTCATTTCTTCAATTTTATCTGCATAGAGTAGTAAATATTTTGACCCTTCAAAAAGCTCATTTTGAAAATCATTCTTCAAACCATACGCAATAACTGGGATTCCTAGCTCATCCACAATATTTGCAAGTTCAAAAACATGATGTTTTTCTAGAAACTGTGATTCATCTAAAAGCACGCAAAACGGTTGCGGATTCATCCTTTTAACTTCTTCAAAAATATTTGTATCTGAGAAAACCGGTGTCGCATCACGTTTTAAACCAATACGGCTAGAAATTACCCCCACCTTATCACGATCATCAATCCCAGACGTAAAAATCACCACGGGTTTATTTTGCTCCTCATAATTATGAGCCACTTTTAGAATTTCAATTGTTTTACCGCTATTCATTGCCCCGTATCTAAAAAATAACTGCGCCATCACCTTTGCCCCTTTTCTTAAACTCTTTTCCTATTCTAACACAGCCGAAAGAAAATTGGGATACGGAAGGAACAAAAAAATTGAGTGCAAAATAGCACTCAATTTAGCCTCACTGGAATACAAGCGAGCCGCTGCCCTCAACTTCAAGCGGGAGCACTTTCGCCTCCGCATCAAAATTTTGAAGCACACTCATTAAATTTATTTTCTTATCATGCGGTGCAAAAATTAAAATTGTCGGACCTGCACCACTTAAACAAGTCGCGTAAGCACCTTCTGCGCGCGCAATTTCGCGAATTTTAACAAGATGGGGCACTAGCTCTGCACGATATTTTTCGTGCCATAAATCGCGTTCCATCATTTCCCCAGCAAGCCGCATGTCGTTTTGAAGCACAGCCGCAATCATCACGTTCGAAATCGCACTCGCAGACACCGCTTCTTTATACGACAACGTTTCAGGCAGAACATCACGACTTTCACTAGTTAAAAGCTCCGTCTTAGGAATAAACGCTAAAATCGCGCAATTTGGAAACAGGTGACGCACATAAAAATCAGCATCCTTTAGTTTCGCGCCTACGACCAAATTCCCTAACACGGCTGGCGCCACGTTATCAGGATGCCCTTCAATTTCAGCCGCGATTTCAACTTTCCGTTCTTTCGACAAGTCAAGTCTTCCTAAAAAATTCGCGAGTTCGATTCCCGCTACAACAGCTGCTGAGCTACTCCCCAAACCGCGTGCAGTTGGAATATCACACGTCATTTTAAGCTCATGCGGCGTTAAGTTTGGCACTAATGACAATGCCGTTTGGATAATTACATTCGTTTCATCATTTGGGATGCTACCTTCTAAATCGTGTTTAATACGCCACTTGGAACTCACTTCCCCAATTTCAAGCGTCAAATACAGCGTTAGCGCGAGGCCACACGAATCAAATCCCGGTCCTAGATTGGCTGTCGTTGCGGGGACACGGATACGCATTAGGCTTTCACTCCGTTTTGAAGATGTACGCGCATTTCATCGATATTTTCAGCATGGATGATGTTAAAATCATGCACATTCATCGCCGTGTCAGGATCTTTTAGACCGTTTCCAGTAAACACGCAAACAACGGTTTGACCCGGCTTGATTTTGCCATTTTTCACATGCTGAATAACACCCGCGAGTGACGCTGCTGAACCTGGTTCAATAAATACGCCGTCTTGTCTTGCCACTTTTTTATAGGCATTCACAATTTCATCATCCGTTACGGAATCGATATAGCCGTTTGATTCATCGCGTGCAGCTTCCGCTAGATTCCAACTAGCTGGGTTGCCGATTCGAATCGCTGTCGCAATAGTTTCAGGGTTTGCAATTGGTTCGCCTCGTACAATTGCTGCAGCGCCTTCTGCTTCAAAGCCGTGCATCGCAGGACGTCCAGACGCAAATTTATCATCCCACTCTTTGAACCCTTTCCAGTAAGCCGAAATGTTACCTGCATTTCCAACTGGAATTGCCAAAACATCTGGCGCTTTTCCAAGCTGTTCACAAATTTCAAACGCAGCAGTTTTTTGCCCTTCTAGGCGGTAAGGGTTGACTGAATTGACGAGAGTCACAGCTTCTGTTTCTGCTAATTTTCTAACCGAATCAAGGGCTTCATCAAAGTTCCCCTGAATGGCAATAATATCAGCACCATACATGACAGCTTGGGCAAGCTTACCAAGTGCCACTTTACCATCAGGAATAACGATGTATGCTTTTAATCCTGCGCGAGTTGCATAAGCCGCTGCTGCTGCTGACGTGTTTCCTGTTGACGCGCAAATTACCGCCTCAGCGCCTTCCTCTTTTGCCTTCGCAACCGCCATCACCATGCCGCGGTCCTTAAAAGAGCCTGTCGGATTCAATCCTTCATATTTCCCGTACAAGGTCACCCCAAGCTCTTTGGATAAATGAGGCAAAGGAATAAGGGGTGTGTTGCCTTCTGCAAGTGAGATGAGCGGTGTACGTTCTGAAATCGGTAAAAAATCTTTATATTTTTCAAGAAGTCCTTTATACATATTCTTTAACCCTCCACAACTGCATATTTAGTCAAGATTCGTATTTCTGGTTCCTCTTCCGTACGTTGAAGCGCGACGTTTAGTTGCGCCTTACTGATAGAATGGGTCACGATGACAACGGTCGCTGTAAATTCATTAAGCGGCTCCTGAATAATTTTATCAAATCCAATACCCGCCTCAGCAAAAATTTGCGTCAGTTTTAAAAAGGTTCCTGTTTTATCGTCCATCTCTAAACGCAAGTAATATTTGGCATACACTTTTTCTTTTGGCGTATGTTTGGTTTCATGAATAAAACTATTAAACGCGTTTCCATTTGTACCAAGTTTACTATTTTTTGCCACTGTAATTAAATCGCTGACAACGCTTGTAGCTGTTGGCAATTCACCAGCACCCGGACCATAAAACATTGTTTCGCCAACTGCTCTGCCGGTAACAAAAACCGCGTTATTTTCATAGTTTACTCCCGATAAAGGATGTGCTCTTGGAAGAAGAACCGGCCCAACATCGACACTTACCGTACCATCTACTTCTTCCGCGCGCCCAACAAGTTTCACTTTGTACCCTAATTGATAGGCGGTCGCAATATCTAGCGGAGAGATTCCGCGAATTCCTTTTGTTTCAACGTCGTCTAAACGCACATTCATTCCAAATGCAAGTCGTGTTAAAATAACCATTTTACGTGCAGCATCAATTCCGTCAACATCACTTGTTGGATCAGCTTCTGCAAAACCTAAATCCTGCGCTTCTTTTAAAACTTCGTCATAGCTTTTATTTTCTGTAGTCATTTTCGTCAGCATATAATTGGTTGTCCCGTTTACAATACCCATTACTTTTTGTATTTTGTCTGCTGCCAAGCTATTTACAATTGTTCGTAAAATTGGAATGCCGCCTGCCACGCTTGCCTCATAAAATAAGTCACAACCATTTTCTTGCGCAACTGTAACAAGTTCATCTCCGTGGATAGCGATTAAATCTTTATTTGCTGTCACAACATGCTTTTTGGCTTTCAATGCGCGCAAAATATACTCACGTGCCATATCAATACTGCCCATCACCTCGACAACAACCGCAATTTCTGGATCTTCAAAAATATCATCTGGCGTGGTCGTAAGTGTAAAACCTTTCGTCTCGTATCTGCGATTTTTTTCAAGATCACGAACGAGCACAGTTTTAACGTTGATATTGTAGCCCGTTACTTGGCTGATTTTTTCTTGATGTTCTTCTAAAATATGAATGACACCGCTGCCTACTGTCCCAAAACCTAGCACGCCTACTTGTAAATTTGCTTTCACATGAAAACCTCCTTATTAAAATGATTTACTTTAAAAAAAGTAATTAGTGCTATTATACGCAATGCTAGATATAAAAGTAAAGCTCATTTTCGAACTTTCTCATTTTTTTAATTTAACTGACAATTTTTCACCAAAAAGAAAAACACACCTCAGCAAATGAGGTGCGCGCAGTAGTTCGATTATTAAGCTTCCAAAACACGAAATTATTTGATTCCGTATTTTTTGTTGAAGCGGTCCACACGTCCGTCTGCAGTCGCGTGTTTTTGCTTACCAGTATAGAATGGGTGCGAATCAGAAGAGATTTCGACACGTAGTAACGGATATTCGTTACCATCTTCCCATTGAATAGTTTCGCTTGACTGTTTAGTAGAACCAGACAAGAATTTGAAATCAGTACTAGTATCAACGAAAACAACTGGACGGTATTCAGGATGAATTCCAGCTTTCATTTCTTTTCAACTCCTTCGCCCTGAATCATCTGAAACAGAGTAATTAACTGCAAGGAAACACACAGTACACTAATTATAACAAGCACAGCTAAAACAAGCAACAGTTATTTTTTAAACATTTGGTCTTGTAAAAGCTCAAAAAATGCCTGATTAGTATCTGTTTTTTTCATGGAGCGAATAAAACGCTCTGACATATCTAATGAATCACCTTGAAGTGGCATTGTTTTTCTTATTTTCCAAAGTTGCTCTAATTTTTCTTTCGGAAGAAGCAGTTCTTCTTTACGTGTGCCTGAACGTCGAATATCAATCGCAGGGAAAACGCGGCGCTCTGCAAGTTGGCGATCTAAATGAAGCTCCATGTTCCCAGTTCCTTTAAATTCCTCGTAAATAACATCATCCATTCGTGAACCCGTATCCACTAAGGCTGTCGCTAAAATCGTCAAACTTCCGCCTTCCTCGATGTTCCTAGCTGCCCCAAAAAAGCGCTTTGGCCGGTGAAAAGCAGCCGGATCAATTCCACCTGAGAGCGTTCTGCCACTTGGCGGAATAACCAAATTATACGCGCGCGCCAAGCGAGTAATGCTGTCCATCAAAATAATGACGTCACGCTTTTGTTCTACAAGACGCATCGCACGTTCTAAAACGAGTTCGGCGACTTTAATATGATTTTCCGGAACTTCATCAAATGTTGAACTAGCAACGTCTGCAGACACTGATCGTTCAATATCCGTCACCTCTTCTGGACGCTCATCAATTAAAAGTACGATCAATTCGGCGTCCGGATGGTTGGTTGTAATCGCATTCGCAATTTCCTTAAGCAAGATTGTTTTCCCAGCCTTAGGTGGCGCAACAATTAGCCCCCTCTGACCAAAACCGATTGGCGCAACCATGTCAATCATCCGCATCGAAATTGGAAATTTTCCGACTTCAAGCGCCATCTGTTTATCGGGATAAAGTGGCGTTAAACCAGGAAAATGTACACGTTCTTTTGCCACTTCAGGATTCTCACCGTTGACCGCTTCCACATGTAGCAAGCCAAAATAGCGTTCATTTTCTTTTGGCGGACGCACCTTTCCAGAAACTTTATCGCCTGTTCGCAAATCAAAACGCCTAATTTGTGATGCAGAAATATAAATGTCTTCTGAACTTGGTGAATAATTAATCGGGCGCAAAAAACCAAATCCTTCAGAAGGAATAATGTCTAAAACGCCTTCCATGAAGAAAAAACCTTCTTTTTCCGCATTCGATTTTAATAACGCAAAAATAAGCTCTTTTTTCGTTAACTTGCTATAGTACGCAATTTTATGTTCTTTCGCAAGCGCATAAATTTCTTTGATTGTCAGGCTCTCTAAATATGCTATGGACAATTTTGCCATATGTGTACCACCTTTTTTTATTTTTGTTTAAACTAGGGATTTGAAATAAATGGAAGGAAAAGACGGGGCAGAGGAATAGCCCCGCTTTTATTTTAGAAAGTTATACCAAATTGCTTTCAGTGATTTCTTTATAAATATCTGCTCCTAAGTCGGAGAGTTTTTGAATAATATTCCCGTAACCACGTTCAATATGCTCCACGCCTAAAATTTCCGTCTGACCTTCAGCAAGCAAACCGGCAATTACAAGGGCGGCTCCCGCGCGAAGATCGGTTGCCGTGACACGTGCACCAGAAAGGGGCGTTTTCCCGTAGATGACAGCCGTCCGTTCGTTCTGTTTAAATTGCCCGCCCATGCGCATGAGCTCAGCGATATGCTTGAAACGGCTTGGGTAGATTGTGTCGGTCACGATGCTGTCACCGTCCGCCTGAGTTAGAAGCGTTGTGAACGGTTGCTGCAAATCTGTTGGAAATCCGGGGTAAACATAGGTTTTTACGTCCACTTTTTTAAATGCCACAGATTTTTTGACTAAAATGGAGTCTTCTGAAATCTCTAACGGAACGCCCATTTCAGCTAGCTTCGCCGTAATCCCCTCCAAATGATCAGGAATTACATTTTGAATTTCAACCCCGTCACCTATTGCAGCCGCTGCAATCATGTATGTACCCGCTTCAATTCTATCCGGGATAATCGTATGGTGGCAGCCATGTAGTTTAGGCACACCTGTGATACGAATCGTGTCTGTTCCAGCGCCTTTAATGTTCGCACCCATATTAGACAGAAGAGTTGCAACATCAATAATCTCTGGCTCTTTTGCCGCATTCTCAATAACCGTCTTACCTTCTGCTAAAACGGCAGCGAGCATAATGTTAATTGTTGCCCCGACGCTAACTACGTCCATATAAATTCGCGCACCGCGCAATTTTTCGGCACGCAAATAAATCGCACCTTGCTCGTTTGTCACTGTCGCACCAAGTGCCTCAAAACCTTTTATATGCTGATCAATTGGTCGCGGCCCCAAATAACATCCGCCAGGCAAACCAACAACCGCTTTTTTAAACTTGCCAAGAAGTGCTCCCATCAAATAATAAGACGCACGTAATTTTTTAACATTTCCATTTGGAAGTGGCATATCCACAATCTCACTAGGGTCAATAATTGCCGTTTGGCTATCCGACTTGACCGAGCCGCCTAGTTCAGAAACAATATCATACAATGTATGAACATCTGAAATATCTGGAAGACCTTCAATCGTCACTTCAGAATCCGCCAAAATTGCTGCCGGAATTAAAGCTACCGCACTGTTTTTAGCACCATCTACGACTACTTTTCCAGAAAGCCGTTTCCCCCCATTAATGACTAACCGATTTTCCATGCCAATCCCTCTTTCTTTTCAGTCTCACTTGTTACTATTTCTAAATCCTAACATGTTTTGAAGCTAATCGCCACTAAATCCGCTTACTAATCAGATTTCCCCGTCATTTTATTTTTATCTGGAATCGCTATCGCTATCGCGCCAAAAACAATACAACTATAATACGTCACAATCCGCCATAAAAGAAGAGCCGTTAATAGCTTCGCGGAAACAAGCAACGTCCCAAACAGCAAAGTAAACGTGTACTCTGCGCCTCCTGTCCCACCAGGCGTCGGCACAACCGTTGCAAACATCATGATAAACGCATGGAACGTTATTACCATAAAAAGATTTAAATCCGAAACCCCTACTCCTAGTAAAATAAAATAAGGAATGACGAAATACGCCCAAAGCTGCAAACTCGTATAAATGCTCGCACTCCAAATGAGCTTCCTATCACGACTAATACGCCCACTTTCCTCGTGAAAAGACGTAATTTTATCATCAACGGACGCCTGAATTTTTTGAATCCGCTCTTTCTTCATAAACCAATTAAATGGCTTTAAAATAAGATGTACGAGCTTTGTGGTAAAACGAGAACTTTTCCCAACCAAGATAAGCCCGACGACTACCGCCAAATGAATAGTGAAGCCAATTAAAACCAAATATTTAACTTGCGGGAGAGCCCCTGTTAGTAAATAATGAAAGCCAAAAATAAGAACAATGATAAAATTGATTACAATCATCGACTGATAAATGATAAATTTAAATAACAAAATAGAGCTAGAAACGCCAATGTCTAACCCTTTTTTCACAAGAGCGTATAATTGCGCAGGCTGTCCACCTGCTTGCATCGGCGTAATTGTATTGAAGAACTGACCAATCATCGTAATTCGGAATGAGGAAAAAAAACTTTCTTTTCGGAAAGCAGGCAAGATACTCTTATGTAGCACAACCGCTTCAAAAAGCCAGTAAATAAACATAAACAAAAATGCAACTAGCAGCCACCATACGTTAACGTTTTTAATTTCCTGAAC
The DNA here is from genome assembly GCF_963575625.1 of Listeria tempestatis. NCBI lineage: Bacteria > Bacillati > Bacillota > Bacilli > Caryophanales > Listeriaceae > Listeria > Listeria tempestatis. The sequence continues at coordinate 49,169 of NZ_CAUYTK010000010.1, forward strand.
AAATTGTTCTAAATCAACGCCACGAAACTGCCAAATAATAAAGGCACTACTAATGATGAGAATTAAAATTATGTTTAGCCAATTCTTACGCGCATTTTTGCTTAGCTTCACCTACATCACTTCCTTACTAAATCATGATAAAACTTGTCCCAAATTGCCGTCAAACGGTCCTCCGAATAAAATTCAGCTCCGCGTCTAGCTTGCGCAAGTAGTGCTGCATATTTATCCGTATTCGCTTTTAATTCTGCAATTTTAGTAATAAAATCCGTATTATCTTGCCCCTCTTCATAGTACCCAGATAAAATTTCTTGGTATAAATCAAGATTACGCAACAATACTGGGGTTCCCGTGCTCATCGCTTCTAAAATCGCCATGGGAAAAAGTTCATTGTACGACGGCATAAAAAATAAATCTGCCATATTGAAGCAGGCATTCATTTCCGAGCGATCAATAATCCCAATGAATTTCACATTTTCTGGCGGATTGTCGTAAATTTTTTTCAACTCTTCATAGCCAGAAGTAATCTTCCCAAACGAAAAGCCGCCAGCCCAAACAAATTGCACATCGGGCAAAGATTTTGCAACTTCAATAAAGTCCAGCACGCCTTTTCTATGCTGTACCTGTCCTACACCAAGCACAACAAATTTATCAGCAGAAATTTGATATTTTTCGCGAAACATTTCTTTTTTCTTTTCATCCGAAAAAAAAGTTTTTTTAGAGACGAAGTTAGGGATGTAGTGGATTTTCTCTGAAGGAATGTCATACACCTCTAGTTTCGGTATAAAAGAAGGATTTACAACAACAATTTCATCCATTCTTTTATAAAAAGAGATTAAATATTTATAAAAAACAGCGCGGGCAATTCCCGGTAATTTTAAGCTACCTTCCATTGTTTCTGGTAAGAAATGGACGTAGCCAACCCGAACCCCGCGCTTTTTTTTGAAAAAAGTAGATAAATAAAAATGAAAATCTACCGTATGATAATGTGTAATATCCGTCTTGTGGAACTTATTAATCGACATCTCAATTTTATCTTTTAACCGTTCATCAAGCAGATTGACAAGTTCTCTATACGCAGAGGCTACACCTTGTCCTTTTACTTTTTCTGCCGATGACAGCATAGTTAGCTTAATCACGCCGCGATGACCTACCTTTCCGTATATGTGTATTAGATGATGTTAACGAAAAAACTTGTGACGCCATCTTACTTTTAATTAGCGTTCGTTGCCTGTTTAATCGTTTTTTGTTTTCCATCGAGTAATAATTCTCATATATTTCTGCATAGGTTTCTTCAATTCGCTCACCAAAATGATCTGCGGAATAATTATCTACTTGTTTTAGCGCGTTTACCGCTAGTTGCTTCGCCATAGCCTGATTTTGAAGCGCCATAACCAATGTATCCGCAAGCTCATCATCTGTTTCAAATAAAAAGCCCGTTTTCTTATCAATTAAAATACCTTCAATACTTTCATCCTTCTTCGCAACAACGGGAAGCGTGGAAGCCATCGCCTCTAAGTATGTTAAGCCTTGCGTTTCAGAGGTTGACGCACTTACAAAGAAATCACTCAACTGGTAATAGTTGTTAACTTCTCTCCATTCCACGGCACCTGTAAATATGACCGCATCAGAAAGGGAAAGTTCTTCTACCAAGTCCTCTAATTCTTTACGAACTGGACCATCGCCAACCACCACTAATTTAGTAAAAGGGAGTTTAGCTAAAACGCCTGGCATAGCTTGGATAATCGCATCAATATTTTTCTCATGTGCCACACGTCCTAAAGAAAGGATAACCGCATCCTGTTCCCCGATACCCAATTGCTTTTTCATTGCCATTATTTTATCCGAAGAAGTTTGATCACACATTTGAATATTCGTGCCAGTTGGAATTGTATAAATTTGTTTATAAATTCCACATTCCTCTAAATGATGCCGTACTTTCTCTGTTGGAGCAATGAGTGCCTCATAACTATCACAAAAAGACTTAGTCATCTTACGCACCATTTTTGGCGTTAAAATTTTGCCATTCGCAATATAATGCAAATAATCTTCATACATGGTGTGATATGTATGAATCGATGGGATGGAGTATTTCTTAGCAATTTTTTTACCAAGCAAGCCTAAAGAAAACTCTGTATGTGTGTGAATAATATCTAATTTTAGTTCACCGACAAGGCGAATAAACTTGTTCATACCAGCAATTGCAATTCTTCTCTCAGGAAAAAAAACAAATGGGATACTAGGTAACCTAAATACACGTCCCTCTTCGCTCTCACGATCAGCATTAGGGTCAGTAGTTGTAAATATATATACATTATGTCCTCTTTTTCTTAACTCCGTCTCCATTGTTAAAATGGACGTAGCGACCCCGCTTATTTGCGGACTGTAGGTATCGGTAAAGATTCCTATATTCATTACTATCCCTACTCTCTTTCCGTGTTGGTTCATTCATCAAAACGTTCTTGTTCCGTCATAATACATTATACATGTTTAGCAATAACAATTTCATGCGCCCTTAGAACGATTTTTTCCTAAACTTCTTTAGAGAACGTTGATAAATTTTGCGTTTTTCATCACTTTCAACTGTCCCCATAATAACATAATCCACTTATTTTCACACAAAATATAATTTTTTACGGGTTTTAAGGAATAAAAAAGGAGCAGAATGTATTCTGCTCCCAACTTATATAGATTCAATTTTTGATTTACGCTTTACCGTTAGAACCAAACTCTTGAATTTTTTCAGTAACTGTTTTAATGATTGCATCAACACCAGGTCCGATAACTTTACGTGGATCGTAAACTTTATCATCAGTAGCTAATTTTTCACGAACAGCTGCAGTCCAAACGATTTGGCACTCAGTGTTTACATTGATTTTGCTGTGACCTAATTCAATTGCTTTTTTAATTTGGTGTTCAGGAATTCCAGAACCGCCGTGAAGTACAAGTGGAGCACCTGTAAGTTCGGAGATTTCTTTCATTTCATCAAAGCCAAGTTTTGGTTCACCGCTATAAGGTCCATGAACAGAACCAAGAGCAGCTGCTAATGCATCAATACCAGCTTCTTTAACAACGCGCAGACATTCTTCTGGGTTAGCATAGCTAATTCCACCTGTAACTCCGTCCTCAGTACCACCTACAGTGCCAACTTCAGCTTCTACAGAAACACCTTTAGCGTGAGCATAATCAACAACTTGTTTAGTCATGGCAACGTTCTCGTCAATCGGGTGGTGTGACCCATCAATCATTACAGATGAGAAACCTGCATCGATTGCCGCTTTACAAGAATCAAAACTTGAACCATGGTCTAAGTGGATTGCCACAGGTACAGTGATTTTAAGATCTTCAACAAGACCTTGAGTCATTTTAACAACTGTGTTGAATCCTCCCATATATTTAGCAGCACCTTCAGATACTCCTAGGATGACTGGTGATTTTTCAGCTTCCGCAGCTTTCAAAATAGCTTGAGTCCATTCAAGGTTGTTAATGTTGAATTGACCTACAGCATATTTCCCAGCTAATGCTTTTTTCAGCATGTCTGTCATGTTAACGATAGGCATAATACAATTTCCTCCCTCAGGAATTTAAAATTTGAATTTCCGCCGCGAAAAATAGTGGCAGCTATTTTTCCCTAACACGTCTATAATAACAGATTTGTGATTCATTTACCATAAAAGTTGCGAATTATTTTCTGAAAACGCTTTAGTCCCTAAGGTTTGAAAGGCGCTCTAATCTTCCTTCCTATAAAGTCTAGCACCCGCCACCTCTTGATTCGCAAAAACTTGCAAGGCTTTCGGTAAAACTTTTAATTCATACGGTGCATCACCGCCATAAACTCCGTCATAACTAATATTCAGCACTTCCTTAGATTCCAATTTGACATGCTTCACTTGCCGATGAATGACATGCGGGCTTTCAAGATGCGTCCCTCGCTTTAATAGCAGAAACAGTGAAAACAATTTGGCTGGTGATACTTTTTTCAAAATCAGCAAATCAAAATAACCATCATTGATTTTGGCGGGGGGACAAAGCGATTCAAGCCCACCGACCGTGTGAGAATTGCTAACAAAACAAATAAGCATCTGCCCAGTAAAACGTTCATCGTCAAATGAGATGTCGACAGGCGTCGCCTTGAGACTTGGTAGCATCTTTAACCCATCAAAAAGATAGGCTAGGCGTCCGTAACGATTCTTTTTCGCCTCCGGCACCGCATATGTAATTTCCGTAATTTTTCCAGCAGCTACATTATTGATAAAAAATTCATTTTGATTTGCCTTACCAATATCAACACCAACTGTCTCACGCTTGATGATGCTGTTTAGCGCTTCAAGCGGATCTTTATTCACACCAAGAGCTCGCGCATAGTCGTTCGTCGTTCCCATCGGTAAAATACCTAAAACGGGGCGCTTAGACGACAGCATAATTCCATTCACAACTTCATTCACCGTACCGTCGCCACCAGCCGCAATGATGGCAGATATACCAGATTCCGCTGCTTTTTTTGCAAGGTTCAAAATACTTTTAGGCTCACTTGTTGACGACACAAGCGTCACTTCAAAATCCGCCGCATTCAATTTTTCTTCAACAAGCGGCATCCATTTTCGAAATTTATTTTTGCCAGCCGCTGGATTATATATCAACACTACTTTTTTAATCAAAATGTCCCCTACTCTCCCTTTTATGCTAAATTTAGTTTGCTATACATACAGGAAGAATGTCAAATTTAAAAGACTGCTAAAACCGGCAGTCTTTTAAATACTTTTTCTAAATTTTGGTTTCAAAACATTATCGTAACTTGAAAATTCTTCTTTCGCCTGATATTTTTCAAAAAAAGCTGGTTCAATCGTAAATAAGCGCTCTAAAAATAGGGCTTCTACTTTAAACAAGGCTTCCATTTCTGCTAGGCTGATAACTTGGTTAGATAAAATAAGTTCGAAAATATTTCGTATTTTCCCTGGTCGTTTAAGTGGTATTTCTGAATCAAGTGGTTCCACAAGCTTATATCCTTTTTTCATAATCTGCCGATAAAAATAGCTGTTTTGTTGTGGTGTTAGAAAACCTAATCGATACGCTCGCATTTCCAAACCTTGGATTGAAACATTATATTTCGCTTTAAGTTCAATATACGTATCCGGATTAGAAATGCGTTCTAATTTTTGCAAATCTTTAACTATACTTTTTTCAGGTAATAAAAAATAGGAGGCAAACAAGTTAGCTTCATTTTCGATTCTGTTATAATCTTCTTTTTCTAGTGCAAGCATATCCATATTGTTGTGCATCAGTAAATGACCTAGTTCATGTGCTAAATCGAAATTCCTTCGCACAGCCGACTTTTTCACACCAAGCACAATAATTGGTATTTGATTAGCTGACCACGCACTATAGGCATCTGTTTTGCTATCAACTTGCTTCTCTACAATATGGATACCCGACTTCTCCATTTGTAGTAATAAATTGGCATTATCTTCCGTTACACCGATATATTCTTTGGCTAATGAAGCGATTTCCTCAATGCCATTTTCACGGTAATATATATCCAAACATTTTTCCCTAAGTTCTAAAATAATACTTTTAGGTGCGCTTAGAAAGCTTTCTAACGTCGTAATAATCTCATGAACAAAATTCAAATACTCCGTTTCTGAAAAAGCTTGTTTTCTACTTGTCACATCAGCCGCACGATAAATCATCTGTTCTTCTTTAAACATCACTGGAACTGTCAATTCTTGTAAGAAAAACTGTGCTTTCACTCCAAAAAGTCTTTTAAGTTCAACAACGATTTCAAATTTAGGATTAGTTACTTGATTTTCAAACTGCCACACGGCTTGTTCAGAAACTCCTAACTTCTCTCCCAGCTCTTTTCGCGACAAACCATACAAAGTTCTGACCCTTTGAAGATTCTCACCTCTAAACACAATTATTTCCTCCTTACTTAGTTTCCAACTTCTTCTTCTGGTATCGTTGTATATCCATAATCCTCAATACTACTGAATTCAACTTCACCAGAAATCGCTTCATATTCATCTTCCTGAATAACCACATTACTACTTTGCAAGTAAGACGATAGTTTTTGCACACTATGAAGTTCCCCAGTTTCAGCATCTGGAGCTACAATTTCAACATTTACAATCTCTTTTGTATGACTATCTGTTTCATATGTCACAATGTAAAACTCCGAAAAGTTTCTTTTTCGTATTTCTTCTGTCTGCTCGAACTTTTCAAACTCTAAAAACTGTAGTTGTATCGCTATACCTTCCATTTTCACTCGTCCTAAACGAAGCTCATGAATCCACGGATTATTCACTTTAGCTAAGTCTACTAAATATTGACTTTTTTTATTTGAATTTTGAAATGTTCGCTTCAACCGAAAAATATTTTTAACGATAAATAGACACTTGTTGTCTTTTCTACCAAAAGCAAATTGAAGGTATTCCCATGATTCACCCGCTTTTGCAAGTTGGTCTTTTTCAATCAACCCCGTAAGTTTTCTTGCCACAGCATCATCAATATGATTACCTTTTACAAAAGCATAGCTTGCCGAAACTTTTAATTCTTTCTTTTTTTGTCTACGTATTTCTAAATAATCTTTATATCCTTGTAAGATACCATCTACAATGGCTTGAGCTTGTTGTTCATTTACGACTTCTTGGTTCATTCTCATCCTCCTTACAATGTTGTTATTTAACATTATAGCATTAAGAAGGTATGAAAATAAACTAAAAACGACATATTCTTTATTTTTTATAAAGTAATTAAATGAAAAAGGCACCTAAACTTAAAGTTCAGGTGCTCCTACTTCATTATTTGACTGCCGCACCAATAAAACCTTTAAACAAGCTTTGCGGACGATTTGGTCTAGAAATAAATTCTGGATGATATTGACAAGCAACAAACCACGGGTGATCTTTTAATTCTACCACCTCAACAAGACGACCATCAGGGCTAGTTGCCGAAACAATCATACCTGCCTGCTCCATTTGCTCTCGGTAATCATTATTGAATTCATAACGATGGCGGTGACGCTCCTCAACAATCGTTTCTCCGTATGCTTCCGCTGCTTTTGTACCTTCCTTAATTCGCGCAGGATAAAGTCCCAAGCGAAGCGTTCCACCCATGTTTTCGATATTTTTTTGCTCTGGGAGTAAATCAATGATATTATGTTTTGCTTCTGGATCAATTTCAGCGGAATGCGCCCCGTCAAGCTTAAGAACATTTCGCGCAAACTCAACTGTCGCAAGTTGCATACCAAGACAAATCCCAAAGTATGGCACTTTGTTCACGCGCGCATATTCAACAGCAAGGAGTTTCCCTTCAATCGCCCGGTCACCAAACCCTCCGGGAACTAAAATACCATCTGCATCTTTCAAAAGTTCTACAACATTTTCTTTTGTAACTTTTTCCGAGTCAATCCAGTCAATTTGAATCTCCGCATCATGCGCATAACCAGCATGCCGTAAAGCTTCTGCTATAGAAAGGTAAGCATCTTGTAAGGAAACATATTTTCCAACGAGCGCAATTCGAACCTTCTTTGATAAATTTTGCACGCGGTGCACAAGTTCCGTCCACTCCGTCATTTCAGCTGGCGGCGCATCTAATTTCAAATGATCGAGTACGATTTGATCCATTTTCTGCGCTTGTAACGAAAGCGGCACATTATAAAGCGTATCTTCATCACGACTTTCAATGACTTCAGATGCTTTAATGTCACAGAAAAGAGCAATTTTTTCTTTCATTTCTGTGGAAACGGGTTGTTCTGTTCGTACCACAATAATATTCGGCTGAATCCCCAAACTACGCAGCTCTTTAACACTATGCTGAGTGGGTTTCGTTTTCATTTCACCAGCAGCTTTAATGTAAGGAATGAGTGTTGTGTGGATATAAAGAACATTTTCAGACCCAACATCGCTTTTGATTTGGCGAATAGCTTCAAGGAACGGTAATGATTCAATGTCCCCAACAGTCCCACCAATCTCGGTAATGATAATATCTGAATCTGTCATTCTTGCCGCTCTAAATACACGGTCTTTCAGCTCGTTTGTAATATGCGGGATAACCTGCACGGTTCCACCAAGATAATCACCGCGACGTTCTTTTTTAATGACTTCTGAGTAAACTTTACCCGTTGTGACGTTGCTATATTTATTTAAATTAATATCAATAAAGCGCTCATAATGTCCTAAATCTAAATCTGTTTCAGCACCATCATCAGTGACAAAAACCTCACCATGTTGATACGGGCTCATTGTCCCTGGATCCACGTTAATATACGGATCGAATTTTTGAATCGTCACGCTTAATCCACGATTTTTCAGCAGTCGCCCAAGTGATGCTGCTGTAATTCCTTTACCAATAGATGAAACTACGCCACCTGTTACAAAAATATACTTCGTCATTAAAAAATTCGACTCCTTCCTTTTCTAAAAAATAGCGGTTAAATGGACTTAACCTTCGGGGTGAACTCTATTACCTCAAAACGTCCTTACAAATAAAATCACCAAATGCATGTAAATGTGCTGCACTTGGTAATTAGGAAATATTTTCATCTGGTTTCCACCAAATAAAAAAACGCTCCTACTTTCTTAAAAAGTAAGGGAGCGCTAACTGAACATATCTGTCCCAATTAAGGGAGCCCAAATAAAATACTACATATGAAATAAGAATAAGTCAAGTGTTTATTTTTGTAAGCGAAACCATTCCTTTATTAATGTAAAAAAACTCACCCGTATAAGTTCGAGTGAGTTTCCATTTTATTCTTCTGGATCTTCCGTATAGTCTCCATCACTATAATCATCTTCTACTGTAGCAAGTTCGCCTTCAATTCCGTCTGGCAAGTGGTCATCAGCGTCCTCGTCTTCATCAACTAAACCATCAGAAAGAGAAATTTCTTCTTCCCCAAGTTCTTCCACTTCGTCATCCTCTTCGTATTCAATATCATCATCCATGATATCTTCCACTTCTTCATCATCTTCATCGTCATCATCTTTTTTACGTTTTTTCTTCGGTTTAGTTTGTGTTTGAACTTCTTCATCAATCGCATCAATTGGGTACCAAGCGCGCAGTCCCCAAGTGTTGTTTCCTAGTGAAATAAAATTACCATCGATGTTCATATCTGTATAGAATTGAACTAAACGCTCTTTCATTTCATCATCTGTTAATTCTAAAAAGTTTTTAATTTCCTCTACTAACTCTTTAAAATTAATAACTTCCCGGCGATTCTCTAAAACATAATGCGCGACTTCAATTAAAGATACTTCTTTTCGCTCTTCTTGAGATAAATTACTTAAATCCAAAGCTGGCACGCCCTTTCGTTAAACTACATTTATTGTTTCTTTCATCATTTACTTTTTATTCAACTTAACCATTTTACATGTTATCACTGGCAAGCACAACCATAAATTTTACATCTGTCAACTTTTTTTTACGATTTGATACCCTATGTAGAAAAATAAAATGGCCATTAATAAAATCGGAATCGAACCAAGTTGAAAATTATACAAAATATAAATTGCGATGCACAGAAATACAAAAAGCAGCGCCAAAGTTACTATTCGCTTCATTTTAGAATCTCCCGTCATCAAAATGCCTCCGTGATTTAACTTTAAAACATTTTGTTATTCTCGTCAATGACTAGACTGGAAGAAAAAGCTCGGCAGAAGATAAAACACCTAAATGCCGAACTTCCTTTCAGTTACATCTTTTCAGGAGCTGAGACACCAAGCAGTTTAAGGCCATTACGCAGCGCAATTTTAACAGCTTGAATTAAGGCTAGTCTTGCCTTAGTTAGCTCAGCAGCTTCTTTGTCAAGAACTTTATTTACATTATAGAAACGATGGAATGCACTGGCTAAGTCATTTAAATAGCGTACAATTCGGTGTGGCGCACGTTTTGCTGCTGCTTCAGAAACGACGTCTGGAAAATCACCAAGCACTTTCAGCAAATCAAATTCCGTTTCAGTTTTTAATAAGCTTATATCGGCTGACTCTACCGCACGAAGACCTTGTTCTTCACCAGAGCGCAAGATGCTAGCAATTCTAGCATGCGCATATTGCACATAGTAAACTGGGTTTTCATTGGATGTTGATTTTGCTAGACCCATATCAAAATTCATATGCGTATCTGAGCTTCTCATCGCAAAGAAGTAGCGCGTTGCATCTAAACCAACTTCTTCAATCAAATCGCGCATTGTCACGGATTTCCCAGTACGTTTGCTCATTTTGACTTGCTCACCATTTTCATAAAGGTGAACGAGTTGGATGATTTCTACTTCAAGTTGTGTTGGTTTGTAACCTAGCGCTTCAATTGCAGCTCGCATACGTGGAATATACCCATGGTGGTCCGCCCCCCAAACATCAATCAGCACATCAAACCCGCGGCTCAATTTATCTAAATGGTAAGCGATATCTGGAAAGAAATACGTATAACTGCCATCCGACTTAATGAGTACCCGGTCTTTATCATCACCAAAATCCGTGGTCCGTAGCCACGTTGCTCCTTCTTCTTCAAAGACATATCCATTAGCCTTTAATTTTTCAAGAGCAGGAAGGATTTTATTGTTTTCATAAAGAGAAGTTTCAGAAAACCAGTTATCAAAATGAACTCTAAACTCGTCTAAATCCGCTTTTAATTTTGCTGTTTCAAATGCAAGTGCGTCTTTCTTGAACACTACACGGCGCTCTTCCTCACTTGTTTCCACATATTTATCACCGTATTTATCCGCAAGTTCTTTCCCAAGCGCAATAATATCTTTCCCGTGGTAACCGTCTTCTGGAAAATCTTTTTCTAATCCTAGCGCCTCAAAATAACGTGCCTCAGCGGACAGCACAAGATTATTAATTTGATTCCCCGCATCATTAATATAATATTCACGCGAAACTCTAAACCCCGCCATGTCTAAAATATTGGCCAAAGAATCGCCAATCGCCGCTCCGCGAGCATGACCAAGATGGAGGTCTCCGGTTGGATTAGCAGACACAAATTCAATTTGAATCTTCTCTCCCTTCCCAAAGTCTGATTGACCATACTTTTCATCTTCATTCAAGATGACCGGCACTAAATTAGTGAGGTAAGAATTATCCATAAAGAAATTAATGAATCCCGGCCCAGCAATTTCAACCTCTTTAATCAGCGTATTATTTGTACCAAGTTCAGCCACAATTTTTTCGGCAATTTGACGCGGGGCCGCCTTAGCAACGCGCGCTAATTGCATCGCGATATTTGTTGAATAATCCCCATGCGATTTTTCTTTCGGTACTTCAAGTAAAATACTTGGAATGCTATCTTCATCAATTTCGAGGGCAGCTATTACCGCCTGCTTTATTCCCTCGATTAAGCTATTTTCATTTTTTTGAATGATGTTCATTCGTTCGCTTCCTCCTCTATTCGCATGTTTACCTCGTATGAGCCAATAAATGCTCCACCACTAAGTAAATCGTACTGAAATGCAATTTCTCCGCTCAGCGGATTTTTTTCAATCGCTTCCGTGTAGCCAATCAATTCCGACTCAAAAACTAGTTTTCCTGCCCCCGAATCGACTGATGCAACACTTCGCTTTTGGTCTTTAAAAAAGTGCATGCGCATACTTACAATGCCACTACGAAGTAACAAAAGTTCTTCCTTAGAGATTTTAAGAACTGAACGTATCACACCAGCAACTTGTTTTTCTTCATAATGAAGGTAGTGATTATTTTCATCTTGATAAAAAACACCAGATACAGATATTTCCGTTTTCTCTTCAGCATCCATCTGTCTGACAATATTTGTAATATGAATTTTTACGGGCGTGCGTGTTTTCGTCATTTTTATGACACCTTTCCAAACAGACGTGTAGACGTACTATATTATAGTTAAAAAAAATGGGAAAATCAACCCAACTTAAAATAAAATGCCCGTCCAAAAATTCATCATCAGTTTTAAAATTTCAGGGATAAAAACATTAAAAATCGGACCAATTGTAAGAGAATAAAGCGGTGTTAGCGCAATGATTAGAAAAATTAAAAAGGCATATTGTTCGAGTGGTTGGATTTTCGCACGCAAACGATTGGGTAAAAACTCAACCAACACCTGATAACCATCTAGTGGGGGAAATGGAATTAAGTTGAATACAAACAATACAAGATTTAGCTGGATAAAAATCGTCAAAAAAATGGACCAGATGGAATTAATTTCGCCAATTCCTAATCCACTCGTCAAATAAGAGAAAATCCCCACAGCGAAAAAAGCAAGTAATAAATTGCTAATTGGTCCCGCAAGAGAGACAACAATGCTCCCTAATCGACGTTTCTTTAGTTTAAACCGGTTCACTGGTGTCGGCTTTGCCCAACCAAATCCAACGATGACCACCATCAAAAGGCCAATTAAATCCACATGAACGAGTGGATTAACAGAAAGTCTCCCTTCCTTTTTTGCCGTATCGTCCCCAAAAGCAAGTGCAGTAATGGCGTGAGCCCATTCATGGACAGTAAAAGCAATTAAAATAGTAACCACAACATACGGCAACATTTCTAACGGATAGGCTAAAAAATTACTCATTTAAAATTCCTTTCACAAGTTATTTTTTTGATATATAATAAATGAAAATAAAGATACTATCGAGGTGATAAACATGCCCATCATAACGATCAAATTTTTAGAAGGCCGAAACGATGACCAAAAACGCGATTTAGTAAAAGACGTGACAGATGCTGTTTCTAAAAATCTAAACGCACCTAAAGAAAATATTCACGTCATTCTAGAAGAAATGAAAAAAACAGATTACGCTGTTGCTGGCGTGCGCAAATCAGATTCATAATCTCCTTAATCAGTCTGAAAACCTTAAAACAGAAGTTTTCAGACTGATTTTTGCGTAACTCGTTTTTTCTGCACGCCGAATTTTTTCATCTGTTCTGCTTTTCGTGAATAAGTGTCACCATTTCCTCTGCAATTTCTGCCGGAATCCGACCATTTTCAATAAAATCAAGCGGGAAGTATAGTTTGATATCCGTACGAATTTTCCCGCCAATAGACTCAACAATTGGTGACTCTGTAGATAACTCCTTTAAATCACCATTAGGAAGCAACAATTGAATAGGTGACTTTCCTGAACTAGCACCCGGTTTGTAAAGGTCATATGGCAAATCAGATGAAGAATCGACAACTAAATAATAAGATGGATCTACTTCCGCTTTTTCCAGACACCCTTTTAAGCGATTATAAAAATCGGCGTCTAAAGATGGGTTATAGTCCACATATCGGAGTAAACGGCGGTTTAAAAACCGGTTGCATAAGTCACTCAAAATCTCATCATCTTCATGCTGCCAAACGGAAAAATAAAACGTTAAAATCGAATCGTCAAGCGCAATATATTCCTCTAAACACACTTTTTCGTTTAAAAAAGGAATAATTTGTACAGGTGGCATTTTAAATTCATAGCCTGCTAAATATAGTGACTTGGCGCGATTTAAAATCTTCCACAGCAAGACCTCACCACTTCTACTTACAGGGTGGAAATAAACTTGTTGATACATTTGATAGCGGCTCATTAAATAATCCTCCACAGCATGCATCCCAGAATATTTAATGATGACGCCATTCCCATCCGGACTTGGACGTAAAACGCGAAGTATACGTTCCATGTCAAACTTCCCGTAACTAACACCTGTATAATAAGCATCCCGAAGTAAATAATCCATTCTATCAGCATCAAGCTGACTTGAAATCAACTTTACAAGCGTTTGATTCTCATGGGTCTTGTTGATAATAGAGGCTACCAGGCTCGGGAAGTCATCTCCAGCCCGAAGCAAAACTTCTCTCACCTCGGTTTTCCCCGTAATAATCTTTTGTGTGTATACTTCATGGTCAGTATGAAAAACCTTCTCAAAAGCATGCGAAAATGGGCCATGTCCCAAATCATGAAGTAATGCTGCACATAAAACCGTCATTCGCTCCTCATCTGATAACTGGTATTCACCTGCAAAAGTAACATCAATAATCTGGCGCACAATCTCATATACACCTAGAGAGTGATTAAAGCGACTATGCTCAGCTCCGTGAAACGTTAATGAGGTAGTGCCAAGCTGCCGAATTCGCCGCAAACGCTGAAATTCTTTTGTTGCAATTAAATCCCAAATCATTTGGTCAGATACATGTATAAAACCATGAACTGGATCTTTAAAAACCTTGCCTTCACTTAGTTTCTGATTCACATAACTCATATACGTCACCCTCTTTACATAACCTTTCTATTTCTCTCTAAAATGCGTTCGTAGTACGTTGGAAGCATGTCTAGTTCTTCGGCAGAAAGCGTACTTGAAAATAAATCATCCGCATAAAACCTCATGCTATTCAGTAAACGAAGTACCACATCATTCAAGCTGATATTTGCATTTAATAGCTTTGAAAGTGTACTCATGACACGTTTATCTACATCTGGAAAATGATACTTCTCTTGTAAATCTTTTCCACTCTTTTGGTAAAAAGAACGAATTAATTCGGCGCGCGCATCTTGATCCCCGTCTATGCCGAGGTAAATTTGTACCGCCACCCCTTTAGCCATGCGACGCTGCGAAATACCAGCAAATTTCTTTCCATCTATACTTAAATCATAACTTCCCGGGCAATATGAATTTTTAATTTCATAGGCTTTAATGACTTGGCTAAAATCACTAAACATATCTTGGATTAAAGTAAACATTGTGTCATAGCCACGATTAATTGCAATTCCTTTTTGAACATCTGGCAAAATAAGAGAAAGATTCAAAATATCTCGGTCCAAGACGACGGCAAGTCCACCTGAATTCCGAAGCACAACGCGGTAGCCTTCTTTTTCCAAAAAACGAATCCCTTCCTGCAAGTTTGGAAGCTTTGTATCTTGAATTCCAATAGATACGGTTTTCTCGTGCACCCAGCCACGAATGGTCGGCGGACTTAGTTCGGCACCAATAAAGCGGCAAAGCGTATCATCCGTTGCATAGGATTGAAGTGCATCAAAAGCTGGATTTAATGCCGTTTGATCTAAAAAACGCCATTTCTCTTGCTTAAGTAAAGTATTTTCTAAAATCATCACCCACTGAAAACCTCCACATTCTTTTTTTGTCATTATAACATAATCGCTTAGATGTTTGGGTCAAATGGCTTAAAATAGCTCTTTTACTTCACTTTCTTTGATTTTAATAGAAAAGTAAGAATCCCGACCATTAGTCCGACCAATAATTTCATTGTAGGATGTTTTTTCAAGAGAATCACTCCAAAAACCAATTTTTATTTTAGTTCCCGCGTTCTATCTTTCAAAACAAAAAAAGAACGAGACAGTAATCTCGTTCAGTATATGAAAAGCTTAGGGAGCTTTTTAGAAATTTTAGTAATCATAGTGATTACGTTTTGGTTTACTATTCCATATCTTATTAATTAAGAACACAATTCCTGCTAAAATAAGTATCGGGAGCAAGAAGTGCAATGTTACTCCAATAATTTTAAATACGATGTTTAAAGCAATAATCGCTAAAATGATTGTAAAGAAATACTTCCAAAATTGATTCATTTCTATTCCTCTTTTCTAGTTTTATTTAGCCGATACAACGGCTGTATCATTTAATTCTTTTGTTTGAATAACCATGTTGTTGTCTTGAATTACAAGACGATATGCCTTGTCTTCTTTTAAAGGTTTATTTGAATAAAACCGAAGCTTTATTGTTTTCCCTGTTACTGTTTTACACTCTTCATCAAAAGCATAGCCTTTAAAATTGGCTTTTGTTACTTTTTTACCTGGATTTGCAATGGATACTGTATATACATCAGCTGCCTGTGCAAAAGGCGAAGCAAGTTCGACCAATACCATGGTGATGACAAAAACTGCAGCTAAAACGCCAAACCAACCCTTTTTCATATTTCGTAACCCCTTTGTTTAACTTGATAAATTGATTATAATTAAAAATCCATTTCTTTACGAAAGGCTGCAGGCTGAAAATTTGTACATCGCCAGACTGATTTCGATTTCAGCCTAAAAATCCCCCGCACAAAATGCGGGGGATTACTTATTCTTTCACTATCCATTTATAATTTTCCGCACCAATCGGGTAGGTAATGTAGTCTTTTAGAGTAGGATTTTGCAAATAAGCACGACCACCTTGATATAACGGGATTAAAGTGGCATTTTCTTTTAATAAAATTTGCTCGGCTTGTAGCAAGGCATCAAAACGCGTGTTTAAATCATTGGAAAGCTTCCCTTTTGCGCCTAGAACAAGCTTGTCATATTCGGCATTGCTAAAGCCTGTATGATTTCCAGGGCTGTCAGTTAAAAATAAATTCAGGTAAGTGAGCGGATCTTGATAATCACCGCCCCAGCCACCTAACAACAACTCGAAATCTTGCGTTACATCGGCTTTAAAGCTTACCTGTGTTGGCACGTTTTTCAGCTTGACTGTCAAACCCGGCAAATTACTTTCCAACTGATTTTGAATGAACTCAGATTGTTTTTTTTGTAGAGATGTATCACCAGCCGTTAACGTTAACGTAAGATTATTTTTACCTATTTCTTTTAATCCTTTAGCAAAATACAATTTCGCATCACGTTGATTATAGGCTATTAAACTTCCGTTAAGTTTACGGAAATCTTCGCCGCCTTTTGGACTAAACATAATTTCACCTGGAACAATCCCGTCAAGTGGTTTCGAACCATTAGCGAGAAGCGTATCCACCATACCAGCTTTATCAATAGCAGAAGAAAGACCACGGCGAATATTAACATTCGCTAAATCGGTTTTCACACCATCCTTACCTTGATTCATTTTCATATACACGGAGCGCCCTGTGAGTGACGTATGGAAATTTTTATCACTTTCAAACTGCTTAACAAAATCCCCGTCAAGCTCAATACGATCTAATTTTCCAGTATTATATAAGTTTAAAGCTGCGTTAGTATCTTTTACAACTGTCACATGAATTTTATCAGTACGCACATTTTTAGCATCCCAATATTTTGGATTTTTCACATAGTCCCAACTAAGCTTTGTTCCATCCCAATTTTCAAGTGTGTATGGTCCATTTGAAAGTAATGTGTCGCTCGATGTACCATAACGGCTGCCTTGTTTTTCAAGCCATGCCTTTTTTTGCGGAAAGAATGTTCCCGTCGTTAAAAGCTCTTTAAAGATAGGTACAGGATTTTCTAATTCAACTTGGAGCGTCTTATCATCAAGCGCTTTAACTCCCAACTTTTCTGGATCCATTTCGCCCTTTAAAATCGGCGTTGCATTTTTAATGATTTCTTCCATCTGTGGTCCATATGCCGCAGCAGTTTTGGGATTCACAACAGTTTTCCAAGCGTATTCAAAATCGGCTGCTGTAACTTTTGAACCATCTGACCAATTGGCCTCTTTTTTTATTTTAAAAGTAAGGGTTTTCCCGTCATTCGTAACATCTGGTTCGCTTTCAGCCAGCGCAAGTTCTGGCTCCCCCTCTTTATTTAAACGATAAAGTCCTTCGAAAACTTGATTGATTGCCCGAAAACTTACACTATTGTCTGCTAAAATCGGGCTCGCATTTGGAATTGCACTTGTTTCCATGATATTAACGGTTTTGCTTACTTTTTTGTTAACAGATTGCTGCGCATCTTTTTTCTCCGCCCCGCAACCAACAAGTAGCGCTAAACTAAGTACCAACAAACTTATAACGACTTTTTTTCGCAAATTTTGTTCCTCCTTTTTATTGTACCTCTCCTTTTGGAAGCGCTTTTCTATACATTAAAAAAAGACGGTGCGCTGTCATTATCGGCAGAACTTCCGTCTTTTATTATATATGGAACTGTATTACTTGTAAATGAAAACTGTATTACTTTTATTTCTTATTAAGATAGACTCCCGAACCAACTACAATCACACACATACCCGCGAACATACTTATCATGAGGAAACTTGGATCATTTGTCATAAAAATTGCTAAAATTAAACAGGACATTCCAGAAACGGTAAGTGTCACAATTGTAATCTTTTTCCACAAGTTTTTAGAGTAGGCATCCACTTTTTTAAAACCTAACATTCTTAAAAATAAAAATACTTTTTTGGAGTAGGATAAATACGCGGCCACAAGAAGCATGAATGAGCCTGCGGCAATAAGTGCAAAGCGGCCGGTAGGAATTTGATAGCCTAAACCATACGCAATAATGCTAAGCTGAATGATAGCTAGAAGGACAAGTAGTAACCTAAAACAATATTCAAATTCTAATTTGCTTTCTTCCTTCACTTTTTCTTTCCCGTAATATTCGGTACCTGTAAACATAATCATCAAAAACGGCATTAGGATGAGTCCTAGCCATTTTTGCATGAACATATCTGGAGAGAAATCGCTTCCGAAATGTACGGCTATTTCTGTTGGGAGTAGCGGATAACATGCGATGGAAGCGACCACCGTGATAAAAATTATCATACTTGGAAAAGTTCCGACTTTTTTCATTTCTCTCACCTTCTTTTTTAAAATTAGGTTAGGTAGTCACTCAATTCTTCGCGATTTGCGAGTATTTTTACATTTGGCGTGGATTCTAATTGTGCTTTTGTTTGCGCGTAGCCTTCTTTTGTGAGCGCACGCGTTGCGGGTAAATAGATGACCACGAAAAATCCAGCTTTAACAAGTTGTAGAGCGGTTGTTTTAACACAAAAATCAAATGCGAGTCCGCCGACTATGACGGTGTCAACCTGATTTTGCTGTAAAAATTCTATCACACCTGTCGAAAGTTCTTCACGTATATCATGATAGCAGGCGCCGTAAGGATGGAGATCTGGCTCCATGCCTTTCCAAACGAAAAAATCATATTCGGTTGGATTTGGTAGACCGGCTAAGAGTTCAAACCCTTTTGTACCTGGTTCACAGTGCCTCACCCATGTTAAGTCAGCATTTGGGTATTTGAGAGGCTGAAGCATTTCAGACGCCTTATCCACAACCCAGACGGCATTTGCCGGATGTGCATCTTTACTACCAATTCGCACTGTACCAAATTGGGATACATACTGTAATTCAGGAACAATTTCTTCTGCTTTTGGAACGGGTAATTCATTGGGACAGACGGGACTGAACCCATTTTGTGCGTCTACATCAAATGTTGCAATTTTCATTTTTATTCCTCGTTTCTATAAACTAGTTGCGCAAATTGACCAAAACGATTGACGTCCTCTAAGACGAGGTTATGGCGGTCGTCTGCTTCAAAAAGCGGAATGCCTTCACCAAGTATGATGGGCGCAATGGTTATCACAAATTTATCAATAGCCTTTTCTTTTAAAAACTGCTTCACGAGTTCGGCTCCTCCTACAAGCCAGACGTGCTCCCCGTCAATTTCGTTTAGCCATGAATTGATATTACCGGAAACAAAATCGGCGTATTCGTCTGCAGTACCCGCTTTTTTATTCGAAAAAACATACACATCTTTCTTACTGTAAGGGAATGAGTCTGTTAATGAAAAAATTTGTTTGTACGTGGTACGACCCATAACGACGGTATCAACGTTATCAAAGAAAGCTTGGTAACCTGCGTCACCATCACTATCGATGCTTTCAAGCCATTCTACACTCCCTAGTTTATCAGCTATATAACCATCTAGACTAGTCGCAATATAAAGAGATACACGTTTATCTGTCATCGTAATCAAATCCTTCCACAACTAATTTTCCAACCATCTGTCCTTCTTCAATGATTTGGTGTGCTTTGCGGAGCGTTTTTGCATTTATTGGCGCAAGTACTTTATTTAAAGTGGATTTCAATTGACCAGTTTCTAAATAAACCGTTGCCTGTTCTAAAATTTCATGTTGTCTAATCTGGTCTTTCGTTTGATATTTAGACCTTGTAAACATAAATTCGTAACTGAAAGTAGCACTTTTATCTTTTAACACACTCATTTGAACTGGATGCGTGAGTTCTACAACGGAACAAATTTTCCCTTGTGGCGCAATGGCCTGCTCCATAAAACTAAAATGTTGATAAGTGTCATGTAAACATAAAATGTAATCAACCATTTGAAAACCAATCTTTTGGAGTTCTTCCAGCATATTTCCCCTGTGATTAATAACAAAGTCGGCGCCGTGAGCTTTCGTCCAAGCTTTCGTTTCTTCGCGACTTGCGGTTGAAATGACAGTTAGCCCAGCTATTTTTGCTAGTTGTGTCGCAACAGAACCTACACCACCTGCACCATTTATGACTAAAATGGATTTTCCTGCTTCAACTTGCAAGCGGTCAAACAATGCTTCAAATGCGGTAATAGTCGTAAGTGGCATGGCTGCAATCTGGCTATTTGAAAGGTTTTTAGGTGCATGTCCCGTTAAGCGCTCGTCGATTAGTGCATACTCGCTGTTACTTCCCTGTCTTGTCACATCTCCAGCAAAATAAACCTTCTCTCCTACTTGAAAGAGCGACACATCTTCACCAATTGCTTCCACAGTACCAACTGCATCAAAACCTAAAATTTTTGGTTCTTTTTCCATTTGATTTTTTGGAGTGCGGAGTTTCGTATCTACTGGATTAACCGAAACTGCTGCAATCTTAACTCGTAAATCATGCTTTAAAGGGACCGGCAAAGGCAATTCAACATTGATTAGACTTTCTTCATCTGAAATTGGCAAATAACGATATAGACCCACTGCTTTCATTTTTATCCACCTCTTATGAATTACTTATTCCCCGATATAATAAAAGTAAAGCGTAAATTATTCAAATTTTTAAATTTCAGAAAGGTTACTAGGCGAAAATTATTACTTTAGCCACTTTTACAACAAGTTAATAATGTGATAAAATTTACATTCGAAGTTTGATATTGTTAATAAATTTATTAGGAGTGTTTTATGCGAATCATTCAATTTTTTAAAGGCATGGCGATGGGCACGGTTGAAACTGTTCCTGGAATTAGTAGTAGTACAGTTGCCATGCTTCTTGGTATTTACGAAGATATCATCGATGCGCTTCATCACTTAACGACGAAAAAATGGAAGGCAAGTTTACTTTATTTACTCCCTGTCCTAATTGGAATGGCATTTGGAATGGGAGTTTCTGTTTTAATCGTGCACTATTTATTAGAAAATTATAACGTCCAAGTCCATGCCTTATTTATGGGTTGTATTCTTGGCATGTTGCCATTAATTTGGCAGAGCGGAAAAAAAATCGGTGACAGCTATCACATTAAACATTTTTTCATTATGGCACTCTTTTTTGTTTTTATTTTAATTCTAAATTTTTCGCTTGAAGAAACGCACTTTCACATTACACAAGCGACCGCTTTTGATTATGTATATTTATTTATGGCCGGTTTTCTTGCCAGCATCGCTCTTGTTTCACCTGGTATAAGCGGTGCACTCATTTTAATGATTCTTGGCGTGTACGAAACTGCGCTAGATGCACTTATAAATCTTGATTTCAAAATTATCCTTGTCATTGCGTGTGGTGTACTTATCGGCATTCTTGTCACTAGCAAACTTATTCGTTTTCTTATCCGAAGATTCCGTACAGCCGCGCACTCAGGCATACTTGGACTATTGTGCGGATCATTTTTCGTCCTTTTCCCAAAAGAGAGTTTTTCAGTTTCCGAGTTTATTGTGAGCTTTATCATATTAATTCTCACCACTTTCGCTGTTTATAAATTCAGTTTTAGGAAGTAAAATGTTTTATCAAAAGAATTGGCACTAAATAAAAAAAGAACCAAAAATCGAACCATTCTTTACATGGCTTATGCTCGATTTTTGGTTCTTTTTAATCATGATTCCAATTGTCTAGAATCTAACTTTTTTCATCTAATAAGTCGCTTTCATTAAATTTGATTTTCGCCTCACAAAACGGAGTTTTCCATTTTAATTTGCGTTCTACTTTTTCTTCGTCACTTTTTTCAAAAAGAAGTTTGCTCCCTTTACTTAAAAGCGGAATCGCAATTAAAACACCTACAAGGGTTAAAATTGCAATAAAACCAATAAAAATTAAACTCATACCGATTGCAATAACAAAGGCTTTTTTCAAGAAATGTCCTATATCAAACTTTTCTTCCAAATTAATCAGCTCCCTATCTTTATCGATAATTTCATCATATCACGAAACGACGTTAGCTGCGAATTTTAGCTTAAAATATGTTCTTCCAAAAAGAGAGCTAGACCACCTTCGTCATTTGTTTTTGTGATAAAATCGGCACGTTCCAAGGCAAGTGGTATGCCGTTTTGCATCGCTACACCCATTTTGGATAACATGAGCATTCCCACATCATTTTCATTATCGCCAAACGCAACGGTTTTGGATAAATCGATATAGCCATGTTGTGCTAAATAGTTCAAGCCATGCGCTTTATCAATGCCTGAATTCATAATGTCAATTAAATTTTTGGCTGACGCGAGTACTGATAAATCAAACGCGCTAAGCGCCTCTTTAATTGTCTCACGTTTTTCGGCGTCATCTTCAATGACCAAAATTTTCAGCGGATATTCGCCTTCTGTAAGTTCATCAAGCGGCGTTTTCGTAATCGTAATAGGCACTTGTTCATTTTTAGGCAACGCTTTATTTTGTTCGTTAAAAAACGCAATTTTACCAGAATTGGATGGGCCTAGAATTCGTTTCGTCGTATAAATATGGTAATTTACATCTAGCGGGCGAAGCGTTTCTAGTACACTTTCAATTGTTTCAAGCGCTAAATCACTTTTAAACAAAATTTCACCAGTTTGAAAATCGCGAACTAATCCCCCGTTACATGAAATCACTGGTTTTGTAATTTTTAGCTCGTGAATAAATGGTAGAATCGCTAAATCTAAACGACCCGTTGCTAAGAATAATTTTTTTCCGTCTTTTTGCCACTCGAGTAAACGTGTTTTATTTTGGGGGTGAATCGCGTCTCCCGCGCTTACAAGCAGTGTTCCGTCCATATCTGTTACAATCGTATCTATCGTCAAGTCTATCGCACCTTTCCCTTCATATATTCGTCATTATAACGGATAAGCGTTCAAAGACGCAAGACGAGAAGTCTTTTGTTTAAAGGATACGTTCTGGCTTGGTATATACATTCATAGTGCCATGACGAATAAATCCAACTGTTGTAATACCAAGTTCAGCCGCCATATTAATAGCAAGTTCAGTTGGCGCTGAACGCGATAAAATGATGCCGCAACCAAGTTTCGCCGTTTTCACTAATATTTCCGATGAGATTCGCCCACTGAAAATGACAATTTTATCCGAAACGGTAATACCATTTTTTAGGCAGTGCCCGTAAATCTTATCCAGCGCATTATGCCGGCCAATATCCATCCGACTGCAAATCAGCCCATCAGGTGAAACGAGTCCTGCATTATGAACACCACCTGTTTGACGAAACGTATCCGATGCCGCTTCAAATTCGCTCATTCTTTCAAAAATTTGTGCCACCCCAATTGAAACCCCCGTTTCGTTATAGCTTTCAAGTAGGGACGCATCTGATTGAAAATAAAAATTTTCTCTTGATTTCCCGCAACATGATGTAATATAGCGCTTCGAACGATATTTCGCATTAAACTGGTTGACGAAGTTTGCCGTCACATGCGCATGTCCCGTTGATTCAATAATTTCAATTTTATCAATATCCAAAACGCTACGAATAACACCTTCTGAAATTAAAAAACCTACTATCAAATCCTCTAAATATTCTGGTGTGCAGACGATGGTCACAAATTCTTGTTTGTTCACGTAGATTGTTAGCGGATATTCTACAGCAACTTCTGCTATTTGCTCATGCTTTTCCCCATTTCTATAGCGAATAATGCTTTTTTTCACGCTCACATCCATCGTACTAGCCCCTTCCAAAGAAAGCCTCCAGCAATTTGGAGGCTCACATTTATTTCAAATTTTTACCCATTTCCTTTAAAAACGTGACCCCGTAACGTAGCGTGCGATTTACATCAGGATCTTTTAACGCCTTCATCAAGCCAAACAGGCCTAAAATCTCCTCATTTTTCGCAGCCTCATCAGCCGCTTTTGCTGCTTCCTTTACATTTTCAAGCACCTTTTCCGTTGTTTCTGGCTTTGTTTCTGTTAAAAGTTGGCTCGACAACATCAAATTGTTTATCGCATTCGTAACTGGTTCTTTGCGCCACTCGTTTAAAACGGTTTTCGTAATATCTTCTTTCGCCTTCATCGCACTATTAATAGCATCAAGCGCTCCTGAGTCGCGCAACAATTTGACTAGCTCGAGCATTTCAAGAAAACCAGATTCATCAGCAGCAATGCCTTGTTTTAACTCAGCTAAGCGAATTTTTTCCTGCTCTTCTTTTGACGGGGTTGTATCACGAATTTTTGATATTGGTTCAGCCATTTTGTTTCTCTCCTTTGCAACCACAGCTTCCGCCGCATGCACAATTTACTTTAGAAATTGGTTCATAGTCCGCGCGCTTCCATTTCTGCTCAACTTCAACACCATTTTGTGGATAGCGTTTTCGGTTTCGCGGATTATGATCTGGAAGTGGGTTTTTACCTTCTTTTTCCAGAACCTTCATCGCCACTTTTGTTTGCTTATAAGCAGGCGTTTTCGTGCGCACATCGCCAGCGCTAGATGTCAATAAGTTAACCGCCGTTTCACTACTTACCGAGTGCATTGGCACATATACTTCCTTCCCCTTCATTCGGTCAGTCACAACAGCACGAAGCTTAATCCGACCATACGGAGAACTTAGGCGTACCAGCGAACCACTCTCAATTTCACGCTCTTTCGCAAGCTCAGGCGAAACCTCAACGAATACCTCTGGAAGCTTGTAATCAAGCCCTTTTGATTTATCCGTCAAATTTCCCTCGTGGAATTGCTCAAGTAAACGGCCGTTGTTTAGCTGTAAATCGTATTCTTCCGGGAATTCAATCGGCGGAATATATGGTAACGTAGAAAACTGTGCTTTTCCATCTGGGAAGTTAAAACGTTCTTTGTATAAAAGCGGCATATCTTGACCTGCTTCATCAACCGGCCAAACAAGACTACTAAAGCCCTCTAAACGGTCATAACGGACCCCGCGGAAAAATGGTGCGAGGCTTGCAATTTCGTCCATAATATCACTTGGATGTGAGAAGCCCCAATCAACGCCGCATGCACGCGCCACTTCCTGCGTAATCCACCAGTCTGGTTTTGAGTCTCCAAGCGGCTTCATGACCTCATATAAGCGCTGAACGCGCCGTTCTGTATTCGTAAACGTTCCTTCTTTTTCGAGCGAAGGCGCCGCTGGTAAAATGACGTCCGCAAATTGCGCCGTTTTGGATAGAAAGACATCTTGTACAACAAAGAAGTCTAATTTTGCAAGTGTTTCTTGTACGTGATTTACGTTTGAATCCACCCACGCCATTTCTTCCCCAACAAGATACATGGCATGTAGCGTCCCGGCTTCAATTGCATCAAGCATTTCATTATTTTTTAGTCCCGGTTTATCGGAAATGGAGACACCATACGCCGCTTCAAAACGTGCACGTACCTCCTCATCGGCTAGGGGCTGAACACCTGGCAAGACATTTGGCAAAGAGCCCATATCACAAGCACCTTGTACGTTATTATGCCCACGTAGCGGATACGCTCCCGCACCAGGTCTACCAAAGTTTCCAGTCACAAGGAGCAAGTTTGCGATGGCAGAAGATGTGTGTGAACCCGCGATATTTTGCGTCACACCCATTCCCCAACAAACCGAAGTCCCATCTGCCTCGTGAACCATTTCAGCAATTTCCTTGAGCGTTGCTACTGGAAGACCTGTTTCTTTTTCTGCATATTCCAGTGTAAATGGTTCAAGGAATTCAAGATAGGCTTCTACATTTGAAATGCGATTATTCATAAATTCGGCATCATGCCAATTTTGGTCGATGATATATTTTGCAACGGCTGTCAGCCAAACAAAATCTGTTCCTTGTTTTGGATGGATAAATTTGTCAGCCCGCTCCGCCATTTCGTGGCGTCGCAAATCCGAGACGAGCATTTTAGCTCCGTTATATTTTTGCGCCCGTTTAATGCGGCTTGCAATGACTGGGTGCCCGTCGGCTGGGGAACAGCCAACTAACATGATTAATCCAGCTGATTCAATGTCGTCAACCGTACCAGAATCGGCACCAATGCCGACAGTGCGTGTTAAACCATCAGATGCAGGCGCCTGACAATACCGTGAGCAGTTATCGACGTTATTTGTCTCAAAAACTTGGCGAGCGATTTTTTGCATCAAATAATTTTCTTCGTTCGTTGTTTTCGATGAACTAATAAACCCGAGAGCGTCATTACCAAATTTCGCCTGTGTTTCGCGCAGGCGTGTCGCCACTGTTTTAAGTGCCTCCTCCCAGCTTACTGGAACGAATTCGTCTCCTTGCCTAACAAGCGGCGAGGTAAGTCGTTTGTCGCTATTTACAAAATCCCAACCAAATTTCCCTTTCACGCACGTCGCGAATTTATTAACTGGACCTTCGCCTGTCGGTTCCACTTTCAAAATTTTACGGTCTTTCGTCCACACCTCAAAAGTACAACCAACACCGCAAAATGTGCAAACGGTTTTCGTCTTCTTCGTTCGCGTATCACGCATCGCCGCTTCCATTTCAGAAACAGCAAAAACAGTTTGATAGTTCGGTTCCACTTTTTTCACCATGTCAATCATCGGTTCAAGGACATCTTCGTCTAAACCAGTCATAAAGCCAGCCTGTCCAAGCATTGATTTTTCCATCATCGCATTACACGGACACACGGTGGAACAGAGTCCACAAGACACACAAGACGAAAGATTAGCTGGCCGGTCATCATCCCAAATAACCCTTGGCTGCTCCCTTTCCCAGTCAATCGATAGCGTTTCATTCACCTGAACGCTCTGACAAGCTTCCACACATCTACCGCATAAAATACATTGATCGGGGTCGTAACGATAAAACGGGTGGGAAAAATCATTCACATACCCTTTTTCCCGGTAAGGTCGTGTTTGTCCTTCAATCCCTAACATTTCAGTTGTATTATGTACGCGGCAATTACCATTGTTATTGTCACAAACTGTACAATAAAGCAGATGATTTTCCAAAATCCGATCCATCGCTTCTAGTTGAGCATCCGTCGCTTTCTCTGAGTCAGTCTGAATTTCCATTCCCGGTTTAAATTCGGTGCTACACGCCCGAACAAGTTCTCCGTCAACTTCACACATACATGTATCACAAGACTGGATTGGCCCCATTTGCTCGCTATAACATATATGTGGGTGCTTGATTTCTTTTTCATTAAAATAATCTAAAATTCTCTTTCCTGAGTCAACTTCATGTTCCGCCCCATTTATTTTGACGGTAATTTTTGTCCCCATGACTGTTCCTCCTCCATCATTCACTCTGCATAGAAAACGGTTACATCTGTTACATTATAACAGTTATTATGTGAAAATTACAGCCAAAACTATAATTGAGAACGTTTATCAAGTATGGCGGTTATGCGTTTTTGGGGATTGAATCACTTTCTTAAAACACCTACAATCATTCAGTATTTTTTGTAAAATTTCTTCCCTCAATTTTTCACAAAGAAAGCAATGATTACGATACACAAATAAAAAAACCAAGTACGTCCCTCTGTTCAAAACGGCTTCGTTACTTGGTTTTCTGGTCTGTTTTTAGTTTATTATTTTTTTATCATCTTCCCCATTTCTCTAAACTATTTTTGTCCCATGAAGTTCCGTAGCGCCTGTGTTCTCTGCCACTTCTTGCCAGTTTTCGTTTGTAATTCCACCACCTGGCAGAATTGTAATTCGATTGTTTGCGTATTCAATGTATTCACGCCAAACAGGGATTACATCTTCAGGTGGCAAATGTCCAGCACCACCGTGAGTCAAAATGCGGGTAAAGCCATTTTCTGCGAGCCAGTCAATCGCAGCTTTTTTGTCCGTTTTAATCTCATCAAAAGCCATGTGAAATGTGAATTCTGCATCTATTTCATGCATAAGCGTCTTAATTTGAGTTTTATTCAGTTCTCCTGTTTTGGTTAGGCAGCCAAACGCGAAGGCTGTAATACCAACGGATTGATAAGATTCTAAATCGCGGCGCATCATTTTAAGTTCATCGTTTGAATAACAAAAGTCGCCGCCACGTGGTCTAATCATTGCCACTACTGAAACGCCCGCCGCATGCGCTCTTTTTTGAACAAATTCTGCCACGCCTAAACTGACCGAAGTGCCACCTTTTGCTAGATTATCACATAACTCAACTCGCTTAGCACCACGATGAATAGCCTTTTCTAATGACTCATGATTTTCAATGCAAAGCTCCTTTACAATCATCTCTATCACCTAATAATGGAATATCCGGTCAGCGTATAAGTCTTCCAAAGCGAAATTATATTCGTAACCGCCGTCAATATTCGCACTTCGATAAACTGGTGGTGTGTAGCCTTTTTCAAGCATCATTTGTACTGCTTCATAAATGACTTGTTGTAGTAGCAGCACTGCTGAGAAGGATGATGTGCCACAAACTTTCCCTTCTAGGCCGGGGAGTTCAAGCGCGGCATCACCGAATTCGGACTTGTTGTCTAATACGACGTCTCCAAATTCATATAGCAGTTTCCCAGAAGAATGCCTTGATGTTGATGCCTTTGAAGCATCTAGCGCGGTGACTACTACTAGCTTGTTGCCGCTACTTTTCACCCATTCCGCAAGCTCAATACTCATTGGATTGCGCCCTGAATTTGAAATTAGGAAGAAAATATCATTTTTTTCAGCTTGCATACGATGTGTTAAAAGCTTACCAACACCTTCAATGGATTCATACATGCCTCCAGCTGGATCAAAAATGACTTTTGAAGGAATTAAGCCTCCTGCACGCCCGCAAATTTCAATTGCTGCCGCGTATGAGTGACCACTTCCAAAGGCTTGCAAAATTCCGCCATTCATAATACCTTCTGCCACTAGGTTTGCCGCTTCGTGGATATTATCTTTTTGTGTTTCCTCCAAAACATTTGCCAAATCTCGTGCTTTATCAAAAAAAGTTAATCCCATGTTTTCTCCTCTTTCCTCTATCCAAGAATTTTTAAGTTATATAAAACAATCGCCAAAACCATCACAAGTAAAATTGCTTTTGTGGAGGTCATTTTTTTATAGCCAAGCAACATATAAATGAGCCCAACGAGAAGAGCTGGAACGAGTGCTGGCATAATTTGATCTAACATTTCTTGCATTTTCAGCTCGACTTTTCCTGATTTATATACGTACGGAACCGTCGCATGAATAACTGTCGGAATCAAAGCACCCACGACAGTTACCCCGAGAAGTATAGCCGCATCGGTTAACGCGTTAAGTCGATCCGCAAATTCATTAACAAGTTTTGCGCCTTGGCTATATCCAAGTGGAAGAAGTGTAAAACGCACACCGATAACGAGGATATTGACAATCATCCAAATAATGACGCCTGTCACATTCCCTTGTAAGCCCATGTATGCTGCAATGGAACCAAATATGGTCGGTAAAATGACACCAAAAATGGTATCCCCAACTCCAGCAAACGGGCCCATCAGACCGGTTTTTATCCCCGTCACGACTTCTTTCGACGCCATTTTCTCGCGTTCTTCAATGGCCATGTCAATTCCTAAAATTAGACCCCCAACCATCGGGTTTGTGTTAAAAAATTGATTATGCATATGCATCATTTCTTTTTGCTCGTCATCTTTTGGATATAGCTTTCGAAGTGTTGGCAAAATCGAATAGAGGTAGCCTGTCGACATCATTCGCTCGTAGTTCCAACAGATTTGACTACACAGGAGCCATCTGACGTTTGCCGCTAGCAGATCTTTTTTCGTCACAACCTTATCAAACTCGAACTCAGTCTTCGTATTCGCCATCTTCATTCTCCTCTCCTACTAAACCTGCTTCTCCTGCTAATGCGGGTTCTTTTTTATTGAAATTTTGTTTAAAATAGATGATCGCAAGCGCTGTTCCAATAAGAGCAACGCCTAGCATTGGCACTTTTAAATAGGCTGTTGCCACAAAACCAATAATCAAGTAAGCCACAAATTTGTTTGTTGGCAAGTAGCGCAGTAATATCGCAATCCCGACAACTGGTAAAATACCACCAGCCACTTTTAAGCCACCCATAAGCCAGTCTGGCATCGTGTTTAGGATAAAATCAACAACGCCTTGCCCAAATGTAATCATAATAAAAACTGGCAGCGCTCTTGATAGCGCCCACGGGAATGCCCCGTACAAGATATTTCGCTTCACAGCTGCAACGTTCCCTTTATCAATATTCGTATCAATTCGGTGTAAGAAAAATATATTTGTAAACCGAGCTAAAATATCAAGCTGCACCATAAGTAATCCTACAGGTACTGCGAGTCCAATTGCAAATTCCGCATCTTGACCCGAAAGCACCGCAAATACTGTTCCTACTATCGCGCCAGTTGTGAAATCGGGAATTGATGCGCCGCCGTAAGTGCCAACGCCTAAGACCATAAGTTGTAAAGTCGCACCAATTGCAAGACCTAACGTCACATCACCCATAATTAAGCCGGCAATAGTTCCTGTAATAACTGGAAAGTTCAATCCAATTACAAGCGTTAGCGCATCTAAAATCGTTAGTGCTGCAAGGATGACAAGTAACACAATTTGCCAAATCGCTAAATCCATCTAACTCCCTCCTTTTATTTTTTGAGTAAATTTTGAAAAGGGACTGCTTCTTCACTCGGAACCATCTGCGCTGTCAATTTAATCCCCTTTTTGACAAAATAATCAAAATCTTCCAAATCTTTCTCCGTTACGCTTACCGACTTTTTAATCTGCTTGCTGTCTTTTTTTGTCGACATATTTCCCACATTGATTTGCGGGAGCGTGACTCCGCCGTCCACAAGGTCCCTTAAAACACGCGGACTCTTGGCGATTAAAAAAACTTTTTGTCCAGCGTATTTATCTGCTAAAATATTTTTAATCGCACCTTGCGTTGTTAAAATGCTTAGTTTCACACCGCTTGGAACTGCTGTTTTTAACGCTGTTTTTTCAATATCACTTTTTACAACGCTATCGTCTACAATCATAATTCGTGTCGCTTTTATCGTGTTGGTCCACATCGTTGCAACCTGCCCATGAATCAAACGCTCATCAATACGTACGTGAATAATCCCATTTGAGCTCATTCCTCTTCTTCCCCCTCATCACTTTGGATTAAAAACTGGTTTTTAGGCTGAATAATTGTTAGCATTTCTTTCGCACCAAGTATTGCGCTCTTTGCCGTTTCTCCTAAACTAAGTTGCAGCACGAGACTAAGCGATAATCCTGAAATAATTTCTACGTTTGGAAATTCCGCTTGAACGATAAGCGCTGCATTTGCAGGCGTTCCGCCAATAAAGTCTACAATAATAGCGCTTACATTATTTTCCTTGCAAACGAGGCGATATTCCTTCGCAACACTTTCCACATTCATATCTTCCGTAAATGAAACTGCGTGAAATAGCTCTGTCTGGCCAGTAATCATTTGACAGCTTTGTTTAATTGCCACTGCATACTGACCATGACCAGCTAAAATATAGGTCATTTTATCACACTCCTAATCTTTTTTCTTTTGAATTTCAACATAGTAAAAATTGTGTTTCACGAAACTTTCAACATACTCAAAAGGCTGGTTTTCTGGAATATACGTAAATCTTTCCATGCGATATACAGGACTTTTAACGGGCACGCCTAAAAGCTCTGCTACTTCAGAATTTGAAATAGGAAACTCAATTTGGATTTTCTCTTTCATCGCCTCGTTTAAAATATCAAAACCATATAATTTCTTTAGCTCTTCTGACAAGGTCGAAAAGCGATCTAAATCAGTAAAATCTATATTTAGCAAATTGCTTTTTGCAATATAGTTATTTTGAATCGCCCATGGAGTATTCCCAAACATTCTGACGCGTTTAAAAT
The DNA here is from genome assembly GCF_963575625.1 of Listeria tempestatis. NCBI lineage: Bacteria > Bacillati > Bacillota > Bacilli > Caryophanales > Listeriaceae > Listeria > Listeria tempestatis. The sequence goes on from NZ_CAUYTK010000010.1 coordinate 80,974, forward strand.
GAACAATACGATTTTCTGGTTGAATTTGCAACTTCTCAGCTACTCTAGCATCTGTTATTTCTTCAATTGAAATGACTTTTGTAAACTCCTCATGCATTTTTTTATCACGGATAAAATTGGTGTCTTTATAATTGGGAAATGAATTATATTCATTGAACAACACCTCTTTATTTTGAACCGATTTGCTAACAAATGTACCTTTGCCTTGAAAGCGCGTTAAAAGGCCCGCCCGTACTAACTCTTGAAGCGCTCGGACAACTGTCGTATTACTGACGCCGTATTTCTTTTTCAACTCACCTTCTGAATAAATTTTTTCACCTGGTTGGAAAACACCCTCTTTAATTTGTTGCTTGAGATCTCTAATAATCACCATATACTTAGGTTCTGCCATCGTTTCCATCCCTTCTTTTCTATCTAATACGTTAACACGTTAAATTTATCGTATCATGAAGCTGATGGGATGTAAACGAAGAGATAACTTATCATTATAACCAGTTAACACGTTAAGTTGTTTTTAATATAACATGTTTTATTTTTATCTGCAAGCGCTTTCTTCTTTTTTATTACCTTGCAAAATAAAAAAAGAATAGATAAACTGGTTTTAAATACAGAAAAGTATAGGAGGCAACGATGACACAATCTACAAAAAATTTATGGGCATTATGTTTTTCGATTCTTTCATTTTTTATTCCTTTTGGATTTCTCATTTCAATACCCACCTATTTCATTAGCCGCAATGCTATGCGTGTGGAAACTACAAGTATGATTAAAGTAACATATATTTTATCTATCATTAGCATCATTTTTTCAATTCTTGCTACAATTTCTCTTATCATTGGTTTTATTACATTTTTCAGTAACTAAATACATAAAAAATCGAGAAGTATCGCCTAAAAGGCAAACACTTCTCGATTTTTATTTTTTTATCAACGATTAAAATTTCTTATTTACCAAATACATTTTTAATCGAATCGAGCAATTCCCCGGCGCCCCCTAATTGTTCAGTCACTTGATCAACAACGTTGTTTACTGGCTCGGTTACATTTTGGGTTATCTCTTCGGGATTCAATTGGTCGGTTGCGTTTTGAATCATTTCCGCGGCTGTTTCAGATGCATTTTGTGCGGTTTCTTCGGCATTTGAAGCAACGTCAGAAACTTTCTCAGCACTTCCTCCAAGGAGTTCATTTACTTTGTCACCAGCTAGATTTTTCAAACTATCGAAAAGTGGCAATAGACTTCTCTCCTTTACTTTTATTTATCCGTAGTATAGCACAGATTTTTTGGAATCTTTCGTTTTGATATAAAAAGTAATCTGGAAGTAAAATTCTTTACAATTCAAGCAACCCTTTTTGTTGCAAGTCGAAAAAATGTTCATAAAAAGCGCCTTCGCGCAGGCCATACTGCGAGAAAACGAGGCGGTCAGAATCCAAAAAGCGCATTAGCGCAATAAGTGGTGCCATTCCAGCCGCGATAATATCAGCTCGGTCGCGAGAAAGTCCGCCAATATCTCCGCGACCTTTTAAGTTTTGTGATACCACCTCTTTGAATATATCGTACACTTCAAAGTCGCGCATTTTAAACCCGTGCAAGTTCTCAAAATCTAAAATTTCGCGCCGTCGCCGTTCGATTTTCGCGATGGTCCGATTACTCCCACCAAGTGCAACAATGGGCAAATTATGTCCGCGGCGAAGCCACCAGACACCCGTGTATAGTTTATCCATGAATGTCATGAGTTCAAATAAATCACCAGCCGAAATAACATCTTTTTGCGTAAATCGCTCGCTCAAATTGACAGCCCCGTATGGCAAGCTAATGAGACTAACCGCCCGACCATTTTGAACTAAAACGAGCTCCGTGCTACCACCGCCCGTATCAATAATCACACAATTGGTTACCGGAAGCGTGTGTATAATCCCCAAATAGTCATAATAAGCCTCTTTAGACCCTGCAATCACTTCTAATTCAATGTTTGCCTCCTTTTTGACACGCTCTAAAAACTTCTTCTGATTTGCCGCCTGACGTGTTGCTGCCGTCGCAAGTGCGCGAAGTGTTAATGAATCAAACTCACGACTTTTTTTCTCAAAACTTTTTAGCGCCGTAATCGTTCGTTTTACCGCACTGTCACGAAGAATTTTTTCCTCTCCCATTTTCTCCGATAACCGAACCATTTCCTTTTCTTGGCAAACAACCTCAAAAGTCGCATCATCATTTATTTTTGTGATGGTCATTCGTACTGAGTTTGAACCTAAGTCAATTACACCAAAGTGTTCCATACCTATTCCTCCTCATTTTCATGCCCAACTATAGGCTCAAATATTCGTGCTTGCATATTTTTACTAGCTCGTTTTTGCATTTTCTTCTTTGTCGCCTGATGCATGAGCAATTCTTGAACGTTAAAAGGTGGGCGACCACGCTTATCTAAACTTTGATAAGAACCATCTGCAAGTAACTTTCGAGTTTTCACATTATCATGAAACATTTCCGTAAACTCAAGCTTAATTTGCTCTCGAATGCCTTCGTCGCGAATTGGAAACATTAATTCTACTCGTCTATTTAAATTTCGATGCATTAAATCGGCACTCGATAAGTAAAGCAAATCATCCCCTGATGCGCCAAAATGATAAATCCGACTATGTTCTAAAAAACGCCCTACAATTGAGTGCACCTCAATATTTTCACTTAAACCTGGCACTCCAGGCTTCAAGCAACAAATTCCGCGCACAATTAGCTTTATTTTAACGCCCGCAGAAGACGCTTTATAAAGCGCTTCAATCATTTCCGAATCAGATAAAGAGTTCATTTTCATCTGAATAAAGCCGGGTTTTCCTTGTTCGACCGCTTTTATTTCGCGCTGAATCAAATCAAGAAGCGTGTCGCGTAACCAGAGCGGCGCAATCACAAGTTCGTAAAAAAAGGGTGGTTCAGAATAGCCTGATAGCATATTAAAAATATTTGTAGCATCAATGCCCATTTCAGCATTAGCTGTTAAAATCCCCATATCCGTGTAAAATTTTGCTGTCAAATCATTATAATTCCCCGTTCCCATGTGCATATAACGTCTGATTCCCTCTTCTTCCCGCCGCACAACAAGCGTCAATTTACAATGTGTTTTCAGCCCAACAAGTCCATAAATCACATGGCAGCCTGCCTTTTCAAGCTCCTGCGCCCAGTGAATATTATTTTCCTCATCAAAACGCGCTTTAACCTCTACAAGAACCGTTACTTGCTTGCCATTTTCGGCTGCTTCCCCTAAATATTTTATAATTGGCGAATCACCTGATACTCGGTAAAGCGTCATTTTAATCGCCAAAACTGCCTCATCAACCGACGCTTGCCGCACAAATTCAATTACGGGCTCAAAGGAATCATACGGATGATGAAAAAAGTAATCTCGCTCCTTAATTTTTGCAAACAAATCCGCTTGCACTAAATCGCTTTCCATGTATGGTTTAAAAGGCTCAAAAAGAAGCTTCTCGTCATTAACGGCACTCGCCATCTTATTCAAAAACGTCAAATCAAGCGGCCCTTTAATCAAATAAATATCATCGTCACTAACTTTTAGAGCTTTTATTAATCTTTTGTTTAAATGTTTACTAATATTCGCGTCAACCTCTAGGCGAATGACGTTGCTACGTTCACGCTTTTTAAGTTGCTCTTCAATTTCTTTTAGCAAATCAGATGTATCTTTTTCAGCCACATCCATATCCATATTGCGCATCACGCGGTAACACGCGGTTTCTTTTATTTCATAGCCGACAAAAAAGCGGTTTAGATACTGGATGAGGATCTCCTCGAGCAAAATAAAATCGTGTTCGCCTTCTGCGGAGGGGAGTTTAACTAGTCGCGGGAAAATGGTTGGCACTTGAACTGTCGCAAATTCTTTCTTTTTCGGATTACCTTCTTTGTGAATGAAAACTGCGATATTAATGCTTGTGTTTACGATAAGTGGAAACGGTCTTGATGAATCAACAGCCATTGGGGTGACGACTGGATAAACCTCTTGTTCAAAAAAATGATGTACGAAAGTTCGCGCCCGTTCCGAAAGCTGTTCCATCTTTAACAAGCGAATTTGTTTTTCTTGTAATCGTTTATTTAGCGTCCGATTCCAAGTTCGGTACTGTTTATCTACCATTTTATGTGTCACTTCGGTAATTTCTCTTAGCTGCTCTTTTGGCGTAAGCATTGCCGCATCCCGCTCTTCAAAGCCAACAGAAACCATTTTCTTCAAACTGGCTACGCGTACCATGAAAAATTCGTCCAGATTGCTTGCTGTAATGGCTAAAAATTTAATTCGTTCAAGCAGTGGATTGTTTTTATCTCGTGCCTCTTCTAAAACACGGTCGTTAAAAGCAAGCCAGCTCTGTTCCCGATTAATGAAATTCACTTTATCTTCGCTCATTTTTGCCCACCCTTTTCTTTCAAATGCGCTTTTATGCCATACACTTCTTCAAAAAAACCGGCTTTTTCATTAAAAGTCCATTTTTCAAGCATTAAATCGTCATCTGCCCACACAGAAATTAAAACGTGCTCCTTTTTTAAAGAAATCGAGATTTTCGTCACTTTTTGTTGATGACTATCATCTAAAGAATCAGCTAGCCGCAAAATTGCCGTCAACTTTGCTGTCAAAAGCCGACTTTCAATCGGTAATTTTTCAAAATGATGTAAATTGAGCGACGGTGTTTCCGTGCTGTGATATCGTGCAATTGCCCCAACCATTTGAAGCTCCTCAACAGATAAGCCAAGAATTTCCGTCGCTAAAATTATATATTCAGAATGTGCATAATGATTATTCATATCAATATAACTACCAATATCTTGCAAAATCGCTGCGATCTGGAGCAATAATCGTTCCCGTTTTGCGAGACCATGAATCGGTTTTAATTGATCAAAAAGATGTAGGGCAAACTTTTCCACCGCTTCCGCGTGCTTTCGGTCCGTCTTATAACGAACTGCAATATTTCGCGCGGACGTCACAATGTCTTTTGAAAAATCATGGGATAGCGTTAACTTTTTTTGCCGAATCATCTCCTCCACCAAAATCCCGTCCACAAGCTCCGCATCAGAAAGCAAAATCTCAGAGGCATGCGTTACTTTTAGAAGCTCTTTAAGTAGCATCGCAGACGGAAGTAACTGCGAAACTGAATCAAACGAAAGTTCATATTTTTTGGCTAAAACTTTTTCCGGCGTTTCCAGTATATGCGCATAAAGCGCTGCAAAATAGGCTTCAGAAATTTTATCTTCCGACTTCTCTAAAAATGCCCTTTTAAAAAAAAGCAAATCGGTGCCAATCAAAATGAAATGCTTGTACGCCACATCTTTCGGTGCAAATTGCGCATAGTCGCGAATTTTACTAAAAATAAAATCTTCAAGTAAATCTGCAAAATTGCTTGTTCGCTCCTTTAATTTTGCTAAAAGTTCCCGAACACGCAAAGGACCAAGTTTAATATTTCGCGAAAACATAAAATCCCCTTCATCGTAAACTGTAAGTTGAATACTTCCCGTACCAATATCAATGAGCATTGTGCCTTCCTGAATTAGCTCATTAAAATTTTTCGTCCCGTTTGCTGCTGCCTGACTATGTAAAAATCGCTCCTCCGAATTGGATAGCCATTCCAACTCAAGTCCCGTCCGAAGGCGAATTTGTTCCTTTACATATTCCGCATTCGATGCTTCTTGAATTGCCGAAACCGCCACCACTCGGCTATCTTGAATCCCGTATTCACGCATAGTATTAACAAACCCAGAAAGTGCAATAGATGTAGCTTCCACCGTTTCAAGTTCAATTTTCTTGCCGTTAAAAATGTCCGTTCCAATGGAAACTTCTGCTTTTATATACTCTAAAACGGTTTGTTTCCGCACGTCCATGATTTTTAAAATAACATTTTGCGAACCGACTGTGATGCCTGCGAACCAATTTGTTCCCACAAATACTCACCTCCTATGTTTCTATCTATATATCCATTTGTAAGAAAGCCTAACCCTTTTTCCATAAAAAAAAGAAGCCTTAACGCTTCTATTAGTCATTCCACTTCGTATAATAAAATAGCCCAATGATGAGCGCGAAGACACTCGCAAATGGACGGATATGAAAGTCCGTGTAGGTGCTTGCGAAAACAAATCCCATAATTGCTGAAAATACGGCTAGAAACAGCGATAGGAACATTAAAAATGAGTGGTTTCTTTTGTTAAATATGAAAATAATACCAATGATAAGGAGTAAAGTCGAATTAATCCAGCCTGCAATTTCTGTCAAAAAGCCAGAGAACTCAAATAAATTTTCACTCGGCAAATATATTCCGCGATTCTCTACTTCATTTATAGCGCCAAAAATTGCTACTACGATTAACAAAATACCTGTTATTTTTTTCATCATCACATATCCCTCTTTAAAAAGACATCCATTTCATGTATATACAAATTTAACATTTTTAAACATAAAAGAAAACCAATGCGGAAGAAAAAGGAAACCGCATTGGTTTTCAAAGGGAGAGTCACACTTATGAAAAAGAGTGTGTGATTAGCTTGTAAAGTTCATCGGTAAATAAAAAAATAACCCGTATTCACTAAGGTACTAGAACGGAATTTCAAATAGATTGAAAAACGAGAATATTACCTGTATAGGATTTTAACTACTACTCATATAACATTCCATTAGTTGAATAGATGCGGATAGATTGTGATTTTTTAACATTTTTCAGATTTTACTCAACTTGAGTGGCAATTTGTGATTCTTAAAATTCAACCTAGTGAATCATGATTTTCTCTTAGATTAGAAATGAGAATTATTTAAGATATGTTAACATTTTTTGTGCTTCATCAAAATAATGTAAATATCCATTTATTAAACAAAAATCTTTTGTATTTGTAAAATGTTGTTTCGCTTTATCCAGATTTTTTTTTCAATTTCTAATAATCCGACGTGAAAAAAAATTTCACTCTTCACCTTTTCCCATTTATAAAGTGATTGATAATTTAACCTTTCTAAGCCTCTATATAAATATTTTTCTGCAATATTTAACTTTCCCATGAACAAATAATTTAGACCTATATAACTGTACACAAACGGTTCAATTTCATTATAATCTAATCCACCTAATTTATGAATCTCAATCTTTTCTAACAAATATTCTAACCTTTGTATAGAACTTTTATAATTTTTGCAGTTGTGGAAAAGTGTTATTCCTGAATAAAATTCTCTTTCCATCAGATTAACTGAACGATATTGTTTTTCTATAATTTTTTCTATTGTTAAGTAATTCCTTTGAAGATAGTTAATAAAAAGTAACTCCTCTATTTCTACAGCAAGAGCACAGTTGTCAAAAAACAATGTATCTAGTTTTATTTCTAATTTTTCGCACAATTTTTTTAAAACTAAAATATTAGGAATTTCTTTCCCTGCTTCAAACCGACTAATTAAACTTTGCGAACATATACCATTAGACAAATTTCGTTGCGAGAAGCATTTTTTGTTTGCTGAAAACTTGTGCTATATTCAAAATATCAAAAAAGGAGGTTTTAAGATGGATATAAAAAAAGTATTGTTTATAACAGTATTGGTTGTTGGATTAGGGTTTTCGCCGCTGTCAATGAATTTGAATTCTAGTACGGCAAGCGCGGCGAACTGGGATAAAACAAAAACAGTAACAACAACTTATTCAAAGGCAAAAATCAAAAAGTTAATTGGAAATAAAACAAACCTAGCGGCAATCACCGGTCCACTTGCTAGTGGTCTAGGCGCTTCAGCAGGCACAGCAGTGAAGTCAGTGCTAGGAAAAGGAATCCTTGGGGCAGCTGTTTCTGCCACCATTGCAATTGTAAATGCAGGAGCTAAAAAGGAGAAAGTAAAGCTTCAAGGATATCTTAAAAAGATTCATGCAGGGAAAGCAAAAGGAATTAAAATTACACAGAAATATCAATATGGTTATATGAATGGTTTTGGTTACATTTGGGCAAGATCAGGAAACCCAAGCTTTTCACTTTACTAAATTAAGATAAAGAAAGAGTCTTAGTTCTTTCTTTTTTTTTGTTTAATAAGTTCAAATATACTAAAACCGAGAAAAGAAGCGCAAAAAAACGAAATTGAAAACACCCAAACATTCCCTACGTTACCTAACATGTAGTTTAATACCACCGCGAAAATTGTCAATATAAAAGCTAAAACTAAGTTTTGAATCATAATATACCTCCTTTTTATATTATTGTAGCATGATTAGATTGTCCACGTATAATAATTTTCAAAAAATATCTAAGCTGTTACTATTTTTCTCGATTTAAACCAAGCAATAAATGTGAATATTTTTATATCCAGAACTAGCCACACCACTTTTGACAAGATTATCTATTTTTTATTAATTTTAAAACTAAAAAATATCACTGATATAATGATTGCAACTGATAAAATGAACTTATAATATTAAAATTCCTTCTTAACAAATCATAGTAAGCGAACTACCAAAAACCTAGCTAAGATTTCACCCTACTATCATTGTAGCATTCTGTTAAAAGAATAGACATGGATAAATTGTGACCTTTATGAAAATTTAGTTTGATTTTTCACAATTTCATTAATAACTCTATATGTTTTTATCGTATGATATAAAATAAAAAAAGCGTGGCAATTCTTAAGTCCAACAGATATTGTGTGTATGCTACTGTATAGAGGAATGGTGAACATTGTGAGAAAAATATGAAATGTTATTTTTACAACAATTGTAATGTTTTTGCTATTAATTGCAGCACTTGCTCCACTCGTTTTAATATATTATCTCTTCGTGTATTTCTTGAATCATAGTTCGGGTATAACCTATTTTATAAGTAACACTTTTGATAGAATGAGATTTATTATTTTATTTTGTATTTTAGGCATAATAGTGCTTGGATTTTTTAAATCAATGTTAAAAAAAGAATGTTTGTAAAAAATAGGCGGAATATTTGTTTTAAATACGTAGCCTTATTTCTTCTGGATACCAATATTCATCACAATTAGTCCAGGTATAAAAGCGAATTTAGTAGGTATATTTTTAATTACTTTTTTCCACTATTTTGCAGAATTATTATTAAGTGGACTTTTGTATTTGCTAAACAAAATAGATAAAAAAAGAAAGAAGTAATTTACATCAAACTGAAAACACACTTGAATGGGTGTTTTTAAATTTATCATAGCCATTTCAACCAACTAAATTGGGAAAACTAGCTCGTTAGTTGAATCTATAAATACCCGAAATAAAAGAAAACCAATGCGGAAGAAAAAGGGAAACCGCATTGGTTTTCAAAGGGAGAGTCACACCTTATGAAAAAGAGTGTATGTTTAGCTTGTAACTATATCTTACAACTCGCTTTTTACAAGAGTATGTAAAAATTATGAAAAAAAAATGAACATTTACTTTTTCGTTATTTCTCTTTCCCGATTTATGGTTGCCTCAACGCTGTGCATGACAGTGGCAACGAACGCCTCATCCATCAAGCTACTCACTCCGGCAATTGTTGTCCCACCAGGCGAACAAACTTGATCCACCAATTCATAAGGATGAAGACCACTTTCCAAAATCATTTTGGAGCTACCAAGCACGGCCTGTGACGCCACACGAAGCGCCTCTTTTTTCGCTAATCCAGCTTTAACCCCAGCCCTTGCAAGCGAATCAATGAAGATGTAGATAAACGCCGGAGAACTACCCGCAATCGCTGTAAAAGCACTGAAATTCTTTTCTTCGATAAAAGCTACTTCACCAACTGCAGAAAAAATAGTTTCAACCGCTTTTTGATCTTCATCCGTTGTAAGTGCATTTCCGCAAACACCCGTCATGGACTCCCCGATTGTCGCGTTCACATTTGGCATGACGCGCATAATTTTCAAATCAGAACCTGCCATTTCCGCAAGTGTTGCGAGATTAATGCCTGCTGCAATTGAAATGAAAAGAGGCTTTTTCTCGGCCAGAATCGCTTTTAAATCTGGTAACATAAATTCAAAAACATAAGGCTTAACCGCTAGAACAACTACATCCACCGCACGAATTAAGTCTTCCGCCGTTCGTTTCATTTGAACGCCTGTTTCTGAAGCAAACAATTCTGCTTTTGACTCTGTCCGGTTGTAAACAAAAATATCTTCCGCTCGCATTTCCCGCACTAGCCCGCGAATAATTGCTGAAGACATATGACCAACTCCAATAAATCCAACTTTCATCCTAAAATCTCCCTTCTAGCACAAAATAACGACCATCTTCTGAAAAACCTTCCGAGACCTTCTTAAAACCCATTTTTTTGTAAAAAAGAAACGCTTTTTCATTTTCTGCCACACACTTTAAAGTAAAGGCATCATGCGAAGTAGCGAGCGCTGCCTGAAGTAATTGCCGTCCAACCCCAGCGCCCCTCGCATTTTGATTTACATACAAATGGTGAATAAAATTCTCTGGCTCATAAATCCCGACAAATCCTAAAACCTCACCCATTTCATCCAAAACGAGCACGCGCTCTCCGTTTGTATCCCGGTCAAAGTCCATTTCAGAAATCTGCTCCTGCTTCTCCCAATTAAATTCCTTGCTACGAACATCGTTGTATAGCACCCGAAGCGCTATTAAGTCAGCTTCTTCCATATCACGAATTTTCAAAAATGCCACCTCACATTCCTTTAAACTATACCATCAGTTGCATCATTGAACAATGAAAATATGATTCGTTTTTTTGAAAAATCCCGTTCCATGACTGGAACGGGATTTTCAAGCAAGCCTAATTAAGAATTAGTTTCATTTTCATATTTTTTAACAACAGGATTTTTTGGACGATCTTTAATAAAGAAACTTAAAATCATGCCGAGTACTGAGAAGATAACTGCCACTAAAAATGCTGCCGTCATACCATTTAAACTCGCATCTAATGCTTTTTGAGCAAAATCTTGCGGATTGGTTGCCATGAGTTCTTTTCCTGGCATATCGTTTTTAGTTACATTCGTAAGCACAGTAATAAGCACTGCCGTTCCAATTGATCCCGCAATTTGGCGAATCGTATTATTTACAGCCGAACCATGGTTAATCAATTCATTTGGTAATGAATTCATACCCGCCGTGCTGACAGGCATCATCACCATAGAAATCCCTAGGAAACGAATCGCGTAAAATAGCATGATATACCAAAGTGGCGTATCAGCTGTTAAGAAAATAAACGGAATCGTTCCGGCTGTCAAAATCGTAAGCCCCGTAATTGCTAATAACCTCGCACCAATTTTATCAAAAATAATCCCTGTAATTGGGCTCATAACGCCCATTACAAGCGCTCCCGGTAACAGAAGCAGTCCAGATTGAAGCGCCGATTCCCCGCGAATATTTTGAATATAGAGCGGTAACACAATTTCTGCCCCAATCATTGCCATCGTAACAATTGAACCTAACACAACAGATAGCGAGAACATTGGATAACGGAATACCCGAAATTCAAGAATCGGATTTTCAATTTTTAGTTGACGGAAAACAAATAGGAAAATTACCACTACACCCACAATAAGTGTCGTAATCACCGTTAAATCCGACCAACCATCATTTCCAGCAGCACTAAACCCGTAAAGCAAAGAACCAAACCCGACTGTGGATAAAATGATAGATAAAACATCAATACGCGTATCTTTTAGCGTAACCACTTTTTTCATACCGAAAAAAGCTAGAATAATATCGAACACGGCAATTGGAACTAATATCCAAAACAGTACGCGCCAATCGTATGAATCTACAATCCAACCAGATAAGGTCGGTCCAATTGCAGGTGCAAAAGCAATAACTAGACCCATAACCCCCATTGCAACCCCTCTTTTTTCACGAGGGAAAATAAGTAAGAAAATAGTTTGTAATAACGGCATCATAATACCTGCACCAGCCGCCTGAACAATACGCCCAGTCAATAAAACTGGAAATGAACCAGCCAGTGCCGCAATAACAGTCCCGATTGTGAAAACAACCATCGCCGTAATAAATAAAACTTTTGAACTGATTTTTTCAATTAAAAGAGCTGTAATAGGAATCATAATCCCATTTGTAAGTAAAAAGGCTGTTGTAAGCCACTGTCCTGTAGCCGCCGTAATATCAAAATCTTTCATAATCATCGGTAGCGCTGTAGCTAGTAACGTTTGGTTAAGTACCGCAACAAACGCACCAATTATCATCGTCACCACAAGAAGATTTCGACTAAACGGTTTTCCATGTACATCTACAGGTTTTTCCGCTGCAATTGTATTCAATTATAATACCCCTTCCATCACTCGTTTTCCAAATGAATAAGAGTAGTATAATCTAATAAAACCTATAAGTCAATAAAAAATGACCAATCCGTACACTTTTTTTATAAAAGTGAATTAATTTGCATCTCGAGGACCTGAATTTCTCTATCTAAAGCTTTTGGTGCCTGCTGTTTCAAATAAAGCAGTGCGCCTTGAACCATAAAGTCTCTTGGTGTTTCACGATTATTAATTTCCGAAAGAAGTGCATTTAGCGACTCCTTATATTGCCACTTATCCGACTCCGCCACATCCTGCTTTTCAATTTTCCCTAACAGCTGATCAATTGTTTTCCGAAGTTCTACCATTCTGCGCTTCTTTAAATCTAAATGGCTAGGAATAAAACACGCTACATCTTGCTCTGTAATCAAAATATCCGCTGTTTCCTTCAAATCCCTAACAACTGCATCCATCCGGTTCAGCACATACTTCACAACACCCTGTATCCGTCGTTCCTTCTCCTCCGTCTTAGAAGTCGCAAACACAAACATGAATGTCATCCCAGCAAGTAGCATCGTCAAATCATTTACATAAGGTCTAGTATCCTCACCATACACAAGTAAAATCTGATTTTTAATCCATTCCAAACTTCTCACCCGAACGCTCGTTAAGAACTGATTAAAATCATCATCAATCATCGCCTGTGAAAAACTAATGTTCAAAATTTCTGCATTCTTCGTATGAAAAGTAATCAAAAGCTCCACACAATCCGCAAAGTTCGCCTTCAATCCCTTCGCCTGGTCTCCCATCGCCCGGTCCAGCTTCTGATAAAGAACAGAATACTCTTGTTTAAAAATAACAATAGCCAGTTCTTCTTTAGAAGTAAAATAATTATAGAAAGTCCCTTTTGAAATTCCACTCGCCTCAACAATATCTGCCACAGAAGTTAATAAATATCCTTTTTTTCGAAAAATTTTTTTTGCTTCTGTTATGATTTGCCGCTTCTTATCTTTCAAAATCTCAACTCCCTTAAAATTTATACTACTAGTATAATAAAAAAACATAGCAAGTTCAATCTATCTTTATCATAAACAAAAAAACCTTACTAGTCGCTGTAAGGTTTTAACCATTTAGATGTAATTCTGATGCCGGCTGCAAGAGTCGAACTCGCGACCTACTGATTACAAATCAGTTGCTCTACCAACTGAGCTAAGCCGGCCTATGAGGTAATGAATATCCAAGAAGCCACTTGCCGGGTTTGAACCGGCGACCTCTTCCTTACCATGGAAGCGCTCTACCAACTGAGCTAAAGCGGCAACTAAAAATGCACAAAAAAATGGCTCCACAGGTAGGACTCGAACCTACGACCGATCGGTTAACAGCCGATTGCTCTACCACTGAGCTACTG
>NZ_CAUYTK010000011.1:0-86607 GCF_963575625.1 Listeria tempestatis
ATTATAACGAATGAAGACCTAAATGAAAAAATCAATCAATCTTGGAAAAAAGGCATTTATTACATGGATGGCTCGAAGTATTCAGGGGTAGTTGGCGGTACGCTTCGAGCATCGGCTTACGTGCAATCGGTGAAGGGAACGTTAGATGAATCGGGGCTTACGGATGCAGTGATGGGATTAGGGTTGAGTGTGGCTGCGATGCGGGGGAGTGTTAGTTTTGAGAAAGCCAATGGGGCTAACCCGCCTAAAACAGAGTTTGGTGCAGAGACTCCTAAATTCGGAAAAGATTGGAATAATTATTTTAAAGATAAGTATGGTGCTGGAAATGTTCAATGGAAACCAAGCTCCTTTTATGGTATAGTAGCAAATCCAGAACGATTGTATGGAAGTACAAAAATAGAAATCAAATCAATTTTAGGACCTGAGTGGACTGAGGGAGTATATGGACGGAATGGTTCAGGTTGGAAGTTCACTCATCCAAATGGTAGTGTTTTCTATCATGGTGGAGGAGGTATTCATAAAGGTTCATATTACGGATTTTCAACTGGAAAAACAAAAAAAGTAAAAATATATAAAGTTGAAGACGGATATATTCCAACTCCTGATGATGGAGGAACAGTAATACAAATGGACTAAATTGGAAGAGAGGTAAGAATACTATGTTAAGAGTTGGAGAATCATTTGGCTTGTTTCTAGAAACATTGAAGCATTCTAATTCGGAAGTATTGAATCTATCAGATGAAATGATTGAATATTATCTGCTTGAAGAATTTGCTATAGAAGCCCCTGCTTATTTAAGTGAATTTACATTAAATAGATTATTGAATGAAGGCATCATAGATGCCAATATTTTAGGAAAAGGAAAGACTTTACAAAAAATGTACCTTTCAATAGATCAAATGAAAAATTGGGATAGTTCTTCTATAGCAGAAAGTTCAGAGTGGAGAAAAATAATTGCTCTTTCAACACAGATTTTTGAGCTAGTTCATCAAAAATGGACGGAAGAAGAGATAGAATATTTAAAAACATTATAAAAAGGTGCTTTACTGTCTGATAATCCTCGAATAGCAAGCCAAATCTTACTAATCAAGCTACCAGTAAATAACACGAGCAAAGTGAAATTTCCTCCTCCTTCATTTCGCAGAAAGAAGTAAAATTCTAGAAAAATCTGGTGTAAATGTAGAAATAATATTTAAGAGGTGAGTAATATGGCTGTAGGCATCAAAGTAGATTTTTTATGGTTTCCTATTGGAACAGGAGATTTCTTTCATTCATTTTTTTCAACTATATGTGTGAATTTAGAAAACATGAATTGGGGGAGCAAGTTTCCAGTCATTATGAAGGAGATGTATGCAGGTGATTGGTCAAAAGAAAAAATTAAATTTGCTCAAAAAGAATTACAAGAAATTAAAATAGAGTTGAGTAAAATCCCTTCAAACAAGATTGTTTGGGATGTAGAGAATTTAAGTGAAACTCCGCCTTGGGGGGAGAATATCAGTAGTGATATAACTAATTTAGCTCAGTACTTTGTGACAACAAATGGGGGAAATTTAATCAATGTATTAGAAGAAGCAATGTGTGAAGCGGTTAATGAAAACGTAGGTTTAGAAGTAAAAGACTTATAAATTAAGAAGAGACCTGAGAAAGCAGTTATTATGACAACGAAATCAAGGCCTTAGAATTCTATCTTGCTAGATTCTGAGACTGAGGAGGTAGAAAAGATTTAAAAATGCCAAAGTAAACGGCGGCGTATTATGAAGGGAAAAGCACTTTAGTCGAAGAATCACTTAAAGATGCTAGCGAATGAAAAAACATATGAAAGTTAGAGCAGAATGATAGCATCTTAGATATATTAAAAATCTAGGTTTGAGTATATAGAAAATTCATAAAATAAAAAAGACCCTTTATCACGAGACTGCTAACCAAGTTAAAACAATCGAAGTACCTTTCCCCCCTACTCCGTTTCGCGGGATAGGGGGCTTTTTTAGCAATCTTGTTACATGGTAAAAATAAGAAAACCAGTACCTAGCCTTACTTTATTTTTTGAATCTTTTTAACAGCAACATACACTTCACAAAATTTCAATATACCCTTTTGTGCCGTTTATGCGAATCATTTGGCCGTCTTTGATTTGGCTTGTTACGCCGTCTACGCCTACAACTGCCGGGAGGCCGTATTCTCGTGCAATGACGGCGCCGTGCGTCATCAAACCGCCGACTTCTGTGACCAATCCTTTAATCCCAAGAAA
Organism: Listeria tempestatis; assembly: GCF_963575625.1. Lineage (NCBI taxonomy): Bacteria > Bacillati > Bacillota > Bacilli > Caryophanales > Listeriaceae > Listeria > Listeria tempestatis. The sequence continues at coordinate 2,249 of NZ_CAUYTK010000011.1, forward strand.
TAAAGGCGTAAAGCTTGGGTCGGTAAAAGTGGTTACGAGAATGTCTCCCGGTTCAAGTGCGGCGTCCTCGATTTTAGTAATCACTCGGGCGCGTCCTTCGGCAACACCAGAAGAAACGGCAAGCCCTGGGATAGCGTCGTTAGGAATGTCTTCCGTTTTATACGCCCCTCTCACAATTTCCCCGTCTGAAGTCATCACTCTAGGCGGTGTTAGCGTTTGGTATAAGGCGTATTCGGCTTTTCGTTTTTGAATCTTCTCGTAGTCGATGGTTTGCGTTTGAAATACGTCTTCTAGCTCGGAAAGCGTGAGGTAATAAATATCTTCTACTTGCTTGATAAGTCCAGCACTTTGTAAAGTTTCTGCTTCTTTTAAAAGCGCTTGCTTATACACAAAATAATGCGTAACCATAACGTATTTTGGATACTCACGGAAGCCGCTGAACATTCGAAGCGTCTCAATCACCTGACTTGTTTCTGCCACTTTCGCTTCACCATTTGGAAGTTCCAAAAGACGGTTTAATAGCTCATTACGCTTGTCTAATGCCTCATTTAATCCAACATCAAATTTTTCTTTACGGGCACCTTGCTCGAAATTTTTAATGTTGCTTAAAATCATTGGGACAAGTATTTCTGGTTCTTCACTCCAGCGCGGTTTTGTTAAATCAATTTCGCCGACACAGCGCATACCATACGCCTCAAGGTAGTCGAGTATGGTAGCGCGCACTTCTTCTCCTCCTTTAAAACGAGGGAGGTCTTTTAAGAAATGTTTATCTTGTACCTGTGCCAAGAAGGCGATGATTTCGGGATACGGGCGGAGCGTGTCAGCAACGTCAAGCAAGGCGAGACCCATCTCGGAAGTAATGTTGTCTGGAAGTGACTGTGAGAGCACATCTGCTGCGTTTATTTCGCCCAGCCACTCCTGCATTTTCTCATTTAGCCATGCGGCAGAATCCATGGAAGCCATGATGGCGCTAATCGTCTGTTTGCTCGACAAAAAGCCTTTTACTTCAGCAATATCATTTTGAATGAACTGAATGAGTTCGACGCCAGTTAACGTCTTAATCTTTTGTTTCAATTCATGTAGCACATTTTCACGCTTTTTCACAATTGCAGGTACAATTTGCGGGTCGAGATTTACCGTTTCTGGCACAGAAGCTAGCTTTTTCTCTTTGTTTGCGACAATTTTTGCCTCATCAAATTCGTCTGTCAATTCGGCAAAATCATCTCGTTTTAAAATCGTAACGAGCGCATCTTTTGTTAGCGGTTCTGAGCCAAGTGTTTCTAAAATTGCATAGCGCCTTTCAGGTGGAATAAGTTGCGGCAATACGTCAACGAATAGACGTCCGCCTGCTTGAAACCGCTCGCCAAAGGACGTTGCAACATATACGGACATGCCAAGCGGTAAGAGCGGTTCGGTCATCATTTGCTGGTGCCCAACTGACAAATAAATTCGCTTGACGGCATCTTCATTTTTCGGCAGCGGGTAAAGCGTCGTAATCGGACGAGCTTGCACCACATAAAACTTGTCGTCAAATAAGCACCACTCCACATCGACCGGATAGCCAAAACTTTGCTCAATTTTCTCACCCAAGGTAGTAAGCTCCAAAATTTGTTCATTTGAAAGCACTTGTTGGGCGCGCCACTTTTCACTAAGCGCTTGTTTTTGAACCCCATTTTCTCCCTGAGTAAAAAAAGCGACCTCTTTTTGCGCCACCAGCCGAGACGTAACCTTGCCGTTTTTTGTTTTATAAACGTCCGCCTGAACTTGCCCAGAAACGAGGCCCTCGCCTAAGCCATAACTCGCGTCTATCGTTGTGACTAGGCGATTCCCAGAAAGCGGATCCGCTGTAAATAGCACGCCCGCTGCCGTAGCTGGCACGAGTTTTTGAATCACGACGGCAAGTTTCGGCTCATCTAAAAATCCATTTTGCATCCTGTAAATAATGGCGCGTTCATTGTAAAGTGACGCCCAGCATTTGCGTACGTGTTCTAAAATGGCAGATTCTCCTGTGATATTCAAAAATGTATCTTGCTGCCCCGCAAATGATGCGCCCAAAAGATCTTCTGCCGTCGCGCTTGAACGCACTGCGTAGGCAAAATCAGTCCCGTAACTTCTAAGGAAGGATTTAATTTCATCCGCTACTTCATTTGGTATCGCTTGATTTAAGATGGCCTGACGAATCAATTGGGAAGTTTCACGAATCGCTTTTTGTTGGTCGATTTTTAAGGAATTTAATTGGATGAGCGCGTCTTGTATCTCACTTGAGTTTTGCATCATTTTTTGGAAAGCCTCTGTTGTAATACAAAAACCTGCTGGGACGCGGATATTTTGAATTTTTCTAAGCTCACCTAAATTCGCTGCTTTTCCTCCAACTAAAGGAAATTTCGTCTGATCAATCTCCTGAAAATCATAAACAAATGTACCCATCTGATTTCCTCCTCTTTCAAAGTAGATTTATTATAGCAATCAAAAAAGATAATAAACAGTCTATAATTCTAATTTTTTATTTGGTATAATATAAGTATAGACAAGGAATACTCATGGTTTGCCCTAATTTGGGGTAAGTAAACCATGTTTTTGTTTTTTTAGGAGGTATTCTATGGAAAAGAATGTTTTTCAAGAAATGGCGAGAAAATATGATTCTTCTGACCGAATTAGCCTTGCACAAGTGATTTCTACACAAATTCGTTCGGAGTTGTTAGATGCACAGGAAAAAACGTTGTTAGATTATGGCAGTGGAACGGGTCTCGTTGGTTTAGCGCTTGCGGATTTGGTAAAAGATATTTTACTCGTTGATTCTTCTCCAAACATGGTGGAAATAATTCAAGAAAAAATTGCAAAAAATTCCATTTCAAATGCTAAAGCAGAGGTTGCAGATTTAACGAAAGAACTTTTGGCAAAAAAAGTAGATATTATCGTTGTTTCATTAGTTTTACTCCACATTCCCGATACAAAATTGATTTTGCAACAATTTTACAACAGTTTAAATGCTTCTGGACGCTTAATTATCGTCGATTTTGATAAAAACGAAGCCGTTTACCATCCAAAAGTTCATAATGGTTTCGTTGCTTCCGAGCTACGCAATTTGCTACAGGAAGTGGGTTTTTCGTCTACTGAAATTAATATTTTCCATCATGGTGAAAATGTATTTATGAAGCAAGATGCGGATCTTTTTATGGCGGTTTGTAAGAAATAGTCCGACTAAAAAAAGTGGAAATTCGAATTGAATTTCCACTTTTTTTATATTTTCTTCACAAATTCAGATTTTAATTTCATGGCACCAAAGCCATCAATTTTACAGTCGATATTGTGGTCGCCTTCGACTAATCGAATGTTTTTAACTTTTGTCCCAATTTTTAAAGCAGAGGAGCTTCCTTTTACTTTTAAATCTTTAATGACTGAAACCGTGTCGCCGTCTGTTAGCTCATTCCCGTTGGCATCACGCACAACAAGTTCTGTCTCATCTGTTGCTGTCGCTTCCGCGCTCCACTCATGACCGCATTCTGGGCAAATAAAAAGTCCACGGTCCTCGTAAGTATATTCTGATTTACATTCTGGGCAATTTGGCAAATTTGACATTTTAAACACATTCCTCCATTCATTTCCTTCATTATAGCCCAAATACTCACAATTTCACAATGCTTTTTTATTTTCTGCTTAACAAATCGCTTTTAACCCGATATAATAAAATTAGTGTTTTTAACGTAAATATGGAAAGAGAGTGTTCTTATGGGCCGTAAATGGGCAAATATTAAAGAAAAAAAAGCTTCAAAAGATACAAATAACAGTCGAATTTATGCAAAGTTTGGGATTGAAATATATGTTGCTGCAAAACAAGGTGAACCTGATCCTCACGCCAACCAAAAGTTACGTTTTGTTATCGAGCGTGCGAAAACTTACAACGTGCCAAAACACATCATTGACCGTGCGATTGAAAAAGCAAAAGGAACAGGCGATGAAACCTATTCCGAACTAAGGTACGAAGGCTTTGGACCAAACGGATCCATGGTCATCGTGGATGCACTCACCAATAACGTCAACCGTACCGCGAGTGATGTCCGCGCGGCATACAATAAAAACGGTGGAAACATGGGTGTGAGTGGTGCTGTTGCTTACATGTTCGACAACACAGCCGTTTTCGGCGTGGCAAACAAAGATTCTGAAGAACTACTTGAATTATTGATGGAACAAGATGTTGACGTGCGTGACATTATCGATGAAGATGGTCAAGCGATTATCTATGCAGAACCAACTGAATTCCACAACGTACAAGAAGCGCTTAAAGCTTCTGGAATTGAAGAATTCACAGTGGCAGAAATCGAAATGCTCCCACAAAGCGAGGTCACTTTAGAAGGCGACGATTTAGAAAAATTTGAAAAACTAATTGATGCGCTAGAAGATTTGGAAGACGTACAGAAAGTGTATCATAATGTAGACTTAGATTAATATAAAGCCACCCCCATTTAGAGGGGTGGCTTTATGTAATTCAAAGATTTACACTACAAATTCCTTATGTGCATCTAAAATGATAGATACCATACCAAGTTTATCCGGGCTATTTCGTGTATCAAAACGGAACGAGCGCCCAACCATGCCATCATCTGGATTCCAGTAGCGATAATGAAAATTCCCTTTTTCATCACAGTATTCGTAGAGTGTTACTGAAAAGCCGTTTTCCGTAAAAACAGAAGAAAATGTGCAGTAATCATACACAATTTTATGGCTTGCTGCTGGGTGATTTTTGGGACCTGGGCCACCAATTTGGACTAAATTTTGGTAAGCTTCATTCTGAAAAAAAGCATCTGGAACGGCTGCGCGAATATATCCGCCATCATTTAAATACTGATAAGCAAATTTCATCGCGCGCTTCCCTTCCTCTAATGTTAAATGCTCCAACACATGTTCCATCAATATAGCATCTATACCATGCTCAGCATGTTTCTCCCAGTCTCTCTCACTAAGCAAGTTAAAATCGGCTTCCTGTGTTACAATCCAGCCCACGTGTTTCGTCTCACCAGCACCAATTATAATCTTCGACAAACTAATCACCTCATTTTATATTATGTTTTTATGATGGACTTATGCTTTTTTATTTTCCAAATCAAGTTATTCAAAAATTCAATTCTATTTTTTGTCTTCCTTTTTTTAATACCTATAATCCCCCCTTTCTAATTTTAATAAAATTCAGTTCGTTATTTGTTTCACATCATTAACAAGTTTTTTTACATCTATTATCGATTCGTTATTGTTCTTTTTAAGAATACTAGCTAATTGTTGCGTTGTAATGTTTGGATATTCTGCCTCTATTAAAGCACAAACACCTGAAATATAAGCCGTTGCAAAAGAAGCTCCATCAACATAAATTTTTTCATTATTTGGATCTAAAGCTAGTATATTCCCTCCTGGTGCGAAAACCATATTTTCTTTTCCAAAACCAGATAATTCGGATATTTTTCCATTATTCTCGACGCCACCAACACAAATAACGTTATCTAAATTATAACAAGCCGGATATACTGGAACCTCATTCAAATTTTCAGCCTTCTTTCCAGCTGAGACAACAAAAAGGATGTCACTATGTTCTTTAATAGTTTCATATAATTCCTGATTATACTGCTCAGTATCCCAACTACAATTTATGATATCTACCCCATTTCTTCCAGCATATTCAATAGCTTTAATTGCTTTTTTTATGCTTCCTTTTCTCCCCTCCATAAACTTTAATGGAAGTATACGTGTTTTAGGGGCGATTCCCCAAACAGGATTTTCACTTTTATGTGCGCCGACAATAATCGAACTTATCGCTGTCCCGTGATAATCCTTTGTGAAGTCAGAATATAAGTCTTTATTACCTGAGTAAAAATTATAACCCTTATCTAAAATACTATCTGAAATTGCTGCCAATTCTACATTAATTCCTGTATCTAAAACACCTACAACAACTTCTGGACTCCCTAATGTAATATCCCATAAAAATTCTGCTTTTAAATCTACATCTTTAACACCTATCTGATTTTGTATTTTCTCCCCGATATTTTGTAATGCCCATTGTTCTCTATTTATAACTGAATCTTTAGTCGTAGCAAATAAGTTTGACACAATAAAAGTAAAAATAAACAAACTAACAACTATTATATAAGCCTTTTTCCCCATAAAACCTTCCCTTTCTGTTTAAATCGACTGATAAACTAAATCATATCATGATATAAATTAAATTTAAAGGTCTTCAATGTCACATCTTTTGGCTTAGGTCTATTTACTTTTTTAAATAATTATTATATACTGACGAAAAAGGAGATGAGGAGATGAAAAAAATAGTGGCTGTACTACTTATTATAGTTATAAGCTCAGGGATGAGCAATACTGTATATGCAAACAATATTGACAGTGTTGCCGCACAGCAAACTTTAATTAAATTTGGCTATAATCCTGATGTAGTTGCTAGTTTATCAGAAACAGAGTTAAATGATTACGCGCAAACCATTTTAGAAAATCCAGAAAGTATAGAAATTGAAAATGGTAACGTTACTACGGATAATATTGAATTTATAGAAGAATTTCTCACTACACCCGAAACAGAATTAATAGACTCTGGGATGGATAAAGCAGAAATAGAAGAAGTACAAAAGGAACTTGAAGACCTTAAAGAAATGTCTAAAGAAGATTTACATGTTTCAAATGTTGAATACGCAGTTCTTCAAGAAGCACTAGAGTGCACTCCAGAAAATGCACCTGAAAAATTGGAAGAAAACGATACAGTTACATCTTCTGGAACAATATCTACTTCAAAAATGAGTTTCAGTTTAACAGTAGTTAATAAATCAACGAAAACACAGCCCGTATATGATATTTCTAATTCTTTTACTTGGAAAAAGTCTTTTTTGTCATTTGGTAATTCTGATAAAATTGGAATGGCTTGGTCTGGTGATTTTAATAATAGATACAACTATTCAAATCTGACTTATGGTATTAGAGATGCTAGGACAGGTGGTTGGTTCAATAATAAATTAAGCAAACAAACTGCATCTACTAAAACTAGCCCGAATAAAGGATTAATTTTCAGCTTTTCACAAAGCAAAAATAAATCAGGTAGTTTTTGGAGAGTTAAAAGTGGCACAGTAAAGACGCAATTATTCCAAACTAAGAAAAGAGGAACTTCTCGTAAAGTAGTAACACAATATGCACATGCTAAACCGGGGGCAAAGAGTGTATCTATTTCTGGATCTGGTGTTTCAGTTGTTATAGGAGCCTATAATGATCACAGTGCTGAGAAAACAAAAAATATCACGAATTAAAATTCAGGAGAATAATTTTATGAAAACGATAATTTACTTCTTGTTAACTCTCTTATTAACAATAACAATAGCCATATCTTCAGCTTTTGTATTCCTATACTCTGAAGAAGATTTTTCAACCTTATTTTTGATTAGTATTATCATCAGCAATGTTGCACTACTTTGTTTAGGTATATTGCTCATAATCAAGCTGTTTAAAAAGCGTTTTTTCATCAGAGCATTTATCGCAACTTTTGTAGTTCTATTTGGCATAGTTTTCTCCCTAAAAATATCCAATTGGGACGGGAACACCGTTACAGGATTCTACAGTATTGTGGATAAAGAAAAAATAAATGACAAGTATTATGTCACCCTCTATTACACAGACTTAGATTTATATTTTAAATTTCAAATAAATGAAAAAGAGTTTGCTTTTACTAATGTTAGTGACAAAAAAGGCCACTTATTAGCTTTTAGATATGTAAAACTTAATAATAGTGTCTTTTCAAATTTAGATTATATAAGTACTCAAACAACAGATATTTCTAGCGAAAAAGATATGTAAACTAATCCCCTTAGTTTAGAAGCTTTAAAAGGCATTTTATACTAAGGGGGTTAGTCTTTACTATTTTATCCCCTGCAATTTTCCAAGCGTCAAATCCGTATCACACAATATTTCTAAATTTCCAGCCAGCTTGTCGTTTGGGAAGTCCCACCAGGCGAGTTCTTTTAAACAAAGCGTTATCTCTTTAGAAAAGCGGTCTTTTATTTTCCGTGCAGGATTCCCGCCGTAGATTTCATACGCTCCCACGTTTTTAGTGACCACAGAATTCGCAGCAATAATGGCCCCGTCCCCAATTTGAACACCTGGCATCACCGTTACATTTTGTCCAATCCAGACATCATTTCCAACAATTGTGTCGCCCTTAAACGGTAAATCAGACAATTGCGGCGTCACCTTTTCAAAGCCACCACCCATAATATTAAAAGGATAGGTTGTCGCAGAAGCCATACGATGGTTCGCCCCGTTCATAATAAATGTAATACCTTTGGCAATCGCACAAAATTTTCCGATAATCAATTTATCCCCAAGAAAATCATATAAATGCTCCACATGCTCCTCAAATTTCTCTGGTCCGTCTGGGTCGTCATAGTACGTATAATCCCCCACTATAATATTTGGATTTGTCACGCAATTTTTAATAAACGCAACCGAACGAATAGCGGGATTTGGATAAAGCACATTTGGATTTGGTCCAATCATTTTTATCTCCTCATTTCAAAAAACTTTTATTTATTCTATCTTACTAGACACAAACAAAACGCGCTACTCTAAACGCGTTTTGTCCTTATTTATTCCTCAGATTTGTATAGCATCTCGGCCTTATCTTTTTCAAATAATCTGACACCCATTTAAATCCTCGCCAGAAAACTAAAAATCAGCTCCCGGGCTTCTGCCGCTTCTGGGATTTCGAAAAGCGGATAAATATGGGGGAGCTCACCTGCCTCGTAATAGGTCACATTTGGCAGTCCCTTTTCCGCAAAAAGGTGTGTGTCCGGGTTTGTAATGTCGCGCGTGCTCGATACAATGAGTATTTCTGCGATACCCGTGTAGTCACCAAAAAATGGGCTCACAAGGCTATCTGTATAGTCTCGTCCGTTCGCGTACCATGAACGAATCTCCTTTAGCGCTGTCGTCCCCACAACATTATCACGTTTTTCAACTTCATAAATAGCGGGATTATCTAGGCAAAAATTCATAAACGGAGAAATTCCAACCACTTTTTGGGGTAAAGTGAGTTTTTCTTGCTTCAAAAACTGGACAAATGACATGGCAACGGCTCCGCCAGCTGAATCACCTACGAGCGACACATGCCCATCTTGATACTTCAAATAGACTTCCTTTAAAAACGCCATAACATCATCTACATGATAATGAGGTGCTAGCGGATAATTTGGTACCACTAGGCGGGCACCGGTTTCTTCGACAATTTGCGCAATAAATTCGTAGTGTAGTGATGTAATGGGCAGAACAAAACCACCACCAGCCAAATAGATAATCGTTTGTGCCGTCTTTTTTGGAGGTGTTATTTCAAAAAAAGAATGTTTGCCTATTTCATATTTTGAAACAGCATATTTCTTTTCAAGTTTAGTTGGTAATGCAGCTTTTTGTTGTTTTTTAAGAATACTTTTTCGAAGAGCCTCCCCTTCTGTATCCCAGATTTTCCTTACATGCGCGACTTTCGTGACAGTTTCAATCGCTCTTAGCATCATGCTTTTTTTCATGTTTGCCCCTTCTTTCTACTCGTTCGGAAGCTATTATACCGATTCTTTCACAAAATGTCACCCTCCCAGTGACAAAAACGTGCTGTTTCTAAAATGGATTCTTTCCTATAATGAAATCAGGATCCTGATTGATAGAAATTGGAGTGATAATGATGACAATCATGGTAGAAAATGGTATTAATTTACAATTAGAAGGAAAAACGAAAGAGGAAATTTTAAGCAACATTACTGAAGTAGCTTACCAAACGGGAAAAGTAAACGATACAAAATTATTTTTTGAAGATTTATGTAAGCGTGAACAAGAATCCACTACCGGATTTGGCGGAGGCATTGCTATCCCCCACGCCAAGTCAGATGCTGTAAAGGAAGTTGGCGTGTTGTTTTTCAGAAGCAAGGAACAAATTGAGTGGCAAGCGCTGGACGGAGAACCTGTATTTTGTTTTATTTGTTTAATGGTTCCATCAAACGGTGGGGAAGAACATTTAAAACTGCTAGCAAAACTTAGCAGAAAACTCATCGACACCAATTTTGTAAGCGCATTAAAAACGAGTGAGGAGAATCAAATTTCAAGTCTCATTCGATCAGTAATTTCTTAAAAAAGGGAGAGGTTTAGTTTGAAAATTGTAGCAATCACGAATTGTCCCGCTGGCATCGCCCACACGTATATGGTGGCTGAGGCATTGGAGCAAAAAGCCATATCGCTTGGACACACGATTAAGGTAGAAACGCAAGGTGCAAGTGGTGTTGAAAATCACTTAACACCAGCAGAAATTAAAGCGGCGGATTACGTCATTTTAGCGCTAGGGCGCACAATTAGCGAAGATGATTATTTCCGTTTTGCTGGAAAAAAAGTAGTGGAGATAAAGGTTTCTGAGGCGCTAAAGCAAATTGAAACTCTTTTTGATGATTTAGATGGCAAAGCCACAACTTTTGGCAGTGACCAAGCCGTTAAAATGGGCAAACAGGAGACACCATCTGGTTCTGTCATGGGACATCTTATGGCGGGTGTTTCAGCGGCACTTCCGTTCGTTATTGGGGGCGGTTTGCTTGTTGCCATTGCCAATATGCTTGTTCAATTTGGTATGCCTTATACGGATATGACAAACGGTGATCCGTCATTTACTTGGATTGTTGAATCCATTGGTTACTTAGGATTTAAATTTATGATTCCGATTATGGGTGCTTATATTGCAAGTTCCATTGGCGATAAGCCAGCATTTGCACCTGCTTTTTTGGTCACTTATTTAGCCAATGATAATACGATGCTTGGTACACAATCAGGCGCGGGTTTTCTCGGTGCAGTCGTACTCGGTCTTGGTGTCGGCTACTTTGTCAAATACTTCCGTAAAGTGAAACTAGGCAAGGCACTTCAGCCGCTCCTCGGTTCGATGATTATTCCTTTCGTCACTTTATTTGTTTTTGGTATTTTAACCTACTACGTTCTTGGGCCTTTGATGGGTGGTATGATGGACGGCATGCTTCACTTCCTAAATACGATTCCAGCATCGATGAAATTTGCTGCGGCCTTCCTAGTCGGTGCCATGCTTGCCTTTGATATGGGCGGACCGATTAATAAAACAGCATGGTTCTTCTGCTTTGCTCTTTTGGATAAAGGGATTTACGATTGGTATGCAATTGTTGGCGTTGTGGCACTTATGCCACCAATGGCCGCTGGTATTGCTACGTTTATTGCGCCGCGCCTGTTTACTAAACAAGAAAAAGGTGCTGCCATAAGCTCCATCATTGTTGGGGCTACCGTTGCAACAGAGCCCGCGATTCCATATGCACTTGCCGCACCACTGCCAATGATTACAGCGAATACAATTAGTGGCGGAATTGCAGGCGTTCTAACGATTATGTTTGGTGTGGAACGTTTGGCACCAGGAATTGGGATTTTTGATCCGTTAATCGGACTTATGTCGCCGTGGTACTGGTTCTATTTGGCGCTCTTCATTGGGCTTGCGTTAAATATTTTCTTGATTATTACGTTAAAATCGATTTGGTTGAAACGGAAAGAGGCGAAACTAAAAGATGAAGACAAACTTACTGAAACGACTGGTGACAGCATCTAGCGTCAGCGGTGACGAAGAAGAAGTAAGACAAATTTTAAAGGAAGAATTGGAAAGTGCAGCAGACACTATTAGTTACGATGGTTTAGGTAGTTTTATTGCACAAAAAGGCTCTAGTGGACCAAAAATTGCCATTGTGGCACATATGGATGAAGTCGGCTTCATTGTTAAACATATTACAGCAAACGGTTTTATTTATTTTGACACAGTAGGTTCATTTTGGAGCCAAAGTCTATTAAATCACCGCGTTCAAATTCGCACGGCGGACGGGGAAAAAGTTCTAGGAATTATTGGGTCGGTTGCCCCGCACGCACTTTCTGAAACGGAAAAGCAAAAACCTGCTGAAGTTAGAGAGATGTTTATTGATATTGGCGCAGATTCTTATGAAGCCGTATTAAAAAAAGGGGTTAATATCGGGGATTTTGTGACCCCAGAAGCTAATTTCGCTCTGCTTTCGGATGATAAAATACTTGGAAAATCACTCGATAACCGAGCGGGGTGCGCGCTTATGGTTGAAATTTTTAAAGCGTTTGACAATGTTGATGCAACTCTTTACGGTGTTGCCACGGTACAAGAAGAAGTCGGACTTCGGGGCGCGCAAACTTCGGTTCAAAAAATCGAACCTGATATTGCGATTATTTTAGATACACTTGTGGCTGGCGATACGCCAAACATTAATCCCATTCACTTTCCGCTAAAACTTGGCGGTGGTGCTGGCATTCCGCTCTTCGATAAACGCTATCTCGCACACAAAAAACTGACAAAAGCTTTTAAAACTTTGGCAGGAAAACTGGATGTCCCGTTGCAATTTTGTACGCTGAAAACCGGCGCAACAGATGGTGGACGCTACAACGTAATGGCAGCCGGGCGTCCGGTCATTGCCTTCACATTAGCAACACGCTATTTACATGCCAATTCAAGCATGATTTCTAGGTATGATTATGACGTAACCATGCAACTCATTTCCTCATTTATCAACACATATAACTCGTCCATTCATACGGAAATTAGTCAGTTTTAATACAAACAAGGAAGCTTGAAGAAAAACTTAAAGTTTACACAAAACAAAACGATCCACGCAAAATCAGACGGCTGACAAATGGTGAGATTCTAGGCAAAGCCGAGTGCCGAAGTGGAGCGCATCGGAGCGGTGGTGCCGGTGACGAAAATGGCAGTTTGTCAGCAGTATGAAGGAAGCTTAAATTTAAGCTTCCTTGCCTAGTAGAAAGGGGCTTTTTAATGACCTATCATTTCGACCAAGTTATTGACAGAAGAAATACGTTTTGTACGCAGTGGGATTATATTCAGGACCGATTTTCGGAGGAAGGTTTATTACCATTTTCTATTTCAGATACAGATTTCAAAGCGCCAGAACCTGTTATTCGAGCCGTTAGTGAACGCGTTTCACACGGTATTTTTGGCTATTCAAGATGGAATCATCACGCCTTTAAATCAAGTATCACTAACTGGTATAAAAATCGGTTTAATGTAGATTTCAAGGAAGAATGGGTCCTTTATAGTCCCACCGTCTGTTATGCAATTTCTGTATTAATCGAGCTGAATAGTCGTCCAGATGATAAAATTGTCGTCTTCTCCCCACTTTATGATGCTTTTTTTAATATCATTAAGGAACAAAAACGTGAACTCGTCTTAAATCCATTGCTTCTTGAAAATGGACGTTATACAATTGACTTTCACACACTTGAAAGGGAACTTCAAACGGCTAAAATTTTATTACTAACAAATCCGCACAACCCTACTGGGCGTGTTTTTACTAAAGAAGAGCTTTTAAAAATTATGGCCCTTTGTAAAGCGAATGATGTTTTTCTGATTTCAGATGATATTCATATGGATATTGTTTATCCTGGTTCTACTTACACACCGGTTCTTAGCCTTGGGATAGAGCGAGTTGCAATTTGCTCATCTGCGAGTAAAACGATGAATACACCGGGGCTCATCGGCTCCTATCTGCTCGTTCCAGACGAGGCACTTCGGGAAGATTTTTTGCGCATATTAAAAGGTCGGGACGCACTCTCATCGGTTAGTATTCTAGGGATGCACGCGCTAATCGCGGGGTATAATGAGGGAGCAAGCTACGTTGATGAACTTCTTCTTTACTTGGATAAAAACATGAACCTCGTGCGCGATTTCTTTTCGACCGAGTTACCAGACATCGCATTTTCGAAACCAGAAGCCACATATCTCGCTTGGCTCGATGTGCGCGGCTTAAATTTGACGGATGACGCCGTGCAAGAAGCGCTAGTCAAAAAAGGAAAAGTAGCCGTCATGTCAGGTGCCGTGTACGGAGCCAAGGGCTTCCTTCGCCTAAATATAGCCTGCCCAGAAAGTAAACTAATAGATGGACTTCATCGTATGAAAAAAGCTTTAAATTAGGAGGTGAACAACTTTGAACGAGCGACAAATGAACTTGATTCAACTACTGCTCCACCAGAACCAAACTGGTCCAGAGCTTGCCAAGCAATTGTCTGCCTCAAAAAGAACCATTTTACGAGATATTCAAGCGCTAAATGATGAACTCATTTTAGTTGCGCAAATCACTTCGGTTGGAAACGGCTATTCGCTTACAATTTCAAACGAAAATAGTTTTAATCAGCTTATAAAACGCACAGCAAGCGATGCAGAACTCCTTTTATTTGAGTTAGCAACACGTGATTTTGTCACGCTCGATGACTTATCTGAAACCTTATTTTTATCAAAACCGATTTTAAGCGATAAAATGACGTCATTAAAACAAAGTTACGCTAAACGGCTTTCAATCCTATCGAAAAAAAAATTACGGTCATTTTTTGGATGAGCCTAAATCCCGCAAAATTATACTGCTTGCCAATTTGATTTTGCAAAAACCCGCTTTCTTTTTAACAAAACTCGGGTTGGCGCCTACTGTTTTTGACAGCTTGACAGAAAACATACGCCATGAACGTCACGCGTTCGCTTATGAACACGCCCATTCAGCTCAAATTGCCAGTATTTGTCTAGCAATTTATGCGCTACATTATAAAACCGATTTTCCTAATTCAAAAATTAACGATATTTTAGAACAATCGGGCATTCCTTGTGCGAGTAATATCGGTAGTATGGTACAAACTTTTCTCTTGGAACAAAATAAAATGATTGCATCGCTTTCAACCAAAAAGATTTTAGAATTATTGCAACTTACTTGTAAAGAGCATCAGACACCGGTTTATGATATGGAACTGGCGACGAGCCTTGCTGGACATCTAAAGCGAAGTGTTTCCTATCCGGTTATTTTAGCGGATAGGAAACTCCACAATATCGCAAATATTAAGGCACTTTATCCGCTTGCTTTTGATCTTAGCATTCATTTTATTAGTCTAGTTAAACAAACTTTCTCTATTCAAATTTATGATATTGATTTAATTGGCTTGTATTTCTCTTGTGCGATGGACCGCATCAAGACGGCGCCTACAGAGCTTGTGCTTTTCTCCAACCAATATGCGATTGCAAGCATTAATAAACAAACAATTGAGCGCGCCATTCCAGATGTGAACGTTAAACTAGCGATGAATGTCTTAGAACTGCAAGATTTGGTTCAAAATCGCGCTATTAAACTGGTCTTAAACAACCAAGACAGCGCCGCGCCACAACTGACAACTGAATGCTTCACAATTAGGCAAATTTTGACAGAAACAGATTTACGGACGATTCGCGAATTGCTTGAAAAAATCGATATTGAAAGGCATCTAGACGATTATTTCCCGGAAGCATTTGCCACCGAATTCCACAACGAAAAAGATGCGAGTTGGCAAACTGTGATTCAAGATTTAACGGCTTTTCTTGTTCAAAAAGAGATTTTGTCGACCTTCGAACGGGAAAAAATTGTAAGTCGGGAATCAAAAGAAAACAATTTGGTTATTAACCATTTGGCCGTTCCACACTGCACAACAAATCGCGGTACACCATTTCTAGGCATCTTTGTCCATTTAAAACACACCGTCCAAATTGAAGGTGAAGTCATTCAAAATGTTCTCATATCATGCATCAACCCAAACGTTCGGAACGAATTGAAAATTTTCAGCTACTTGTATGATGCTTTAAATAAAATCGACAGTAGTGTAATTCTAAGTTGGAAAACTCACAGTGAATTCATGCAAAGTTTAAACCAAAAAGATTGAGCATTTGATGTTATAATAAACTCATCTTAATTAAAGGAGTTACTTGTATGAATAATCCCTATGTCCCGTTAAATTTGTTTACTAATTTCAAAGAATCCGCAGAGCGTTTCCCAAACACCCCTATTTTCTTTGATGAAACGCTCGCCGGATTTCCAGATCTTGGTCTAGAAACGACTTATGCTGACTGTTTAGAGTCAATTGTGCAAAAGGCCACAAAGTTAAAAAAAATTGGTGTCAAAAAAGCCGACAAAATCATTATTTATAAATCCGCCAAATTTGACACCTATTTATTCGCCGTGGCCGCAAGTTACCTCGGGGCGGTCCCCGCAATGATTTCACCACACCTACCTACTTCCACGATGGAAATTTTAGCTGAACGCTTAGATTTGCCTTTCTTACTTTTTGACGAAGTAACGGCAGATAAAGCACGCGCCATCTCCAATTTAACCGCTGACCAATTAATTTGCGTGGAAGAACTTACAAACCTCTCCGTAGAAAAAGTCGCGCAACAAGAAGAGCTCCCAAAAGATATGATTTCCTATATGACACACACATCTGGCACTACTGGGATTCCCAAATTAATCGCCCATAGCGCAAACTCCATGGGCTGGCGCGTCAAATGGCAGCGCAATATTTTAAGCCTCATTCGTGAAAAAGAATTAGCTGCTTTTCATATTTCGCCCGTTCATTCACGTTTTAACATTGGCATTTCATCCCTAATGTCACAAGGTTTCCCGCTACTTCCAATTGCCAACCCGAATAAAGAGCATGTGGCGGAAATCTTTAGCAAATTCCAGCCGAAAATTGTCGAAACGCACCCAAATAATTTTGTTCAGTGGGTATCGCTCGCTCGCGAAAAGCCGCAAACCTTCAAGTCCGTCAAATATTATCACTCCACATTTGATGCCATCAACAAAGAAACCATGGCCACTTTTTTAAATACTTCTTCCGAAAAACGGCCAGTTTTCATGCAAGTTTACGGTCAAAGCGAGTGCGGGCCAATGATTTTACGTTTTCACACTAAAAAGAGCCTTCAAAACCTTGACGCCCGTAACATGGGTTACGGAATGAAAGGTCTTACTGAAGTTCGAATCGTAAATGATAAAGGCGAGCCCGTTTCAAACGGCACGCCTGGTAATATCCACATGCTTTCAAAAGGAAGAGCCCTCACCTATTTCAAAGAAGACGCACGCTTCGCTTCAAATACATATGATTTGTGGTGGGACAGTGGCGACTACGGCGTGAAAAATGCGGCCGGCGCCCTATTCCTGCTTGATCGCCAAGTCGACCTTGTTGAAAATATCGAAAGCACCCTAGCCATTGAGGACAAACTGCTAGATTCCCTCGAATTTCTTGATGAAGTCGTGATTATTCGCGGCAAAGACGGCAGTCCGCAACCCATTATCTCCGTATGCGACGGCTATGAAATGAATTGGGACACCTGGTTTAACGAACTAACCGATCTCCCACATATCAATGAACCTATCATCATGGCTTACGAAGACATTCCTCGCACTGCTACAATGAAAGTACAACGACTGCGCCTTGAGGAAGAACTAAAGGAAAAATAAATTAGGACAACAAAAAAGCATAAATCTTGTAATAATACCACCTTGAAAAACGGTCATTACTTGATTTATGCTTATTTAATTCTCTCGTGTTAAATACTCCTACATCATTTGGCAAGTCTTTTAAAACACTTTTACTAGATAAAATGATGTCATTCCAAATGAGTTTTGCTTTCTTCTTCAATTTGAAATTTATTCAAACTTTTTTATCGGTACTTTTTCATTTGACTGTGCTTGGCTAATGATTTGCTCTTGGGGCGAGTCATCAGCGAATAAGCCCATAAATGATGTACCACTTGCAACTAAGTAACCGAAGAAAATGGTTAATGCGGCAATAAAACAAGCGATAAATACATTCGTTTTTGAAATCGTTTTTTGATTCGGCTTCTTACGTTCTTCAGAAAGTCCGAGCCCGATTTTCTGTTCCTCACGGCGATCCGCAATGTATTTTTTCTTCGCTTCTTTCGTAATGCTATTATACCAATTTACAAAATTAATATACGACTCTGAAACGGTTTCTTTATCACCATCTTCGCGAATTCGCCCATAATGCATCCATACAATACGGTCACATAAATTTTTAATTTGTGTGATGGAATGGCTAACGAAAATAATTGTTTTCCCGCGCGCTTTAAACTCATTAATTTTATCCACACATTTTTGATAAAACGTCTGGTCTCCAACTGATAGTGCTTCATCAATAACAAGAATATCAGGGTCTAAATGAACCGAAATCGCAAAACCAAGACGCGACTTCATTCCACTCGAATAGTTCTTAATTGGTTGGTTGATAAAATCACCAATATCCGCAAAATCAATAATCGATGGAATTTGTGCTTCAATTTCTTTATTCGTCAATCCGTGCATAAGCAGTTTCAAACGAATATTTTCAATGCCAGTAAGTGGTCCTTTAAGTCCGACTTGTATCGCAATTAAAGAAGCCTCCCCGTTTATTTCTACTTCACCAGATGTTGGCACGATGACACCAGAGATGATGCTTGAAATTGTTGACTTACCAGATCCATTAATCCCAATAAGCCCAACTGTTTCGCCGTCACGAATTTCGATACTTACATCGCGGAGGGCCCAAAAACTATCGGTTTTTTTATTTAAAAGTGCTGCCGTAATCTTTTCTGTTTTGTTTTTAAGTAAATCATATTGTTTTGTGACATGTTTCAGTCTGATTTTAACAGGTTTATCTGTCATTTTTATTTCACCATCCGGTAATTTACTTTTTTATAAACTGACATTCCTATTTTACCTAAAGTAAAGGTGAAAGTCTAGGGAGATTCATTTAAAGAGTGCTATAATGGGCTTAAAATCTAGGTTTTAAGGAGAAAAATAATGATGCCAAAGCAGAGTTGCAATTTTTATGAACTTGAAATGATACATCTAAACGCAGAAAATCGTTCAACTATGACTAAAATCTTAAATTTGTTGGATGAAAACTATCTGGAATTTGGTAAATCAGGAAAGAAGACGCAGAAAAAAGATTATTTGAGCGCCTCATTGCCTGCCGACCAATATGAAATTTTAGAATTCGAGTCGCATTCTTTAGGGAAAAAAAGTCAATTGACGACTTATACATTATGGAACCATACAACCGATGAAAAAAGTTTGCGTAGTAGTGTTTGGAAATATCAAAACAGCAGCTGGAAACTATATTTTCATCAAGGAACACCCGTTAATTAAACTAACGACAAGACATAAATTTAGTTATTAAAATCGACATGTTTTAAATAGCTCTACAACATTTTTTTCGACATAAATTCAATAATAGGTCTTGAAATTTTCTCAGCTAAATATACAGGCACTGCATTCCCAATTTGTTTGTATTGTTCATTAAGTTTATGAGACAAAGAAACACTGTCTTTTTCCCCTCCTGAGAACTCAAACCAATCAGGAAAAGTTTGAATACGTGCGCACTCTCTAACAGAAAGCCTTCTATTAAATTCTCCTTCAAAAGTCCATTTATCTTTACTAATTTTTTTCATAGGCAATCCATGAGGATGCATAGGCGCTTGTCGCCCACTTGCTTGAATTGTGAAGCTTTGGTCTTCCCAAGTTTTTTTCCGATTTCTACTCATGTAAATGGATGAATAGGAGCTTTCAAAAACATCAACTGCTTTGAGAGGTAAATCCCCAATTGCTTCTTTCAATGTGACAAAAGGTTTTATTTTCCCATCATGAGTTGGATTAGGTAATACATATTCGAAACCATATTTTTTTTGAATATCATTCCTTACACCGATTATAAATACTCTTTCTCTTAATTGGGGCACTCCATAATCTCTCGAGTTAACTAGATTAACACTAACATCATACCCTGCTGATTCAAAATCTTCCTTTATCTGTTTTAATGTCTCTCCTTTACCAATAGTCATTAACCCCTTAACATTCTCAGCAATAAAGAATGCTGGTTTAGATTGAATAAGCGCTCTAATATAGTGTATATACAAAAAATTCCGAGGATCATCAAGCAATCTAGGACCTGCTGAGCTAAAACCCGGACAAGGAAAGCCTCCAAGCATTAAATCGCTTTTAGGAAAGCTAGCTATTTTTTTTATATCTTTTTCTATCTTTGCAACAGTATCAGGAAAATTAGCTTTATATGTTTGGTTTGAAGATTCAAATATATCATTTGAATATAAAAAGTTCACCAAACCATTTTCTCTGATTTTTTCATAACTACTTCTATCTTTAATAAACTTGTATGCCTTATCCTCACCATATTTAACAGATAATCCAGCAAGTTCAATGCCTAGGTCTAAACCACCTGCGCCAGAGAACAATGAAACTATATTAATTTTATTTTCCTCATACTTTAAATTTTTTAAAATTTTTTCTTCCGAAATGACATCTTTTTTAGTAATATTTTTCACGACATACTCGTTCTCTTCTTGAATTTTTTCTTTCAAAACTAATTGTATTTCTTCAGCATTTAAATCCAATGAAGAGACAAAAGGTTTTTTTAATTCTTTTTTCATTGTTTCAATTATCTCCTTAGTTTCTTAATTTTATCATAGCACATACAAATTTATTTGGCCAGTATTTTATTTTATGAGAGAATAGAGTAAATGGAAAATTAAGGAGAACTCACAAATGTATACAGAATCGAAGACTAATGTACTAGTTGCCTTAAAAAATTTATTGGACAGGAATTCTAGCATCCTAACACCTATTTTTCGGTCAAACGGAACGGCAAATGCCGCTGGAGATAGCTTAGAGTATTTTGTCAAAGATATGTTTTGTACAGGAGCATCACAATATCAATATGAGGCTGAGAAAGAGCGAATATATGATGAATATTTAAGTTGGAAAGGAAATCCAACTAATTTTCCTGACTTTATTGTGAAGGGGGGAGTTGGCGTAGAACCGAAGAAGCTCAATAATCTCAGCTACTCGACTTTAGCTCTAAATAGTTCTTATCCTAAAGATTATATATACCCTGATAGTCAAAATCTTCCTAAGGATATAACTGAAACTGGTTGGTCAAAAAAAGAAGTAATTTATGTTGCAGGAAACCTAAATGATAAGAATAATAAGCTCATAACTTTATGGTTTGCCTATGGAAATACTATGGTAGCTGATAGACAAAATTATTTAAACTTAATCGATGAGCTAAGACTAGCAATAAAATCAACAAACGCAACTTTAAATAATAAATCTAAGGAATTAGCTAGAGCAATAGGAACTGATCCATTGAAAAATACTAATTTGCGAATTCGTGGGATGTATGAGCTTAAACACCCGCAAGAATATTTCAAAAAACACATAACTAGAACAGATATTCCCGATGGTGCAACTAGAATTTTCTTGATTTTACTTGCATCTGATTTTTATAAGATGCATAACCGCCCAGACTTGACTCCATATTTTAAAAATGGACATCTAATAGTAAACACTGTATTTATTCCTGATCCCAATAACCCCTCAAATACGTTAGAAGCATTTTTATTTGAAGGATGGACTGATTAATAATTATATTTACTACAGAAGAACTTTTAAACAAACCAAAAAATATAAATCTAGTAAAACCACTTTTTGGATAGTGATATTACTTGATTTATATTTTTTATTTTTACTGGATAAAATTATATCTCTTCCATCAAGATTTCGAAAAATCCAACCTACAACCGCGGATCAATCTCCGCTTCTTTCATCGTTTCAAACAGCATGTTAATTGCTGCTGTTTTATACGTATCATTTTGACTCGAAATTTCTGCGAGTGGTACGTCGAGCATTTGCTCTCCATACTCATATTCCGAAATGGATGCTCGAAGTTTCTGCCTCACTTTTTTGTTGCGGATTAGTTTCTCATATTTCCTTTCAAAATGGTAGTCGTAGCCGTAGATTAAGTGTAAATAGTCTTCATTTCGCACTTTCACTGCAGGGGCGACATTTTTCACTGGTTTTTCTGGCTTTATGACAATACCTTCCATTTTTTGGTCAAAAGTAATGGTTTTAAAGTAGTTTCTTGCCATTTGTGAGGCGTCCTCACTTCGAAGATCAATGGTGACAAAATCGTCGTCTGATAGTAAGGCATACATTTCGGATGTTTTTCCTGTCCATCGTTTTTCGGTACCATCATTTTGGACCATCTTTAAAATAGAAAATGGCTTGAAAGTCATTTCTTCAGGTGAGCCATATAAATTTAATTGCTCATCAAATTTTTCTGCAGCTTTTTTTAATTTATCAGTTGCTACATAATTATTTTTTAAAATTAAGGCATGTTTGAACGTTTGATAATCATTACTTCCGTATTTTTCAATGAGATTTTTTTTACTCATTTTTACTTGGTCATGTTCAAAATCAGTGGCATCCATTTTTTGCATCATCATCTGGAATGCCGCATCGTAGCCCGTTTCAGTCAAAATATCTAGCTCAGTATGTTGTGCAACACTAATTGGTGTATATTTTTCATCAATCAAGCCTTGACCAAGAATGTGCCACGGCATGAGTTCGCCATCTAAAATGAGCCAAGCTAAATCGTTTTTTGTGAAAATGTCATTAAAACGCGCCTTTAGTGTAGCGAACAAATCGTTTAGACGTTCATCGCGAATTTTAAAACCATTACGACTAACTGCATAGCTTTTTTTGCTATTTTTATGCAAATAAATATTACAACGGGAGCCCATATATTTGGGCTGTAATGTAAGTTCATAACAGTTTTTAGCACGGAAATAATCAAGCGCTTTGTCTAAAGATTCAAGTTCATTTTTCTCCACATCACTTTCGGCAGGCGCAATCGTCCCTGAAATAAAGTTGATCTTTTCCTCAATCACGTACGCTAAACGCTTCGCATCCGCCGTAGATAATTCAGCTTCCACCACTTGTTTTTTGCGTTTAAATAAAGTAGGTAGCTTTTCTCCCGTAGCGTTATCACTTTGCACCGATTGATACGATAAGCGATGGTTCAGCGTTACCCCTGTCAGAAGTCCGCCCTGTACACACCCCGTATCAACATGAATATTATTTTTCACACGAAAAGCTTGATTTGCAGCAATATGCCCAAAAAAGTGATACGGATAAATCGATTTTGCTTCACCTGCCAAAAACGACAACTGCTTTTCAATATCTTCATCTCGGAATAAACGGAAGTTTCTCATCTGCCGTTTTGATTCGTCATCGAGCTTTCCAAGAAATTTCGTTTTACAAGGCGCATGAGTGGCATAAAAGCTCGGTTGTCCTTTCCCAATGACGCGGTAAAACGGCTGTGCCTGTGAAACAAGTTCAACAAACTTCGCGTAAAGCGTCGCATCTGAAGAAAGCACTGGAATCGAATCAAAATAGTCTCTTACAAGCGTTTCATCCGCACCTTGAATTTTCTTTTCAATATATTTGTGAACAAAATTTTCATGATTGCCTAAAACAAAACGAAAATGTGTTTTATTTTTATAAAGAAATTCAACCATTTCACGTGTATTCTTCCCCTTATCAATAAAATCTCCAAGCAAAATAAATTCGTGACTTGGTTTTTGGACTACCAATTCATCCGCATCAAACATAAAATTATATTTTTTTAACAGCGCAATAAGACTTGCTTTACACTCGTGAACATCCCCAATAAACGTGTATGTCTCATCTGGTGGAAGAAGCGTGCCAAGCATTTCCTCATAATTTGAAATCGCTACATCTAGTTCGCGCACCGGAAACCTCACCCGGTGAACCGCACAATAATTTTCACGCCGTAAAACAGGCAGCACCTCACGCCGCAAACGCGTAATATGATTCGAAATAATTGCCTTACTCCGCTCCGTTCGAAAATAATCCGCTCGATCCTTATAATCAAAAAGGATTACTTCCACATTGTAATGATTTTCAGCGGCAATTTTTCGAATTTGCTCACGAAATATATCGGCAAGTCCCGTTGAATCAATAACAACAAAATCGGATTGAATCGGAAATGATGTCGCAAGTTTCAGCTTTTCAGCCAAAAGAGAAAAAGCTTGTTCACTGCTCTCAAGCATTACTTTCGCATATTTGTCATGCGCATGCCCTAGCAAATCTTGGCGAATTTCATCCGAAGATAGATAGCAAATGTTCATAAAATAGTTTTTTTCAGGCGCATTCTTGCGGAGAGCCGGTATTAAAAATTCCTTTGCAAAGGTTGTTTTACCGCACTCGCTCGGTCCAATCATTAAAAAAATCGTGTGTAAATTCGTTGTAAAATTCATCTATTCCACCTCTTTTCTGTAAATAATCGCACCGCAGGACGTACTAATCCCGTCCACTTTATCCCCTATTTGGAAAAAATCTACGCCAAAACGGTTTGATCGCCCAACAATTTCGCTAAGCCAATCTTGAAACTCTTCAGCTGAACTTTCGAATTTATGATCCGTATGGCGAAACGCATCCTCCAGTTCATAAAACGAATTAAAATCCCGATTAGGCGTTGTCACAATAAATCGCCCGAAATCCGTCGTGTCTAAAATGCGCTTCACCAATTGCGTTGCCTGATGTAACGGCATATGCTCAATTACTTCCGTAAGCAAAACATCCACTTTTTCAGACGGAGCATTTTCCAAAAAATGTTCAAATGAGCTATATGTTCCAATATTTTTAATTTCCTCACGAACAGCCCTTTTTTCAACATGCAGAAGTAATTTCTCGCCAATATCAATAGCATAATAAAATTTTGTATCCGGAATTTTTTTAGCAAAAGGAATCGCATAAAAGCCTTCCCCGCAACCAATATCCACAATAGAATTGGAGAAATCAAGCTGTGCTAAAATGGCATTACGGCGCTGCAAGTGTGTGCCACCAAATTGTAACTGAATATCATATTTCTCTGTTTGCTCCAATTGCTTTTTAAACTTTTGAAACGTTTTTGGGCGAAACAGGAAATTTTGCGCAAATAAGTAACGAATAAAATACGGTACATCCAAATCGATGAGAAATTGAAGATATTTTTGAATCAAATCATCCTCTACTTGGATAACTTCTTTACTATTCATAGCTAGGAACAAGCAAAACATATTAGCGAGTTTTAACAAGTTCACAAGCGGCTCCTCAGTTTCAATTGCCACCTCATAATATTTTTCCGCTTTTTTCTTCATCGTAAAATTATAATTTCCAAAATGCTGGCTGAAAAATCGTAAATAATGTTCTTTTTGTACAAAAATCATTGAAAATACAATTTGATTTTTAAAGCCAAATTCATCTTGAACATTTTCTTTCGTATAGACACTTTTAAAAAACTCATTTATCATCTGCAAGTAAGCAAATGGGCTTGTATATTTGGATAAATTTAAGTAATCAAAGTCCGGTTCATTTTTACCTTTAAAAGAAATCGTGTTTTGTGCATCTTGAAAAAAAACTTGATATTTCCCTTCCGCGCTAAACCAGCCAGTTGCAACGCCTTTTCGAATGCCTCGAAAAACCATTCCAGAAGCGGGATTTTTTTTAATCAAAAATGAAAACGCCGGGTTCGCACTTCCCAATTGAATTATCGCCATGATAGTCTCCTTTTTCTTTTTAGTATAGCAAAATTAATCTAGCATCAACTAGACATTTTGCCACTACTAGATATATTCTCCCGTAATTTTTTCCATATCATTTGCTTCCACATCTCCGCGAGCTCCAAAAATAAAGTCGGCTTCATTTCGGTTTAAAACGAGTTCGCCCCGTGCTTTACCATGCAAGCAAAACAAACTATAGAGTGTGGGTTTTTTAAGTGTCGTCATCGCATAAGTGATTGCCTCAATGCCCGTTAAATGCATATGGATATTGTTCGGTGCACCCGCTTCATGCCCCATGCCTAGATCACACCAAATGAGTTCTTGCTCTTTCAAATCAACAATAAACGGCATCACTATCTTTTGTGTAGATGCTAAGTCAAATTTTTGCGACACCGTTTTAGGTTCGAAAATTTCACCCGACTGACTATCCGCTCGGTTCATCAAACCAACAAAACATTCTTCCAGTTCAGAATACGGAATTCCTGAATAGCTATTAATCGATATAGCCGCGTATCTCGCTTCAATTCCAAGTGCCTTTTTCAACTGAATATCAATGAACTCCGATGCGCCATTTGGTGCAGAAGTAATATCGCCGCTATGCGTCATCGTTAGCGCTTCATCTCGCAACATATAATAAGAGCAATAAGACACTTGATTATAGTTTTCATCAAAAAGCATCACTGACGAATCGATATCTACCATGTCACCTTTCCAGTAGATAAAGAGTCTCAAAATGGGGTGATCCTGAAAATTCAGTTTGATTCTTGAGCCACGAGCAAACTGTTGCAAACTTTTGTTCACAGAGCGATTCGCAAATGGGACTGTATAGTTTTTTAACTCCTCATCAACAAACACTTTTCCTAAATATTCTTTTTGCGCAAATTGCGCAGTTAAAGCCTCGTCACAAATTTGAATGGCCCTCTCCGCCGTTTGCACTTCGATTTTCGCACGCGTTTCCGCTGTTACAAAAACTTTTGCTTTTTGACCTTTTGGGAAAAAAATTCGCGCCGTTTGATTATTCATACGACTTTCAAAATGGCTTTGCATATTGAGTAAAATGGGCGTAGAAACTTGGACGGCCACTTGTCTAAACGCATGGAATAATTGTTTTTGTTCTACTTCTCCCGGAAAATTTCTAAGCAAATAATCAAGGCGCCGCGCAAATTCACCTGGGCGTGATTTTAAAAGCGTTATGACTTCTCCTAAATTAGATTCAGAAATAGCGCACTCCACTTGACGATTAAATGTGATGATTTTTTCATTATTTCGGATGGCGTCAAATCC
This sequence comes from Listeria tempestatis, assembly GCF_963575625.1. NCBI lineage: Bacteria > Bacillati > Bacillota > Bacilli > Caryophanales > Listeriaceae > Listeria > Listeria tempestatis. The sequence continues at coordinate 28,845 of NZ_CAUYTK010000011.1, forward strand.
TATAGCGGCATCTGGATAGGCATTTCGATATTCAGACGGATGCAATTTTTCACCAAGACGAATAAATGCGCGTTTATGGCGACGCATATCCTCTTTTAAATTCGCCATTTGATTGAGCTTTTCTAACATTAAACGGCGAACTGGTCTTTTGAAGGTAACAAAGCGCGTTGTCTCAGCAAGTGAAGTATCTCCACCTGAAAAGCTTACCGCCAAACGAAGAACATCTGTCGCAGTTTTTATTTCTACTAACAATTCTGCCACTTCTAGCTGATATTCAAAACATATTTTAATTAAAAAAGCCAAATTTTCTTTTTGCGTCACATTTTTAAATTGAGCTTTGTCACCAAAATTTTTAAGTAAAATTTCTAAATCAGCTTTGTCATGCTCACTAAATGCTTCTTTACTGTGAATTAATCGATTCGTAAGCATAATCATATCTGATTCACTTAAACATTTAATTTCTTGTAATTCAAATTCCCCTTTTAAAGCTGCTCGTTTTAATGCTTCATCGTTTGGCGAATAGGAGCCCTTCGTAACATAATGCAAAATTGCTTTCCCATATAGCTCAAAATGACTCATCTCATTCACTTGTTTCGGAAAATTTTTATGAAATGCTTTGTGATCTTTCACGCCCTTTAGTTCATACATGGCCGCTAAAATCTCATCTAAGTATGCATCAGAAAGGCGTTCTACAAGCGGTACTGAAAAAGAATAACCTAATTGAGCCGCCTTCGTTAAAAATTTCTCTATTCTTTTTGTGGTTCTTTCCTTATTTTTCATTTGCGGTAAATAAATTCCGTTTTGACGTCGAATGGTTAATTCATACATGGTGTTTCTCCTTTTTATACGGAGGAAAAGAGGCAAACTAATCCCAATGATAGAAGGAAGTTTGCCAAGAGCCTCCAAATTTTCTTGCTGGAAATGGATTAGACTAATTGGATAAGAAGGAAGTCTATTCGGAGCCAGCATGAGTATGTGTTTAACCTTTTACAACACCCAGTGTATGCAGTGTTTTCACAACTGTAACAAGGTCTTTTTGATTTTCCATAACTTGGTCAATGTCTTTATAGGCGTAACGGCTTTCTTCTGCTACATCCTTCAAATTGTTTTTTCCAAGCGTAACATGTTGGTTTTCAAGGTCAGCAAGCACTTCTTTTGCAGGGAAATTTTCTTTTGCTTTTGTTCTGGAATAATTTCGTCCTGCTCCGTGTGAAGACGAGTGGAAGCTTTCTTTATTACCTAAACCCATTGTGATGTAGCTTTTTGAACCCATTGCGCCTGGAATAATGCCAAGTTCTCCTTTTCTAGCACTTGTCGCACCTTTACGGTGGACGTAAACTTCTTCGCCGTAATGTGTTTCAAGCGAGGCATAATTATGATGGCAATTAATGCGCCCATTAAATTCAATCGTTTGATTTAATTCTTGTTGCACAATTTCACGTGTGATTTCCATCGTTCTGTTTAACATCGTTTCACGGTTTAAATACGCATAATCAAGCGCAAAATTCATCCATTCGATATAAGCACGCCCCTCTTCGGAATCAATTGGTAAGAAGGAAAGGGCATTTTCTGCTGGTAAATTGCTGTACCATTTTTGATTTTCCGCTTGCGCAATTTTATCAAAATGCGTGCAAATTGCGGCTCCTAAATGTCGGCTCCCCGAATGAAGCATAATGCATAAATAGCCTTTCTCATCTTCCTGGAATTCAATAAAGTGATTCCCACCGCCAAGAGTCCCAATTTGATAGTAGGCATATTCAATAGTTTCCTGCACATTTGGCAGTGCCCCGTAATACGCCATATCTAAAGCCCCGTCTAGTTGCATAGAATTTTGCTTCTCACTATGTTTTCCTTTACCAACTGGAATTTTTTCAAGCGTTTTTTTAACGAGCAGTGGCATAATTTCACGCGCATCACGCGCCAAAATGTTTGTTTCAATAAAGCACATCCCGCAACCAATATCCATCCCAACCGCATAGGGCACAATCACATCTTTAGTTGCCAAAACCCCGCCAATCGGCATTCCCTTCCCAAAATGCGTATCTGGCATTAACGCAAGCCACTTAAACACAAAAGGCAAACTTGCAACTTCTTTCGCTTGTTTTAAACAGCCCACCTCAATATCAGATGTGCTTTCAAGCCATATTTTAATAGGTTTTCTGTCCGCATTTTTTTCATAGTTGACAAACATATTCTTGCACTCCTTTATTTATCGATATCTTTAGTATAGAAAAAAGTCATCATTTTATCTTTTAAAAAAAGGTGCGCAATGTTACCCTTGATATAGAGAGGAGAAAATTTTTATGGCGAAAGAATTCCAAGAACTAATCAAAAACATGAATACTGTGCGAACTTATGCACGTGATTTCTACATCTACGGGTTTAAAACTCGCGCAGAATTTGGACAAAAAAGTATTCGTAGCTATGACACCGAACGTCGCCGCATCGAAAGCTACCTCCATCATCATATCGAAACCGAAACTAATGGTGCAAAAAAAGTCGTCCGCTTAGCAATTAATGCAAGTTCTTTAAGCGAAAACCCTTTTTTCTCTATTTGGAAAGCTAAATCCTTTACGAAGAATGATATTTTCTTGCATTTCATGCTCATTCACACGCTCTCACTCGGCGCCAAAAACTTACAAGAAATTTTAGGCGTGCTTGATGCTGAAAAGCTAGTTGAGGAAGGAACTGTACGAAAAAAACTATCTGAATATGTTGCACTAGGAATTTTCGAGCAAACGAAGCAAAAAAAAGTGAACTATTATTCACTTGCTGATTTTCCTAAGCTTTCAAATGAATTTTTAACAGCGATTCAATTTTTCAAAGAAGTATTACCAATTGGGGTACTAGGCGCATATATTTTAAACGTGCAACAATTTGTCCCCGCCTCACCGTTTCAATTTAAACATTTTTATCCCGTTCATACTTTGGACGAACAAATTGCATTTGATTTACTTTCTGCCATTCAATTGAAAAAGTATGTTGAAGTCCACCGCTTCGGTCATAAAAATGCTATTTCAAAACCTTTTTTGCCAATAAAATTATTAGTCAGCTCGCAAACCGGGCGGCGTTATGTTATTGGGCGAATACAGGAGAGTCGTTTTTTCACTACTTTTCGCTTAGAGCATATTGCTTCTATAAAACAGTTAGATGTTTCAGAGGAATTTGATCATCTTATCGCTGAATTTGATAGTTGCCGGCCCTATATTTGGAATAACACAACGGGAAATTTCAAGAAGGAAAAATTGTTGATGCAACTTCAAATTGATGAAAATCGTGATAAATACCTCATTTCTCGGATAAGACGAGAGGGGCGTTCTGGAAAGCTCAAGAAAATTGCCCCTCATCTGTTTGAATTTGAGATTGAACTATTTGATTTGACGAGTATTAAACCTTTTTTACGAACCTTTATCGGGCGAATTGTAAAAATGGAAGCGAGCACACGTGGTTTCGTGAAAGCCTTCTTTCAAGAAGTGGCTGAAATGAATGCTTTTTACGAGGAGGGGGAGTAATAATGCCGATTTTCAGCGAAATTTATGGCACCTATTATTTTATTGTTAATCAAATCTTAAGCCAAAATCGACCACTTGCTGCTGAAGAAATCCGAGAGATAATACAAAATTCAGGCTATAAAGAAACGCTTCTCCATCTTGAACCGCAATTGCTTCTTGAAGGAAATTGGGATTTGCTTCGTAAAGAGAATGACGCTTTTATACCTATAATTCCTGCCATTCAGCCTGTTTATCGGGAATTTGAAAGGCGATTTTTAAAAACCATTTTAAATGATTCACGTATCGCTTTATTTTTATCCTCTGAAGAACAAGCAAAGTGGCAAAATCATTTGGAAGACGTAACACCTTTATTTTCTGGAAGCGATATTTTTTATTTTGATCAATTCGCTGATGGCGATATCTACACCGATTCGAATTATATTAAATGCTTTAAGGTAATCTTAGAGGCTATTCAAACGAATAAACACGTTTATTTAGAATATGAGCAGTCTCAAAAAAGACTTTTAACTGGTGTTTTTAACCCACAAATTCTAGAGTTTTCTCAAAAAAATAATCGGTTTCGCCTTCAAGCTCGATTGGTTCAAAATAATACAGACTATACTTTAAATATGCAGCAGATTCTTTCAGCTGTTTTAAAAGAGGAGAGTTCATGTAAACCATTTGCCTCAGAGCCTGCCACAAAAACGATTCATTGCACACTTTATAATCAGAGGAATGCATTAGAGCGAGCTATGCTCCACTTTGCTAGCTACCAAAAAGTCACAAAACAACTTGACGATGAGACTTATCAGCTCGCGATTTCTTATCCTGCACAAGTTGAAAGTGAGTTGCTCATTCAAATTCTTTCTTTTGGACCTATGCTGCGAGTGACTGCACCAAGTGCTTTTATTCACTTATTAAAACATCGATTACAACGGCAAATGGAGCTTTCAACTCTCGAAGATTAGTTTTTCACTCATAAAAAAGGTATAATAAATGGATAGTAAGACGAAAAGGAGGATTTTATGAAAAAAATTGGGATGGTTTTTTGGAGTTCAGTTATAATTATCCTTCTCGCTGTTTTACTCGGCGTATTTTTTCCGCAAGGTTTTGAACAAGCAACAGCCAATATTCAGCAATTTTTAACGAGCACTTTTGGTTGGTATTACTTACTTGTTGTTGCCATCATCGTGGCGTTTTGTATTTTCTTGATTTTAAGTCCAATTGGCGCTATCCGCTTAGGGAAGCCCGGCGAGAAACCTGATTACAGTAATTTATCATGGTTTGCCATGCTTTTTAGCGCAGGGATGGGAATTGGTCTCGTTTTCTGGGGTGCAGCCGAACCGCTTTCTCATTTTGCAATCAGCTCACCAAGCGGCGACGTTGAAACACAAATCGCTTTGCAACAGTCGCTCCGCTATACGTTCTTCCACTGGGGAATTTCTGCATGGGCCATCTATGCGGTCGTAGCACTTGCACTTGCTTATTTCAAATTCAGGAAGAAAGCACCGGGTTTGATTAGCGCAACCCTCTACCCTATCCTAGGTAACCGGTCGTCAGGAACGATTGGGCATATCGTAGACATCATCGCCGTTTTCGCGACAGTCATTGGGGTGGCGACTACCCTTGGTCTCGGCGCCCAACAAATTAATGGCGGACTTGCCTATCTTTTCGATATTCCGATTAATTTCACCATTCAAATGATTATTATCATCATTGTGACTATCCTATTCATGCTTTCCGCGGCTAGCGGTTTAAACAAAGGCATCCAAATCTTAAGCAATCTCAATCTTTATATTGCGGCTCTACTTCTTGTGCTAACGCTCTTTTTAGGTCCGACGGTTAAGATTTTAAATGAGTTTATGAATGGGTTTGGGGAATATTTACAAAATTTTGTTCAAATGAGTTTCCGCACGGAGCCGGGCAATCCAGCAGGACGTGAGTGGATTAATAGCTGGACAATCTTTTACTGGGCGTGGTGGATGTCCTGGTCACCTTTTGTTGGCTTTTTCATCGCTCGCATTTCAAAAGGGCGTACAATTCGCGAGTTTCTAATGGGCGTCATCTTGCTACCAACCATTGTTAGCGCACTTTGGTTTGCAGTATTTGGCGGAACTGCAATTAATATTCAGCGGACAGTAGTGCCCAACTTGCAGAAATTACCGACAGAACAAGTTTTATTTGGGGTTCTACATGAGTTGCCACTTGGTTCGATTTTATCCATTATCGCGATTATCCTCATCGCTGTTTTCTTCGTCACTTCGGCGGATTCAGCAACATTTGTGCTTGGCATCCAAACGACAAATGGCTCTTTGAATCCAAGTTTCCAAATTAAATTAGTATGGGGCATTCTACAAGCCGGTATTGCAAGTACGCTTCTATTTTCTGGCGGCTTACAAGGACTACAAAACGCAGCGATTATTGTCGCGTTCCCGTTTTCAATTATCATCATCCTCATGATGATTTCACTTTATATTTCACTTTCAAAAGAACGAGAACGACTAGGCCTATTTATCAGACCAAAAAAATCACAGCGGGATAATTTATAACAAAAAGCACTGGGGCAGCGCCCCAGTGCTTTTTACTTAAACGTCATATATAAAATAACCGACTGATCTATACTGCTAAGCGACTCTTCACGGAATAAGTCATCCGTAATTCGTAAGCCTTTTTCTGAAAAACCCCAGTACTGCAAAACATAGCGTTTGCCGGGCACTATTTTTTCATTCTGAAAAGGTTCTGTAGTATAACCAGCATGTTCAAATTTATGGAATAATTCTGCAGATAGTGGCACGGTTTCTTGTGTTCCCGCCCCGTTTGCGAGCAGTTTAACACGAATCTCTTCTGGCTTGGCAATATCAAGCCCAACTGCACCCCAAACAAGTTCCCCGTTTATCGAACTTTTTTCATCATGCAAGATTTCCACAACTTTTTGGTGGCTCACACGCTCCACTTTTTCATACACATCAAGGTAAACACGAACACTTTTCCCCTCCGTATTAAACGCGACCTTTCCGCTAGCCGCCAAAAGAAGATCAAGTGTATCAATTGTTTCTTCTTCTTTTTTGACTAAAGCTCCGTTCGGTACCCCCGCAATTTTTTCACCTTGAAATGGCCAAAGATTCCAATACGCAAGAGCGCCTAATCCCCCACAAACAATTAAAACGCCTACAATAATCATGATGCCCATTTTTTTCATACTGTTCTCCTTTGCTGTTATTTATGATACGGCTCCCCGCGCATAATTTTAAAAGCGCGATAAATTTGCTCTACTAAAACTAAACGCATAAGCTGATGTGGCAGCGTCAATTTTCCAAATGAAATTTGTTCATCTGCGCGTTTTAGAACACTTTCACTTAAACCAAGTGACCCTCCAATGACAAATGCCATTTTACTTTTTCCATATGTCATAAGGTGACTAAGTCCGTTTGCAAATTCCTCGCTTGTTTTTTGCTTACCGTTAATGGCTAAGGCAAAAACATAAGTATCCGCAGAAATTTTTGCTAAAATTCGTTCTGCCTCTTTTTCCTTCACTTGTAACATTTCCGCACTACTTAGTACTTCTGGTGCCTTCTCGTCTATTACCTCTACAATACTCACATTCGCATATGGTGCTAAACGCTTTAAATATTCTTGAATCCCTTGTACTAAATATTTCTCTTTTAATTTTCCTACTGTGATAATTTGAATTTTCATGGAACACCTCAAAAACATTTACTTTATTTATCATACCATAAAATTTATTCGATACCTGCTTTTGACCTAAATTCGCACACAAATTTCTTTTCCACAAGAAAATATCACTTATACACATGTTTTATCCACAAAAAGTATCCACATATCCACAAGTCAGTCTATATTTAGTGTGAGAACAAATATTCCCCACAAGATATACTTTTACAAAAACACACTATCCACAGTTTATCCACAGGGCGATTTCGCGAGCAAAAACCTTGGTGCATCAACGTTTCCAATTTTATTAGCAAGTGGAATTGTGGATAAATATGCCTTTTTATTGTCATTTTTCACAAAAAGGCATATTTTACTATGAATGTTGGGCAAAAATGAAATTTGGTTCAATTTTTGTTTTAAATCATAAACTTTTACACTAAAATTGTCAGTATTTTCGATTTCCCACAGCTTATTCACTGTTTACTAACAGGTTATCCACAAATTTTATCCACATATCCACATCTCTAACCTATATTTAGTATAAGAAAATATGTTCTCTCCTAAATATTGATTATTTGACTTTTAGAAATCCACAACTTATCCACAAAAAAATACGGCTCCAAGAAGCCGCATTTTAAATTTTTATTGTTTTGTTGATGTTGCTGATTCAAGTGTTACATTTGTTGATTCTTTTTTGCCATCACGGTAATATTTCACATTCATTTTTTGACCAATTTCAACATCATTACCGTATAGAATTTGACGCAACGTCATTGAGTTAGTTACTTTTTTACCGTTCATTTCTACAATTACATCGTACTGTTTCAAACCAGCTTTATCTGCAGCAGAACCACTCACTACTTGTTGGACCATTGCCCCGTAATCAACACCATCAGGTAATTTCAAAATGTTTTTTTGTTGTTGTTCTGGAATGGTATCCACATCGCGAAGTGTTACGCCTAGTGAAGGACGACTAACTTCACCTTTTGTTTCAAGTTGTTCAATAATAGGCTCAACACTGTTAATTGGAATTGCAAAACCAATTCCTTCCACATTTTCTGTGGAAATCTTCATAGAGTTAATCCCAATTACTTGACCTTCTAAATTAATTAAAGCTCCACCACTATTACCTGGATTAATTGCTGCATCAGTTTGGATAACTTCAGCTTCCCAGTCTTCTTGACCGTCTCCATTTGTATCAACTGGAACCGCACGATTTAGTCCGGAAATGATACCTTCTGTAACAGAACCAGAAAACTCAGTGCCTAGTGGGCTACCAATTGCGATGGCAGTTTCTCCAACTTTAAGGGAGTCTGAATTGCCAAATTCAGCAACAGTTGTCACATTCTCATCGCTGATTTCTAGTACCGCAAGGTCATTCCATTCGTCAGTTCCGATTAACTTGGCTGATGATTTTTTCCCATTAGAGAAAGTAACCTCTAGTTTATTTGCACCTTCTACTACATGATTATTTGTTACCACGTATGCTTTGCCGTTTGACTTTTTATAAACAACACCTGAGCCAGAAGATGCTTCCTCTTCAGAAGTTGTTGAACCATCAAGCGAACTTGCGGCTTGATAATTTAGAACACTCACAACAGCATCTTGTACTTTTTCTACTGCTTTAGTAATATTTGTTGTGTTTTCATATGAAACTTTTTCTACTTTTCCAGTATTTGAACTTGAATTGGTTGATGAGTTATTAGAAGTATCATCTAAACCACTTACCACAAAAAAGATAATAAGACCACCGACAATAACACCAATTAAGCCCGTTAAGAAATAACCTAAAAAGTGCTTGCCACCTTTTTTCTTCGGTGGCTCATTACCGTCATCACCGCCGCTTGAGCGTGTTGGTGGGATAGCCGGCGGTACTGGAGGAGTAGCATTATTTTTTTCAGAAGTACCCGAAGCTTCTTCAAAAAAAGCATTCGTCATGCTTCTTTCAGCTTGTTCACGCGTCGCCCCCGCGAAAACTTGCCCTTCGTCAGTTACACCTTCCGAAATCGGTTTAGAAACTGGCTCTTGTTGGTGCGGAGTATGTAACGTTTCTTCTGTTTGTTGCTCATTTGTTGTTTCTGGCGCTTGGTTAGCGTCATCGCCAACTTTTTTGTCAAACTCATTTTTCTCGTTTTCCAAAATTAACCATCCCTTTCCACATAAAAATTCATCTATAGACTTATCTTACAAGAGAATTATGAAAAATTCATGAAATTACTTTAAAATTTTAAGAAAAAAAGAGACGTACTAATTAGCAGTTTACGCCCCTGTTTATCCTTACAGTGTAAAAATGCTTGTTGGAATTTCTGGATCAGTATCAAATAATTCAATCTGATTTCCAACCACAATACCTTCACTTGCAAGCGTTTGTGTCACACTCATTCTAGCTAAATCTTTCATATTATTATCTTTGCTCAAATGTCCAAGATAAATTCGCTTCGTTTTATCACCAATGACTTCACTCATTGCGATTCCAGCATCTTCGTTTGAAACATGCCCCTCATCACCTAAAATTCGGCGCTTCACATTCCACGGATAGCGTCCCATTCGAAGCATTTCAACATCATGATTACTTTCAAATAAATAGGCATCCGCATTTTTAATATGCCCTTTCATTCGGTCGCTCACATATCCCGTGTCGGTAATCATAACAAACTTTTTATTCCCGTTATGAAATATGTAAAACATGGGCTCGGCCGCATCATGCGAGACTCCAAATGATTCTACTTGTAAATGCCCAAAATCTTTTACCGTTTCCATATCAAATTGGAATTTCTGATCTAAGCTTATTTCACCAATCATATTATCCATTGCTCGCCAAGTTTTTTCATTCGCATAAATGGGCAGTTTATATTTCCTCGCCAAAACGCCTAAACCTTTAATATGGTCTGAGTGTTCATGCGTGACTAAAATCGCGTCTACTTCACTAATATCTCGGTCAATTTGTTTAAAAAGACCTTCCATTTTCTTGCCACTTAAACCACAATCGACTAATATTTTCTTTTCATCTGTTTCAATAAGTGTTGCATTACCAGAACTCCCACTTGCGAGAATGCTAAACTTTAATTGTGCTGTATCAGTTCCAGATAACCGTTGACTTTTCATCATTTTATTTCTTCCCCCAAGCATTTGGCATATCATTATTTTACCCTTATTTTTTATAAAAGAAAACAAAATCAATCCATATTAGGCTTGATTTTGTTTTCCTCTAGTTATCAACTACCGATTTTGGTATCATTCGAATAGATTCTTTCATCGATGCTGTTTCTGCATCTTGTGAGCGTGATTCGTTTAAATTGATAACTTGTTCATCCTTAGCATTAATTAAAAAATATGTTGTTTCATCTTTATGTTTTACCTCAAAACACCAAACGGGGAAATATACATTGCCACTTGATAGTTTTACTGTTGTATAGTAGCCAAACGTTGCTTTGACAACTTCACTATCCGTTTTTAAGTCGCCATGTTGGTATACGGCATCTAAGGCATCCATTGAAGACATCAAATTGGATTTTTCCTGCAAATCATCTTGTTTGCCAAGATAGGTTTGTGTATAGGATACCGCTTCATTTGCGCCATTCAATTTAAAAATAAGTTGACCGCCGCTATCAAACAGTACCATATCTCCTTTAATTACTTGATTGTAAATGAGCCTATTTTCCTCTTTATCATATTTCCAAAATTTATAAGAAGAACCCTTATATACCTTTTCTCTAACAAAGCTTGCAAGTTCAGGCGTTTCTTTTTGCTTGTCAGTGGGAATTGGTGTTTTTAATATGGAAGTAATCTCGCTGGCATTATTCACAAGCGTAATATTTTGGTCTTTTAAACTCGCAATATCTTTCGCAGAAAATGCATCTTGAGCAGCCGTAAAAATTTCTCCCATAACTTGTTTTGAAGATAGTTTAGGATAACTAATATTATCTGTTTTTAAATGTTCTTGAAGTGTGTCATTGCCGAGCTTATCAGGATCATTTGTGGCTTGTTTATTTAAAAACATGACAACTAAGAAAATATCGAGTAATAAGAAGGCGATGATAAAAATAATTTCTGTTTTTTTCCAATCCAACTTTATTCACTCTCCTTCATATCAGCAACAAACCACTGCCCATTATATTTAAATATCCAGGTTGGTGTTAGTTCTACAATACGATTAAGTCCGTTATCGCCTGCCCATGACATCTCATAGCCAAGTGTGATCATCTGCAAAGAGCGAATATCAATATTAGGGTCTTCTTTCAGTTTTTCATAAACAGACATTGAAGATGGTAATGTTATTTCTTCACTTTCACGCGGAATAGGATAATCTAATTTAAAAAATGGACGGCTATATTTGTATACAGCCTCTTGCCCTTCCGTCACATAAATTTGCGACATGCCTTCTGAATTTAAGACCTGTAGATTGTTCACAAATAAGCCAAAATCCACAGTTCCAGACTGAGCAAAATAACCCGTATAGTAGTAGTTATCTGACCAACCCGCATGTTCATTAATAAAATTAAAACTATCTTGAATACGACTATCTCGAGTTGCGTTTGTTTCTGTATTTGTCGTTACTTCTTGAGCTGGGTTAATATATTCTAACACTTTGTTCGCTGTATCAAGCACAATTTTGCTTGAACCATTTGTATACGAGTTACCTTCGTTTTTAACGGAACCCACATCTTGGAAAAGCGCTTTTGTAAATAAATTGATATCCATGGAATCAATGATGTACTTCTCACTATCCATTTTTACTGGTTCATTTGAAAGGAAGATGGAATGTTTACTAGGTCTTACTTCCGGAATTTCATCGAATACATCTTCTTTATTTGCTTCTGCAACTATTTTTTGTACACTTTCAATATCTTTTTCTTGAAGCGAGCTTTGGTAAATTGTATCTTCATAGTCATTTGTAAAATAAACCGTGTATAGACCGGTGTCTGTTTTATTTGTGTCGAATATGATTCGATTAAATGAGGCACTATCAAGTTTCTTTCCTTCGACTTGGAAAACTTGCGCAAAAATAGAGAACGGGATGTTATTCGGGTAAATAAGTTCAATCGTTCCGTTTTGATGAATAATGCGGTCATACTCCTCACTTCTTTTTTTCCCTGAAAGAACGACCTCTGAAAAACTAAAGTTCCGTCCATCTGCTGCTAGCCCATTCACATAAGTGCCGTTGTTCGTTTGAAAATGTGTATCATTTTGATTGACTTGAATCAGCATTGGGCGAAAAACTTGTGCGGCTGTTTTTTGTTTATCAATCGTTGTTTTTTCTACTTCCTTCACATCAATGGTCTCATAATCTGGCTGACCTTTCCAAATAAAATAGCTAAGCACAATGCTAAAAATGACGAGTATTGTAAGGATAGTACCTCTTATAAATGCATTTGTCTTCATTCCCAATCATCCTCCGGCAAATCACTATATGGCAAGGTGAATTTGACTGTTGTACCTTTACGCTTATTGCTCTCAGCCCAAATACGACCACCATGCGCCTCAATTACTTCGCGCGCAATGGCAAGTCCTAACCCTGTTCCTCCCATTTCTCTGGATCTTGCTTTATCCACCCGGAAGAACCTATCAAATACTTTGTCTAAATCTTCTTCTGGAATTCCTAGTCCCTCATCGCTAATACTCACTTCGATTTTGTCATCCATCTTTTTCAAAAAGAATGAAATTTGTCCGCCATCCGGAGAATATTTATTCGCATTAGAAATAATATTATCCAGCACCTGCATCACTTTGTCTTCATCAATCTCGATAATGACAGGTGTACGCGGAATATAACGTTTAAACTTGATGGTTTCTTTTTTCATCATTTCAAAGCGGTCAATAATATGATTAAAGAAGTCTGTAAAGTTCACGAAACTTTTATCGAGTTGTTCCCTACCACCGTCCATACGTGACAGTTTTAAAAGATCATTTACGAGGCGAATCATTCGCTCTGTTTCATTTTGCGTCACTTCGAGGAAATGCGGCGCAACCTCTTTATCTTCCCAAGCCCCATCACTAAGTGCTTCAAGATAACTATGCATACTAGTTAAAGGCGTGCGAAGTTCGTGTGACACATTTGATACGAAGTCGCGACGTTCTTGATCTACTTTTTCTTGATCAGTAATATCATGCAAAACTGCAATTACACCATTTACAAAACCAGTCTCACGCTGAATAACTGATAAATTGGCGCGGAGAATATAGCGCTCCGTCGTACTGCGGTCCATTGTAAGTGGCTCTGTCATTTCCATTAAATCCTCAAATTTATACTCATTTTGAACGCCAAGCACTTCGGTTAGCGGTTGACCATTTGCAGTTTCATGGGCAACGCGAAGCATTTTTTCTGCTGGTGAGTTAATCAAAATGACTTTTCCGCGGCGATCAGTTGCGATAACGCCATCTGTCATATACGAAAGTACGGAGGACAATTTGCGTCTTTCCCCTTCAGTCATTGCTTGAGCTTCTTGGACCCGTTTTGTTAGGGAGTTAAAGCTTTGCGCAAGCTCACCAATTTCATCAAGTCCGTATACTTTTACTTTTCGAGTGTAGTTTCCTCTAGCCATGGCATAGGCTTGCCGCTTCATATCAATAATTGGCTTTGTTATCGTCCGCGACAAGAGAACACCTAAAACGGCGGTTATGACCATCGCAATCAGCGTTCCGGTAATAAAAATATTTGTAATCGAGTCCACCTGTGAATAGACTGACTCAATATTTGCGACAAGATAAATAGCCCCAATCACTGTATTTTTATTTTTGATTGGAGAAACCGTGACCCAAACACGCCTATTGTCGTTTGACTCATCCATATAAATTTTTTCTTCCGAAGTTCCAAGTGATAAAGCTCTTTTGACTAAAGGCGTGGTTGATTTTTGCCCTACAATCCCCTGATTGTCCATATTGGACGTCCCGAGAATTTTACCACGCTCATCCACTATCCGCACCTCGAGCAAACTCGAATTGTTTCGCGCATAATCGACCAAAAGTTCACGAATATCGGTTTGCATTTGCGCACTATTATCTCCATTTTTCAAGATTTCCTCACGCACATTATAATCTAGTAAAGACATACTATTTTTAATAGAGTTTTGAAAATTCGTTTCAAGCTGCCCCTCTAGTTCGCGAACAAAATAGGCGCCAATCACTTGCATAGCAACTAAAATAAGCAACAAGTAAATCATTACCAACCGGAATTGCACCGATTGGAAAAATTTCATTTTATGCATAAAACTCGTCTACTCCTGTTCAGGGTTAAATTGATATTTCTATTTTAATCAATGACAATTCATTTCTTCTTAATTCTTGTATTATACCATAATTTACGCTTACAAAAAAACACATCATTAGTTACAAATGATGTGCTTAATGCGACTATCCATAAATTAATTCTTTTATAATCCTATTATCCTGTAACAAGTCAAAGTATATTATAATGCATAAAATGTGCATCATTTGTTAGTTACAAATGATGTGCCATATACTATTACCAATACCTTGATCCCCAAATCAATTTCTTAATCAATTTATAAATCCCGTAAAACATTGCAACCGTAATTCCTAGACTAAATAATGCCATCAAAATACCAGTAAAACCCATTTAAGACACCTCTTCACCTTTATTTGATAGAATACACTATTTTATTACTACCATTAATTTTTGCTCGTAGCCACCCATTCCATCCTCCTAAATCCCAAATAGGCATGCCAAATTCAAAATAATATGTTGCTTGTTTACTATTGTCAAGCTTAAGCTTATTGCTCTTAACAGACACCCCGTACATCCGGTACCATTTATCATAAACTCTTGTAATCTTATTACTCTTCACAGTAAATTTAAAACTGCAATTATATGTTCCCGTATACCAATATGCTTTGTAATTCCCGTTACTAGCTCTTAACAAACCATTACTCGGCTCTATAACAGGTGTAGTGCCGACGGTTGCCAATTCTCCGTTCGCCATAATAACATCCTTTTCTTGTATACCTCGACTTTTCAAGTCGAAGGCGGCTAATTCCTCACCAACTGTTTCAATATTTTGATACTCATCTATTATACCATCATTTGCTGAAGCACCTAAGCCCCCAAATCCCATAAATAAAGTAACCAAAAACCAAACACTAATAATTCTTTTTTCATATTCATCGCACCTTTCTTGTTGTTTTGTATTTCAACATAATTATATCATGAAACTTATTCACAAATTAAAATATATCCTGAAAACCTGATTTTTCATCCTAAACAACTGTTAAAAGTACTTGCCTAAGCGTTTTTGTATACTAAATAAAATGTTACTTAAATATAGTAAAGAATCTGGGATAAAAATGAGTTTCAAGCAAACAAGTGAAAAATAAAAGAACCAAAATCAAGCAATAGAACCATTTTAATAAATGGATTTTGAATGATTTTAAGTTCTTTTTTAATTTTGTCTTAGCCTCTTTATTCCGCCCTATTCCTGTTCCGGGTTTCGTAAATAATAACCAACACCGCGGCGTGTCACGAGCCAGGCTGGGTGGCTTGGATTGTCTTCAATTTTTTCACGGAGACGTCTTACGGTTACGTCAACTGTGCGGACATCGCCAAAATAATCATAACCCCACACAGTTTGAAGCAAATGTTCGCGTGTCATTACTTGGCCCATGTGTTTCGCCAAATAGTGAAGCAACTCAAATTCGCGGTGCGTTAACTCGATGGTGTCACCGCGTTTGGATGCCACGTATGCATCTGGATGGATGATGAGGGATCCAATTTCGATTTCGCTATTTTCTTCTTCTTCAGCGGATTGCGAACTAATTTGGCTATGACGGCGCAAATTGGCTTTAACCCGTGCAATAAGCTCACGATTACTAAACGGTTTCGTTACATAGTCATCGGCGCCAAGCTCGAGGCCTAGCACTTTATCGATTTCTGAATCTTTTGCTGTAACCATGATGATTGGCATATCATATTTTTTGCGTACTTCACGGCAAACCTCAATGCCGTCACGTCCTGGAAGCATAATGTCAAGCAATATTAAATCTGGTTGTACTTCCTCAACAAGTTCAATTGCTTCGTCCCCGTCATACGCACAATATACATCAAAACCTTCTTTATTTAAATTAAATTTAACAATGTCTGCAATTGGTTTTTCGTCGTCTACTACTAAAATTTTCTTTTCTGCCATTTTTCAAACAGTCCTCCCATAATTGGATTTTTCCGGTTCTGCCGGCACTCTTTTGAAAATTGTTTATCACTTAGACTGCGGTACGAAAGTTCTTCTCCCTGAACGTTTTCGACGGCGTCTAATCTTATGGACTTCTACACACACAGAAGTTCGCAATTCTATTATAGCACAACTCGGAAATTATCTGAATTATTACAGCTAGCATGCCATTTAAAAAGACGAAATTTCATTCTAATAAATTCTTTAGCTTTAAATGTTCTTTTTAGCCGTTACACTCCAAACTACTATTTCTCAAAAAAAAAACGGTGACAAACAATTCGTTTATCACTGCTTTTTATATCGGTCGTGCATTTTTATTTTTTTTAACGCCCACTCATAGTGACTTGCGGTTGCCGAGATGAAGTAACTTCCTAACGTGCTCCCTCCGCTCCAAGTAAAAACCCCTTTTTTAAACAACTCATCATTAGAAAATTGCTCAAGAAGTTGCATAACTTGGCCATGGCTTTCCTGCAATAGTCGTAGAGCCACCGGATATGATGTTTTTTGATGCTTTTCAAAGAAAACCATGTTCATCGCACCGTAGTTTTTCCAGTTATAGCCTTCCAGTAAAAACGACCTTTTCTCGCCCTTAAGATTGGCCTCTACCCAATCTAATAATAATTTTTGCCATTCATATAAATGAATGAGAACATCGCGAATATTTTTATCCCTTTCCCAGTGGGCCTCTTTTTTCTTTGAAATATCAAACTGAAAGGGGGCTTCTTTCACTTCGTCTGGCGCTTCATTTAACAGATGCGTGAGTTGCTCGTACTTCTCATTTGAAGCTCGGATAAGATCTTCCTTAGTTGCTGGTCTTGCCATTCGCACCATCTCCTTTATAATTTTCATACATGTTTACAATTTGCGTATACACTAGAGCACGTAATGACTCTGGACTCTCAACAATGCAGGCACTGCCAAGACCTAAAATAAACGTTTCTAACCAAGCATTATGTTCAGCAATAATTTTCAAGCGTAAAAAATCCTCATGCTCTTCTATAATTTCCACTTGGTGCCAACTTTCAAAAATATGAAAAATCGAACGATTAATTCGTAATACAAATTCAATTATATTTTGCTCTTTCCAAATAAAATCGCGTTCATAGTATGTAGCATCTGGAATAAATGGCTCTCCAAACTCAATTTGTGTCATTCGGTCTAAGAGAAACAATTTGGAGGCACCTTCTTCGATCCCTTTTAAATACCAGCGGCCACTTTTAAACAGTAATTGATAAGGAAACAGCTTGCGCTTTTTTTGATTACCATCTAATTTCGTGTATGTGAAAATGATTTGCTGGTAGGTTTTGGTGGCTTCATGAATTTGCATAAATTTTGCGTCATCCGTTTTAGTCCCTTGCCAAGATGAAAAATCTACGACAACTTGATGTGCGTGTTGTTCAATTTGTTGCAATTCCTCGGCATCAAAAAGCAATTGTAGCTTTTCAATCAGCTCTTTTTTATCGTTATCATTTTCAATATTTAACCGATAAAGCGAAAGCAACACGGATTTAAAATCAAGGGAGGAAAACAATTGTTTATCCAGATAGTAGTTTTCCATTATGCTAATCCCACCGTTAAATCCTGGCGTAGAAATGATGGGGATACCTGCATAATCGAGCGCTTCTAAATCACGATAAATAGTGCGCTCTGATACCTCAAAAAAATCCGCTAAAGTTTGGACGGTTACTTTCCGCTTACTGACTAAAAGTAATACAATAGCTAGCATTCGATTAAAACGCATAAATCGCTTTCTCCTCTCTCTTAAAATAAGGCCATTATTTTATTCCAATATAAATTTCAATCCGCGTTTTTTCGATATCTGGATTTGGATAATACAACTCAAAATCTGTCAAACAGGTGCATTCCAATTCTGTTTGCCAAATTTCCTGCCAAAGCTCCCCCGGTACAGTCATCGGATTGCCGACTGCTTCAAAACGAGCATACTTCCCACTTTGGATTGTTATTTCCCCATCTTTCGAAGCTACACCTGCTAGTACATCATACGATAACGTAGCTGGATTTTCATGTTCACCTTCAAAATTAAAATACACCCCGTACACTCTTTCTTTCATATCCATTGTAGCATGGTTTTGATAAAATTTTTGCCAAAGTTCCGTAAATCTCTCGCTCATATTAGGGTCGTTGTTGCTAATATGTATACGTTCTCCTGCTACTTTTAATTCTTCAAAACGGCTAATTTGATAGTTCATTTTTTATTACCTCCCTTTCAACGTTAGTATAGCATCATGCTTTGACAACAGTTTGTCAGGGTAATAAAAAAAGTTTGTAGATTAATATCTACAAACTTCTTAAATTTGAACGGTTCCGACGGGATTTGAACCCGCGATCTCCTGCGTGACAGGCAGGCATGTTAACCCCTACACCACGGAACCAAGTAACCCCATAAAAAGGGCACTTCATCATTAAACCACGATTGCCAAAAATCGTCAACTCTTTTTAGAGACTAACCGTTGTCGTTTGAAAAATATTTAATCGCCCAACACGATTCACAGCTTCCCTTAGCCGCTCCTCATTCATGAGAAGACCGACTCGGACGTAGCCCTCGCCGCACTCACCAAAACCACTTCCGTCCGCTACCGCCACATTAGCGTGCTCAAGCAAATACTCTGTAAAACTTGTACTATTAAAGCCATTAGGAACTCTCATCCAGGCGAAAAACGAACCCCTTGGAATAACCGCTTCCCAGCCAATTTCCGAACACGCGTCTAAAAAGGCATTTCTCCGACTTTCATAACGCTCATTTTGCTTTCTGACAGCTTCCTGAGAGCCACTAAGCGCTTCAATCCCCGCGTCCTGAATTGCAGGGAAAAGACTCACATACAGATGATCTTGGATTAAATTGATGGCTTCAATCATTGTTTCGTTTCCGACAGCAAAACCAATTCGCCAGCCGGCCATATTGTATGTTTTGGATAGCGTATACAGCTCAATTCCGACGTCCTTTGCCCCTTTTGTTTGGAGAAAACTAATTGGTTTAGCGCCAAAACCGATAGCCCCGTAAGCGAAATCGTGCACGACTGCAATCTCGTTTTCCTTAGCAAATGAAACGGTGTCTTCGAAAAACGTTTCCGTGGCGATAGCGCCCGTTGGATTGTTCGGATAATTTAAATACATTAACTTCGCATCAGACCGTGTCTCCGCATCTATTTGTGCATAATCTGGTAGAAATTGATTTTCTTCCAAAAGAGGCATTAACTTGTACACGACATCCGCTAAAACCGCCCCGGACAAGTAATCTGGGTAGCCTGGGTCTGGTAAAAGCATTTTCTCCCCTGGGTCAAGAAGACACATTGGCAACTCCACAAGCCCTGTTTTTGTCCCAAATAAAATCGCCACTTCTTTTTCAGGATCTAAAGACACTCCGTACTCTCTTTCATAAAAATCGGCAGCTGCCTTTTTCAGTTCTGCCTTGCCGCGAAACAAAGAATACTTGTGATTTTGCACATCACTTGCGGCATTTTTTAATGCTTCTACGATATTTTGCGGCGTAGGCTGATCAGGATTTCCTTGCCCCAAATTGATGACATCATGCCCTTCTGCAATTTTGCGATTTACATTTTGTACGAGCTTTGAAAAAAACTGCTCTGGCAAGTTTTCAAGCTTTTTAGAAAATCTCATTTCGTACGCCTCCCGTTTTATGTTTCATTGTTAAATATCTTAAAGTTTTCTTGCAATTTTGTCTAGTCTAGAAATAAAAAACATTAAAAAAGCATTGACAACGGTCATAAAAATCGGTATATTTTTACGTAACAAGTTTTTATAATGTAGTTCTCTTATCGAGAGAGGCTGAGGGACTGGCCCGATGACGCCCGGCAACCTAACTTTTTTAAAGTGAAGGTGCTAATTCCAGCAAAATGGCATCGCCATTTTGGCAGATGAGAGGAGTTCGAATACGCAAGACATTCAACTTCTCTATTCTGATGGTAGAGGGGTTTTATTTATGTTCTAAAGGCAGTTGTATCCTTCTCTCAAACTAGAATGTTTATAAAAATTTAAATTCAGAGACATATGGGGAGGAATTTTTTATGAAAAAGAGAACTAAAGGTATTTTGATTGCACTTACTGGAGTAGCATTACTGGCACTTTCTGCTTGTGGCGGAGGTAAATCCGAAGCGCTAAGTACGGAAAAAATTACAATTGGCGTAACAGGTGGCCCGCATCAACAAATTGCGCAGGAAGTGAAAAAATTAGCCAAAAAAGACGGACTTGACATCACCATTAAAACCTTTGATGATTACAACACGCCAAATACTGCACTAAATGATGGGGATTTAGACGCGAATAACTACCAAACCATTCCATTTTTAGACGCACAGAAAAAAGATAAGGGCTATAAAATCGACCAAGTCTTTAAGACGGTTGCTTTTCCAATGGGGATTTACTCCGATGACATTAAAGATATTAAAGAGCTTAAGAAGGGGGATAAAATTGCGGTTCCAAATGATCCTTCGAACGAGTATCGCGGCTTAAAACTTTTTGAAGACGCTGGTGTCATTAAGTTGAAAGACGGCGTGGAAGAAAAAGCAACGAAAAAAGATATCGCGGAAAATCCGCTTGATTTAGAAATCATTGAACTTGAAGCTTCACAAATCCCAGCTCAACTCGGTGAAGTAAAAGCCGCTGCCATTAACACCAATTTTGCAATGGGCGCTGGACTTACAATTAATGACGATTCAATTTTCCATGAACCAACAAAAGACAATCCGTATCCAAATGTGTTCGTTGTACGCACTGAAAACAAAGACGATGAAGTAGTCGACACACTAAAAAAATATTACCATTCCGATGAACTAAGAAGCTTCATTGAAAAAGAATTTAAAGGGTCTGTTGTACCTGCATTTTAGGGAGTTGTAATCATGATTAAACTAGAACATGTTAGCAAGACTTTTAATGTTAACGGGCGAATCGTTCAGGCGGTAAAGGACGTTTCGCTTTCCGTCCAAAAAGGTGAGATTTACGGGGTTGTGGGTTATAGCGGCGCCGGAAAAAGTACGCTTGTCCGTTGTATTAATTTTTTAGAACAGCCGACAAAAGGTACGGTTCATATCGCAAATGACAATCTTGCAGAGCTTTCAACTAAAAGCTTGCGTTTAGCGAGACGTAAAATAGGTATGATTTTCCAAGGATACAATCTACTTAAAACGGCCACTGTTTATGAAAATATTGCGCTTCCGCTCAAACTTGAAGGCTTAAAAAACGAGGAAATTACAGCGCGTGTTGAAAAATATTTGGAAATTGTTGGGCTTACGGATAAAAAAGAAAATTTCCCAGCCCAACTTTCTGGCGGACAAAAACAGCGTGTCGCCATTGCACGAGCTCTTGCCCATGAGCCTGAAATTTTACTGAGCGATGAAGCAACAAGTGCGCTCGATCCAGAAACAACCGAAGCCATTTTAAATTTACTTCTTAAAATTAACCGCGAACTAGGTATTACGATTTTCCTTATTACACATGAACTAGATGTTATCCAGCGCATATGCGACCGTGTCGCCGTAATGGAAAACGGGCAAATTGTAGAAGAAGGTACCGTTTTAGATGTGTTCACAAAGCCAAAACACGCCACTACCAAACGTTTTGTTGGCTCGGAAGCGAGTTTTGAAATTCCAGCTGATGTTTTGGAAAAATATAAACAAACTGGCAAACTGGTTTCCCTCCATTTCATTGGTGAAGGTTCCGATGAGCCCGCTCTCGCGCTTGTATCGCGGAAATTCGATTGTCTACCTAGTATTTTGGCAGGCGGCATTGATCACCTAAAAAATGACACGCTTGGTAAACTTTTAGTTCATCTAAAAGGTGATGCGACTGAATACAACAAAGCAATTGAATACTTACGTGAACAAGGCGTAGTCGTTTCGGAGGTGCAACAAAATGGTTGATTTTTTTAATGAATGGGGCGACACGCTTTGGACTGGATTTTTAGAAACTCTTACTATGACAAGCATCACACTTGTTATTTCTATTTTGGTCGGTCTACCCCTTGGTATTTTACTCGTTTTAACACGAAAAGATGGACAAGCTGAAAATAAAACAGCTTACACAATTTTAAACTGGATTATTAATATTTTGCGCTCATTGCCATTTATTATTCTACTTTTTTTAATTTTACCATTTACAAAACTTGTCGTGGGCACTACAATTGGCGTTAAGGGAGTTATTTTGCCGCTTGTTGTTTTCACAGCGCCGTATATCGCGAGACTAATGGAATCTGCCTTACTAGAAGTGGACCGCGGCGTTATTGAAGCCTATCAGGCGATGGGAATTTCTACGACAAAGATCATTTTACATGTGGTGCTTCGGGAAGCGCGTTCTGGTATCGTGCTCGGTCTAACAATCGCTACAATTGGGCTAATTGGAGCCACGGCGATGGCAGGTTTAGTTGGCGCGGGCGGTCTTGGAACTATTGCTTATCAATACGGGTTTCAGCGCTTCGAACCAACCATCATGTACGCGACCATTATTATTTTGATTATCATCGTACAATCTTTGCAATCACTTGGAAATTTCCTAGCAAGACGACTAAAGAAAGACTGAAAACTGGGGGAATAAAATATGTGGAAGCTTGCGCTTTGCCAAATTGACGTAACGTTTAAGGATCCAGATGCGAATTTCAAACGGGTCCGGCAAGCGGTAACTGAGGCGGCAAGAAGCGGTGCTGAGATTGCCGTTTTACCCGAAATGTGGAATACAGGCTATTGTTTGAGTGAACTTGAAATGTACGCAGACCGTAACGGCGAAAGGACGAAAAAGTTTTTATCAGAGCTTGCGAAAGAGCAAAATATTACCATTATCGGTGGCTCTGTTGCCATAAAAACAGACGGGAAATTTACCAATATTATGTATGCGTTTGACAACCATGGGGACTTTCTTTCTTCTTATAAAAAAGTCCACCCTTTTAAGTTAATGGACGAACATCTCTATTTGGAGCCCGGGAATGATGCCAACTTGTTCATGTTAGGTGGCATAAAAACAGCTGGCTTCATCTGTTATGATATTCGCTTTCCTGAATGGGTGCGGCATCATACGTCAAGAGGTGCAGAAGTCATTTTTGTGGTTGCCCAGTGGCCCGATGCGCGCATTTCCCAGTGGGAAAAACTGCTCATCGCCCGGGCAATTGAGAACCAAGCGTTTGTCGTGGCAGTAAATCGTGTTGGGAGCGACCCAAACAATCAATTTAACGGTCATTCGATGATTATTAATCCACATGGCGAAATTATTCTCGCGGCAGGTGACGCAGAAAACAATTTTTATGGCACCATTGATTTAGCTGAAATCAGTGCGGCGCGTCAATCGATTTCCATTTTCGAAGATCGCCGCCCAGAATTATATTTTTAAGTGAAAATAACCACGCATTTTTCTATTTTGAAAAATGCGTGGTTTTTTATTCGAAATAAAAGTTTCTTAAACCTCCCTAGCTTAGCCCCACTCACCCGTAATTTTTTTTATGATTTCTTCCTTTATTTTCATTATTTTTTCATTTTAAAAAGATAAAATAAAAACATCAACTAAGCCATAGGTTCCAAACCTATTTTATATATTCTTCCTTGAAAGACCCAAAAATCCCCTATCACATTTTTGATAGGGGATTTTTATTGGTATTTCAGTTGAATCGCTTCTAAATAAGAGATAAAGTTATCATAAAATTCATTTTGACTCTTTATTTCCGCATGTATCCCTAAGTTTAAAAGAAAACGGTAACCAACTTCATGATTTGGTAAAATGACTTTAGCGAGAAAATAGGTTTCATCGAGAGCTTTTATTTCTAATACATTTGCGCGCTCCACAATTTGCTCGCGCCCAGCCCGGTCAAGAAGCAACTCCACCTCTTCCATTTCAAATGACGAAAATTGCGGTTTCGGGTTAAAGGGTTTAACCACAAATTCCCGAGGTACGAAAGTTTCTGCTAGTGTTTCAAGGTGAATCATCCGTGATAATTTAAAAGTACGGAAATCTTCTCGTTCGATACTATACCCTTGTAAATACCAATAGCGATTTCGAAACAACAAATGATAAGGCTCTATTTTCCGCTTTGTTTCATTCCCGTCCCGGTCGCTATAGGTTACCGCTACATATTGGTGTTTTTTTATCGCCAAATGAAGTTCCTCAACGTGTTCATTAATCTCCTTTTTCGTCGTTACATTTGAGAAATCAAGCGAAATAAGATGTTCATCCACTTCATTATCTGACTTCAACATATTTTTCATTTTTAAAAGCGTTCGTTTGATATCTGTTGAAGAAAATAATTGTTCAAATCCATTTAAACTCGTGACAATTGTCGTTAAGTCTTCTGTTGTAAGCAACCGTTTATCTACTTTATATGTTGGCATAATCCCAATTCCGCCGTTCACGCCTGGCATTGTATAAATCGGAATTTTCGCCATAGAAAGTGTCTCCATGTCACGATAAATTGTACGTTTTGATACTTCAAACATTTTTGCCATTTCATTTGCGCTAACAATTTCACGCTGTAAAAGCAACATAATGATGCCAATTAACCGCTCAATTTTCATTTTTTTTACTCCTTTTTTAAATGATGACAGATAGTTGTCAACATTAGCATGCTATAGTTACATCATAACAAAATTAAATTTATTTTTGGAGGGAAAAGTTATGTCATTTGAAATTGTACACTTAGAAAAAGAAGTATTTTCTGGAGAAAAAGTTGAAATTCCTAATTTTAATCCACAAGAAGGTTTTGGGAAAATGAGCGAAATTAAAACGGCGGCATTTGAGAAGTATGCGGATGATGCTAATAATTATGTGGGGATTAACGCTGCAATTGACGGCAAACAAAACTACATCGTAGCGAAGTCTGGTGATGGCAATGGTGTAATTTCTTTTGAAATTCCTGAAGGCGACTATGCAAAATTTGTGACTGAAGAAACTGAACGCACTGCCATCGATAATTTTATCGGTCAAACTTACGGAGAAGTCATGCAAGGCGGACAGTATGATCTTGCTGGAAACTTTAACTTGGAAGATTTACGCGAAGATAAATTTACCATTTATATTCCTGTGAACGCAAAATAAGATTTAAAAAGAAGCAGAAGAGATATTTTGCTTCTTTTTTATCTACACAAGAGTTTACAATGTGTAAAACACCCATTTAAAATTACTAAAATTTGTCATTTGCCTTATTTTGTCCACAGACAAAGCGGAAAAATTCCACTATACTAATAGTAATCTCTTTAGCTTGTATAGAACCATATAGAAACAGCCACTTAATTTTTTAAGTGGCTGTTTCTATATATATAAAATAACCTTTAGTGATTTCACTAAAGGTCATCTTGCGTAAAATTAGTTTCCGCTAACTTCACGAGCCACTCATGCTAAATGGCTAAGGTTTCGTTATCGCTTTTTCATTTGTGAACGAGAATACTACAGCATGATGTTTTAAGTATACTACGACTTCTCATGTAAATCTGTGGATATTTTATGGCTATTTCATTTCATAAAAACAAGGAAATCATTGCTATGCCTAAAAAATAAGCCCCAAGCACTTTTTTGTTTTTTTGTATGAATTACACATTTTATTGTGTAGGAGACTAATATGAATGGATCAAAATGCATGGCACGAACGAAAATGAATTACTGTCTAACATATCAAATCAACTACATTAGAAGTTTCGCATAGAATCAGTTTAATTTTCGTTTTTTCTATTTCACCCTTAATTTGTTTAGTATCCCTTAATAAAAAACAAAGTATAAAAAGACTTCCAAACCTATAAAACAAACAATTATAGTGTAATGTCTAATAATAAAGCGAAAATAATTTTTTTTGAAATAAAGTCTAAAAGCAAGAAATGGATCTACCCATGTTGTGCTCATTAACCTTCCTATAGAAATACTTAACGCACTCCCAACTAGTCCTAGTTTAGGTATAAGCAACAAAGAACCAAGTGAGTATACTACCATTAAAATAATTGGTGACCATTTCCCTTTTTTATATAGACCAAGAGCTGTTCGAAATAAATACGAAGGGTATTGTAGCCCTGTAATAAAAAATTGTAATACAATAATGAAAACAACTTGTTGTCCTAATACATAATTCTGCCCAAGCCAAATTTTCACAAATGGATTTAGTAATACAATAAGACCTAGACTAATTAAAAAATACACCAAAATGGTTATTCTATAGATTTTTTTGAAAAGCTCAAATGCCGCCTCTTTATTCTCTTTCGCTGTAATTTGCCCAATACTACCAATTAGCCCTCTCATCGCTCGAGCGAGTATACTCACGACTGCATTTATAATGAGTGAATAATTTGCATAGACACCTGCTGTAGCAAGACCTAGGAAAGTTGTAATGAAGATACTTTCTGTTCCAGAAATAAGATAGCC
Source organism: Listeria tempestatis (assembly GCF_963575625.1). Taxonomy (NCBI): domain Bacteria; kingdom Bacillati; phylum Bacillota; class Bacilli; order Caryophanales; family Listeriaceae; genus Listeria; species Listeria tempestatis. The sequence goes on from NZ_CAUYTK010000011.1 coordinate 55,546, forward strand.
TCCAGCCATATAAAGGACTATTCCTTGCATGTTTTTTTTAATTGAATTTATTTCCGATACTTTTAACTTTTCAGGGACCCCTGTTAAATATTCTGGATAATTTTTATAAGCATAGTAGGATTGAATCCAATTAAACACAAGCATACAAACTAATTGAATAATTAAATAACCGATTAAATCATGGGTTTGGTATAAATATATCCCTTGCAGTAAAGACTGAGCGCAAAAACTACCTTGTTTAAACAGCACATTTATATACTCTTTTTGAGTAACAAAAAATAGTGCTTTTCGGTACACGAAAAAGTAACTACTTCCTGCATTAGCAACATATAACAAGTAAATTACAGCTACTTTCACATTATTTTCTACTCCTACCAATGATAAATTCCATATCATTGGTAGGAGAAGTACACCTAATAAAATAATTATACTTCCAATATATCGATATATTTTGCGATAAAAAAGAAGAAAGTCTCTCACTTTTTGATTTTGCTTTTTTACCAGAGGAGAATATATTTGAAAAATAATTGCTTCTCCTATACCAAGCTCCGCAAAGGAAATTAGTGTAATAATATTTGTGAAAAATCGATCCAACCCTAAAATTTCTTTCCCCAAAATTTGGATGAAAATAGTTCGAATCCCAAATGATACAATAAGATATAATATTTGCATCCCGATTCCAATCCCGATATTTTGGACCATGTAGTTTTTAACTTTAGCCATTCTTCTTTCTATCCCTTTCTAAGGAATAAATCTACTTCCGCAATTTTATTATTTTTAGAATCATAACCTCTTAAGAAATATTCATTACCTTTATCAATATATGGAATTGCACTGATAGCATAAAAACTAAATGTACCTTTATTAGGTAACTTCTCATCGACAACTAATGTACCTCCACGTGTGATTTTTCCTGTACTTGCAACAAATAACTCTAAAGCATGAATATTTTCAAATGTACCAGTTAGGCTAGTATCTCCTTTTTTAAACAGTGAAACTGAAAGTACCCCTTCAGAAACAACTGGCACTCTGACGCGTTCTCCTGATAACACACCATATTCATCTAATGGCTCTATAAAAATCGAAGTATGAGCTTCATAAAAAGAAACTGGTTGATTTAAGTAGAACTGGAAAGTTCCTTTTCCGACATCAATAGTTCCACCAAGAGATATTTCAGTAATATTCCCTGTTGCACTCTCTGCCAGTAAGCGAAATTTCTTGATTTCTCCAAGTAAAGCACCGTAGATAAAGTTATTCCGTAAATAGTGATTACTGACTTCTGTAATTTGTCCTGGTTTCCTAGAAACAATAGGCACTTCAAGTTCATTGAGTATATTTTTTCCAATATCTAATCCTTGAATCACAATTTTAGTACATTTTGAAAAATCAGGAGCGGTGAAATTAATTTCATACGCATTATTCTCAAGAACTCGTCCCCCCGTTTCAATTAAATCTGGTTTATCTGAAAAACTTGCAATAACTCTGAATAAATCCACATCTCCCTCAATGCTGCCAGTTATTTTCCCGTCTCCCGGCCAATATTCATTTATATTTCTAATTCCCCCAGAAAAAATATCTCCACCATCTATATACGTCCATTTTAACGTTCCATTAGGGGTACTTCTAAGTACTGCTACTTTCTTCTCCAAACTCTCCTCCACTTTAACTAGTGCAATATCCCCTTCCATTATTTTCCGGTTACTTTGATATAAGTCCTCTTTATGAATGATGGGTATTGTTAAGCGGTCCGCTTTTAATCGCGTATGAAATGTGTAGGCATCATAGTTCATAAGATTTTCCCCTTCATACTCATACTCCTTACCCATAATAGTTGTACGTATCCCGTAATCAATTATTTGTCTCTCAGTACTAGAGTTATTTAAATCAACAGCTTGGATAGTTGAATTAGTTGCATTATAGCCAACGTATACTTTAGCACGATCCTTGATAACAACCAAATTACAGTTATCTATCCAATATCCATATTGTGGTGGATTAATACCAAGAAATCGATTTTCAGAGATTGTAATTTGACTCACCCCAGCTCTTCCATCTTCTGCAACTCCTCCTGCACCACCATCAATTTTAACACCAGTATCTATAACTTCTTCAAAAGTATTACTTTGAATAAAATGATATTTAGCATCTACTTGCTTTCCATAAACTCCTCTTTGAATTAAAATCGCTGGCTTCGATACTTGTGCAAATGCGCACTCTTTAATTGTTATTCCTTGGCAGCCCTCTAAAAGAAGACCGTTTCGCTCTGCATGCGCAATCGAAGCTTTCCCATCAGTTAAAATAATTTTCCCTTCTGAGTCTGCTTTTTTTCCACAGGCAATAATCTTTACATTTGTTAAGCTACTTTCATTCATATTTTCAAAATGAATAACCGGCGCTGTAGCATCCTCTGCACGCCCTTTATCAATTGAAAATTTTGTATAGGTGGCTTGTGCGCTTGCACTATTATCAATATGAATATCTCTTAATACTAAACCTTGTCCTAAACCTTTTCCAGTGAATACGCTATCTTTAAGATCACTTATTGCCTGAATTGCTGTCCCTCTTAAGCTGAAAAAAATTAAATTTTTAAATACACATAGATCATAAGGTCTCAAAATTCTAATTGTCGTAACTTTATTCACAAAATTTAAGTTAAATGTTAAATGTGACATACCAATATTTCGAATAAAACTTCTATTTCCTGTATTATTAGCTCCATCAAAATAGGAGAATTCAAATATTGGTTTTCCAGATTCTTGTCCTTCAAAAATTAGCTCTCCATCAACTAATTTTCCAGTTGGAATAATGACTGTTGGTAATGATTCTGTCCCCCTCAACGAAACACCTGTTTTATTAATATAAATAGTTTTAGTTACTTTATAACTACCTGCTGGGAAAAATACTACTCCTCCTTCTTTATTCATTTTAGAAGTGTTATCAGCATGTAAAACCGGAAATTCATATAAATTATCAATAGCATCTTGAATAGCCTGTGTATCGTCTTTTATCCCATCTCCTACAGCTCCAAAATCCTTTACATTGTTGATTTTCTGTGTCCCTTTATACATCTCTTATCTCCCTTGTTATATATTTTTATAATGTTCAAATACATTTTTCTTTAAATAAATTTCTAAGAAATTTTTTCCGTAAATCTTTTTTAAAAAATTAGACTCATCGTATGGAATAGAATGAGCATATCCTTCAAATAAAATTTCCTTTGTTGGTAAAATTTCATCCACATAAATTAATTCTTTCTTATTCTTTTTCTCTCCTGCGAAATTAAAAAGATACTTGTTTTTATTTTTATACTCAATCCATTTTCTATATTTCTTTTGATAATAACTATTTTCCCTAAAGAATAAGATTTTAATAAGAATCCATCTTTTTTTTCTCACAATTGGTACTTTTTTAACAATGATGACTGTTTTTATTTGTCTTGCAATAAATTTTTTAATTTTAAACTCCAACAAATTATTGCTGATAAAATCATATGGGAAAACATCAACAAATACATCTGAACTCAACCCGTTTTTCTCAGAATATTTTGTTCCTCTTTTCTTTACTTTCATAAAGACAAGATGATAATTCGAATTTAACCTTGCTTCATCAATATAGAAAGAGGAATGTAATTCTTTTTTACAAATTTCAAAAAAGCATTCATAATCGCTACGAATCATCCCTACATCAATGTCATCATCATAAGGTCCAAACCCTTCATAAACAAGTGCACCTAGCAATGTTCCACCATCTAAAAAATAAGAAATTTGGTGTTTTATCGCAATTCGTTTAATTTCATTTAGAATCTCTAGTTGTATCTTACGGATTTCCTCCATTAGTTACACCCCATCTCTATTGTCATCATTGAAGATAGCCTTTAAATATTTTGGAAAGAATATGCGTGTATCTAGATGCTTACTATACATGCCATTCTCTTTAAAAAGCTTGTACTCTTTTTTTTCCATTGTTTTGATTAGTTCATAAATCTGATCTTTATAGATTTCTTCAAACTTGGAATATTGTAGATATATCTTTCCATCAAAATGATTTTTTTCAATACTTTGAAGTAACATATCATTATAATTATACTTTCTCTGTTCCCCAGCAATTGCTCTAAAAATAGCTTTTTTTTCCTCTGTATCTTGCAAAAAAAGTTCAACTTTAACAATAGGTGACCCTACTATAATTTGGTTTACTTGCAATTCAATACCTAAATAAAGCGCGGCAAATCCCCCTTTAGACGTTCCAGAAAAAATGACATGCTCAATTTTTTTCATTTTTTTTATACTCGTAATAAGTTCTATTACTGCATCTTTAACATCCATAGTCCCATTTTCGCCAAGATAAAAAACACCTGCTTTATTTTCCCCAAAATTATCTAAAATATATAATTTATTACAGGGCACATCATCGAGTGTTCGAACATAGTTATAAACCGAGCTTCCCATCACTGGTAGCGCACTAAACACTACGAGTAAGTCTTCACTCTGATTATTTTCTTTCATATAAAATGTCAATGTCACACCATTACTCATTTTTTGTTTCTTTTGTTTAATACAAAAATAGCCTTTTCGCAACCAGCGCCTCAATTTTTTTTTCATCTCAAATCCCCTTTGTGTTTTTTTCAGAAAAAAAATACTATTAATACGCTATTTATATTATACAATACTTAACTTCCCAAACCTGTGACAAAAAAATGAATATTAAACTGGAAAACCTCCTTTTTATTGAAATTTTGATAACTATCTCTATACAAGATGTAGGATTATTTGATATTTTTGTGCTTCCTCCTTCAAACTCTTCCTGTAGTTCTTGACTACTTCTTAAGTTTATACCAATTTTGGAGATTTGGAAATTTTAGTATACACCTTAATTTTTATCGCTTTATTCGATTAGAAAGCGTATTTTTGTCTTTTCAATCAAATTAAGACTATATAAAAATAACCTTTAGCAAAATTTTGCTAAAGGTTATTTTCCGCAAAATTAGTTTCCGCTAATTTCACGTACCACTCACGCTAGATGGTATGGTAAAGTATTATTTCAGTTTTTTATTTGTGAACGAGAATATTACAGCATGATATAAATTAGTATACGCTCTCTTCTTTTTAAATTCTGTAGACATTTTGTTACTTTTATCAAAATAAGTCTCTAAAGAAAAGCTTTAAAACACTGATATAACGGTATTTATCCTAATATGTTTTTTAAAAAATTATGTACAAAATGCGCATACCTTAAAATTTCCAACTATTTCGCACCTCGCCTGTGGTAAGATAAATATATCTCTTACATGATAAAAGGAGGAGTTTGAATGCCCCATTTAAATGATTATACAATTGGTATTCAGCAAGTTAAAACGCCTTCATCGGCAATTTCGGTAGGGACAAAATTGCTTTTTGCCATTTCAAATCAAATTATTGTAACTACTTCTGAACAAAAATACACTTTACAAGAAGGTGATATTTTAATTCTAGATCGCCATACGCCCTATACCATTCAAGGAAATTTAAATCATTTAATTCTTGACTGTACTATTTCGGATTCCCTTTTCGCCCATTATTTCGAAGACTACTTTAGATATTCTTTTAAGTTTTTTTCTAAAGAAAGTGCGCCCGGCCGCGAACATATTGTTTCTTCCCTTCGAAAAGCGCTCGCCGAACTCTTAGTCGCTTCTACTCCAGAAAAACCCACCAACAAACTAGACGCACAAGGTGCTTTGCTTCAAATCATGCAACTCCTCACCCGTTTTTTTAAAACTGAAAAGCCATCTTCTGGTCGAAAGGAAATTAATGACAAGCGTGTTTCACGAATCATCCAAGAAATAGAAAAACGTTTTTTTGAGCCCTTATCTCTCCGAGAATTTGCGCAAAAAGAATTTTTAAGCGAGGCCTATTTATCACGGTATTTCAAGAAAACTACTGGAGTGGGTTTTTTAAAATACTTAACGGACATTCGATTAAAATATGCCCTCCAAGATTTATTATATTCTACGGAAAGCATTACAGATATTGCATTAAAAAATGGTTTTTCAAGTCAGAAGCATTTTTCAGAAAGCTTTAAATATCATTTCCAATTGACACCGACTGAGTACAGATCGAAGCATCATTCAGACAAGAAAAATTTTGAACTGCCTGAGGAGACTGAACAGTTTAGTGAGCATATAACGCAAATTACGCCTACTTCTGAAATTTTGATTCAATTATCAAACCTCTATCAAGAAGTTGAGCCAACTAGGGAATTGCATGCTGCTCCGTTTGAGGAAAAGACAATCGAACTAACGAATACCACCACTGAAAAACTGACAAAGAACTTGCATATTTTAACAATTGGTAAGTTAAATGAAGTTTTAAAAGAAAATGTTCAAACTGAAATTTTAACTGGACGAGATGAACTTGGTATTAATTATATTGGAATTAGGCATCTATTTCGCGGCTCAACATTTTTGCCTGAGACGGAAACGGATGAATTAGTCCCAACTTCCTCGCCATACGCAAATGCGGATTTAGCTCTTACTTTTTTAAAACAACAACATTTAAATTTATTTGTTCGGTTAGAATATCAGGATATTTCTGAAAATGAAGAAGCTTCTTTTGAAAAGCTCATTCATTTTTTAAGGCATTCTGTTCAAGTCTTTGGACGCGAATTTGTCTCCAAATGGCACTTTATGTTTTTCAACCCTAAATATACTTCCGCAGATAAAAATGAATTGAAACGGCTTTATTTAAAGTTACAACAGGCTATTAAATCTCTCTTGCCAGGCATTCAAGTAGGTAATTTTGTGCCTTTTTCCTTATCTAAAAATACGGTTCCCGAGCGGCATACTTGGTTTTTAGATGTGCCAACCCAAATTGACTTTATCGCTTACAATGCCAATCAAAATGAAGCAGTGGACTTCTCCAAAGAGGATGATAAATCTTTTTTACTTTCAGAGGATTATTGTCTATCTAAAACTCTTAAACTGAAGGCATTCTTAAAGAAACAGCAAATCAATAAACCGCTTATGCTTATTAACTGGAACACACTCACGGGAAACACAAGGTACACGAACGGTACTTTTTTTCGTGGTGCCCTCGTTCTAAAAACCATGCTTGATTTAGCCAAAGAGGTCCATGCACTTGGTTTTTGGATTAATACCGAACTTCATGAAGAAGATGGAAGCAAGTTAAACATCAACCTAGATGGTTTAGAACTATTCCACTTCTTTAATGGTAGGCGCCCAGCATTTTATGCAGTGAAATTTTTACAACGGCTTAAGGGTACTGTATTAGCAAAAGGTGACGATTATATTATGACGCGCTATGAAGACGGCTATCAACTCATTTTATTTAACTGCGCTACAATTAATCCGCGCTATTCTGTTGAAGAGGAGTTTTTAAAAGCAGAGCGTAAAGAAGTTCATATGCGAATAAAGGGGATTTCGTCTGGCGAATATCAAGTTTGCAAGTGGCAATTTGATCGTGATAATGGTGCGCTTTATTCTAAATACTGGCAATTAAATAGTAAACATGGTTTAGATAAGGAAATACTTGACTATATTGTGGATGCGTCTCAGCCAACATTAACTGTAAGCGATGAGGTCATTTCAGATGACTGGTCCTTCTATGCTTACCTTGATTTAAATGCCATTCATTTTTATGAATTCAGGCGTACGATATAAATGCACAAATCCCTCTGTAAGAACTGCCTAACCTAGCAGGCATAATAAGCCTGACCGCGCAAGAAATCATTTGAAGCGGCAACCTAAATAGTAAAAATTAAATTTGGTACTAACTTAAGAGCAGCTAAATGTTGCTCTTTTTTCTGCCTTAAACTCCTATTTTTTGCTCTTGTTTTAATTAGTATTTTAAAAAAGGAAATTTTCAAGATGTAATTAGGCAATTAAACAGCCGTTTTTCAGTTTTTATTTTTTTATAATAAGAGTACATCGGCAACTACTGATGTTCTGGCCAGTATTAGTACAATAAATTGGAGGTTTTAGCGATGAAAGAAGAATTATTCAAAAAATTAAATGAAAAGCAATCTCGTATGATTGAAATTCGACGCTACTTGCATGAAAATCCTGAACTTTCATTTCAAGAAGAAAATACTGCAAAATATATTGCAGATTTTTATCAAGGTATGGATTGTGACGTACGGACGCATGTTGGGGGAAATGGTGTTGTTGTAACGATTGATACAGGAAAACCTGGTAAAACACTCGCTATTCGAGCAGATTTCGATGCTTTACCTATCCAAGAGGAAACAGGATTACCATTTGCATCTAAAAATCCTGGTGTTATGCATGCTTGTGGTCATGATGGTCACACTGCTTATATGCTCGTTTTAGCTGAAACACTTATTGAAATGAAGGAACAATTAACAGGTAAAATTGTTATTCTTCATCAGCATGCAGAAGAAACGCCTCCAGGTGGTGCGATTCAAATGATTCAAGATGGTGCTTTAGATGGCGTTGATAATGTTCTTGGTATTCATGTAATGTCAACGATGAAAACTGGCGAAGTTTTCTACCGTGAGGGAGCGATTCAAACTGGACGTTCTTATTTTAAATTAAAAGTACAAGGTCAAGGCGGGCATGGCTCCTCACCTCATCTTGCAAATGATGCGATTGTTGCAGCGAGCGAATTTGTTGTGGCTGTTCAAACTATCATTAGTCGCCGCTTAAATCCTTTCGATGTTGGCTCCATCACAATTGGTTCTTTTGACGGAAAAGGAAGTTTCAACGTGATTAAGGATGCGGTTACTCTAGAGGGTGATGTGCGTTCGATGTCGGAGGACACACGCCAAACGATTGAAAAGGAAATCAAACGTATTGTAGGCGGAATTGAAGCGATGTTTGGTGTAACTTGTGAATTAGATTACAAAAATGATTACCCTGTTTTAAACAATGATGAGGCTTTGACTGAATTTGTCGTAAAATCTCTTAAAGACTCAAATATCCCAGAAATTACAGATGTAGTGCGCTGTGAACCTCAACCACCTTCTGAAGACTTTGCTTATTATGCGAAGGAGCGACCTAGTGTGTTTTTCTATGTTGGTGCGATGCCTGCGGACGGACATTTTTACCCGCATCATCACCCTAAATTTGATATTAATGAAGATGCCTTATTGATTGCTTCTAAAGCAATGGGCGCTTGTGTATTGGATTATTTAAAAGGAGAGAATAACTAATGGCAACAAACACGTATAAAGGAACGAATAAACTTATAGTCGGCATCGTATTTGGTGTTATCACATTTTGGCTTTTCGCTCAATCAATGGTTAATATCGTACCAGCCGTTCAAGATGATCTTGGTATTTCATCAGACTTGCTTAGCGTTGCAATCAGCTTAACTGCTCTATTTTCTGGTATTTTTATTGTAGTTGCTGGTGGAATGGCAGATAAGTTTGGTCGAATGAAATTAACGTATATCGGACTTATTCTTAGCATTATCGGATCACTTTTACTCATTGTTACTCAAGGAGCTACACTACTAATCATCGGTCGGATTATTCAAGGGCTCTCTGCTGCTTGCATTATGCCCGCAACACTTGCCTTGATGAAAACCTATTTTGAAGGTGCGGAAAGACAAAGAGCACTTAGCTACTGGTCTATCGGTTCTTGGGGTGGATCAGGTATTTGTTCTTTTGCCGGCGGACTTATCGCCACTTATATGGGTTGGCGTTGGATTTTCGTTTTCTCCATCGCATTCGCTCTTTTAGGTATGCTATTAATTAAAGGAACACCTGAAAGTAAAGTTGTACAAACAACAAAAGCAAAATTTGACACATTCGGACTTGTTCTTTTCGTCATTGCAATGGTATGTTTAAACCTTATCATTACACGTGGTTCCACATTCGGCTGGACAAGCCCAACAACGATTATTATGCTCGTCGTTTTCCTTCTTTCTGCCGGATTATTTTTCCGCACTGAACTTCGCCAAGTAAATGGCTTTATTGACTTTTCTTTGTTTAAAAATAAAGCTTACACTGGCGCAACTCTTTCTAATTTCTTATTAAATGCAGCGGCTGGAACACTCGTTGTCGCAAACACATATGTGCAAGTCGGACGCGGCTTTACGGCCTTCCAATCTGGTTTACTTTCCATTGGTTACCTCGTCTGCGTTCTCGGAATGATTCGTGTCGGCGAAAAAATTCTTCAACGAATTGGTGCCCGTAAGCCAATGATTATGGGTTCAGGTATTACAGCAATTGGAATTGCATTAATGGCACTTACATTTATTCCTGGTATTCTATATACTGTACTTGTCTTCATTGGATTTGCTTTATTCGGTATTGGTCTTGGAATGTACGCAACTCCGTCAACAGATACAGCTATTTCAAATGCACCAGAAGATAAAGTCGGCGTAGCATCTGGTATTTACAAAATGGCAAGCTCTCTAGGTGGTTCTTTTGGCGTAGCAATCTCAGCTACAATTTACGGTGTACTCGCAGCATCTGGAAATATTGATTTAGCCGCAATGGTTGGGTTATTTGCAAATGTCGCATTTTGTGTTATTTCATTAATTTCCGTTGTCATCACAACACCAAAAGCTAAAAAAGCTGCTGCAATAACCGCTACAAACGAATAGGAGGTTTTTAAAATGCGTAATCGATTAATGAAAATGCTCGAGGAACGTAAAGAAGAAATGATTCAAATTAGACGTCATTTACATGAACACCCAGAATTATCATTTCACGAAATAGAAACCGCAAAATTCATTCAAAACTTTTATAAAGGCAAAGATGTAGAAGTTGCGACTGAGGTCGGCAATGGGCAAGCAGTTGTTGTCACAATTAAAGGCGGTAAACCTGGAAAAACAATTGCGCTTCGTGCAGATTTTGATGCCCTTCCCGTTATGGAAGAAACAAACTTACCATTTAAATCCAAGAACCCTGGTGTCATGCACGCATGTGGCCACGATGGTCATACCGCCTACTTGCTCATTCTAGCAGACTGTCTGATTACACTTAAAGATGATATTCCCGGAACGATAAAAATTGTCCATCAACACGCGGAAGAAACGCCGCCTGGTGGTGCCAAAAGCGTTGTTGAATCGGGTATTCTAGATGATGTTGATCAAATTTACGGCATTCACGTTTTCCCATTCGGTAATTCCGGCGAAGTTTACTATCACAGTGGCTATTCAATGGCTGGTCGCACTTACTTTAAACTGCGCATTCAAGGTACTGGCGGGCATGGCTCCTCACCTCATATGGCAAATGATGCCATTGTTGCCGCATCTTACTTTGTGACTGCTATACAAACTGTAATTAGCAGACGACTAAATCCATTCGAAACTGGTGTTGTGACAATTGGCTCTTTTGATGGAAAAGGTAGCTTTAATGTAATCAAAGACTCCGTTGAATTAGAGGGTGATGTTCGTTACATGAACAATGAAACCCGCGAAAAAATCGATGCTGAAATTCATCGCATTACGTTTGGCATCGAAGAAACCTTTGGGGTTAAAGCAGAACTAACATACACAAATGACTATCCACCACTTTACAACGACCCAAACGTGACAAATCAAGTTATAACAAGCTTACAAAAAGGAATTGGCGAATATTTAACAGCCGTTTCCGAATACGATATGCTCTCTGGTTCAGAAGATTTCGCTTACTATTTGGAAAAAATTCCTGGCGTATTTTTCTACATTGGTGCAAAACCAAAAAATACAGAGCAGGCTTATTTCAATCACCATCCGAAATTTGACATTGATGAAGATGCTCTTCTCGTTGCTGCAAAATCGGTTGCGGAAGTTGTTTTAAACTACTATTCGCTAGATTAATAATTCGTAAAAAGAACATAATCAGCTTTGATTATGTTCTTTTTACATTTTACGTGATTATACATATACAAATCGGGGAAAGAAAGTATATGATAGAGAAAAAGGGGGAATTTTAGATGATTAAGGAAAGAAAAATCGTTCTAATCACAAGTTTGTTTTTCATTACGCTTACTTTTTTAGCGTTGCTTTTCCAAAGAGAGATTATTTGGAATATGGTTTCAGGGCATTTTGATTTTTCTGTGTCTAATGTTATCAATCTACTAGCTGGGCGAGATTTGCTTAGTTTCTTCTTGCATCAAGTGGTGGCTGCTTTAAAAAGTACTGTTATTTTTATTATTGTTGAACTACTTTTTATTATCGCGATTCCAATTTTAATTATTGTTGTCATGTTTAGAGCAAAGAAAAAAGAAGGTTGGACACGCACAAGCGTTGCCATTACAAGTGGTTACAGTTTATTGTTAGTTTCTTTATTTTCTTTTATGATTTTATTTTCTGTACAATCGCTTCATACGTATCAAAACATACATACAAACGTCGTTAACGCGAAGAAAACCATTTTAGCGCATAATTCAGAGGAAATTGAGAATGCCCTCACACGCATCATGGATGACCCTCAAAAATCCATCCAAAAAATCAAGGAAGTTTCTAGGAAAATTGATAAACATACAAGTGTTTTCACGATGCTTTCGGAATGGCTGACGAAAGTAAAAAGTTATGAAAGCATGCTCATCATTGGGACGGTTATATCTTTTCTTTTGATTATAGTTGCTCATATCGTTGAGCTCTACCGCTTATGGCAGAGACCTCAGGAATAAAAAATTGCCGCTTTTTTTATTATGGGGTAAAATTTATACATGCAAAACTCATTTTATTCATAAGGAGAAATTATGGCCAGTACAAGTTATAATGCACAAGAATTTAGGGAAAAAATTAATTCTGACTTAACCATTAAAATAAGCGACTCCATCATCTTAATGTGTGCCATCTTAATTGCATCTGTCGGATTAAATATGAACTCTATTCCCGTTATTATTGGGGCGATGTTAATCTCCCCTCTTATGACGCCTATTTTAGGTGTAGGTTACGGACTTTCCGTACTCGATTTTGATATTGTCAAAAAAGCTGGGCTATTGCTACTTGTTGAAGTTTTTGTAAGTCTAGTCGTTGCGACACTTTACTTCACTATTTCGCCAATAACCTATGCAAGTGATGAGATAATCGCCCGAACATCTCCTACTATTTGGGATGTGGTTATCGCTTTTTCTGGTGGCGTTGCTGGAATTATCGGGGCCTCTAAAAAAACAAGTACAAATATTGTTCCCGGTGTTGCTATCGCAACCGCTTTGATGCCTCCAGTTTGTACAATTGGGTATTCCATTGCAACATTAAATTTGTCATATTTTTTAGGTGCGTCTTATCTTTTTATTATTAATTGTGCTTTTATTATGATTGCTACATTTATCGGCATTAGGTTTATGAGATTCCCCTTACATGAAGCAAAAAGCAGCAAACATACAAGACGCATCAATATCTTTTTAATTGTTCTGTCACTTTTTATTATTATTCCAAGTATTTTTTCCGCCTCTATCCTCGTACAAGAGAGTATGGAAAAGTCATCCATCAATCAATTTGTTAACAAGGAATTTTCAGATTACGTCGTTTTAGACCAAAGTTATAATGAAGAAAAACATCTTCTCACGGTGACAATATCTGGCTCCCCAATGTCTAAAGACACCGTTCAAAGTATCGAAAATGATTTACCAGATTACGGTTTAGACGATGTTAAACTCGATGTCGATCAAATTCCTGACCTCACCGAATTAAAGGGCAGTCAAGTGACCGATTTTATCGACCAATATATTGAGAAAAAACTTGATGCACATAAAAGTGTCGAAGAACAGGCAAAATAAACTTTTATAAGACCAACTTCAATTGGGAGTTGGTCTTTTTGTGGACAATTTCTATCATTTACGACTTAGATACGTATGAAAAAATAATTTTATAACAAAACATTCGTATTTTCTTTAAAATAGGGTTGACTTCACTTTTTATTGTCTTTATCATTAGAAGTAGAAAAAAAGTGAGGAGGATTAAAATGTTTTTCAAAAAGCAGTTTGACGAGATGCAAAAAATTGCTAATCAGATTTTCAAAAACCCAGAACTAGGATACAAAGAGTGGAAGACGAAGCAATTGGTTGAGGAGTTTCTGAAAAGTAAGAATAATCAAATTGAATTAGATTATTTTAGCACGACAGGTATTAAAACGTACCTTTCAAACGACAAACCCGTTACACTTGCTTTTATTGCTGAACTTGACGCTGTATATGCTCCTACTCATTTTTGTGCTGACAAAAAGACTGGCGCCGCGCATAATTGTGGGCATTTCACACAGATTACGACAGCTCTTTCATTGTATGCCTATTTCATTGAAACAAAAGCCTATAAAAACTATGATTTCAATATCGCCTTTGTTTTTATCCCAGCAGAAGAATATTTAGATCTTGATTACCGCGAAACGTTACGACAGGAAGGAACTATTACCTATTACGGTGGTAAGCCAGAAGCGATGAAACTTGGCGTTTTTGATGATATTGATTTTGGGATTTGTGTTCATTCCATTGGAGAAACTTTCGATGAGCCAACAATTGAAATTGGTTGCGACTTAGCTGGCTTCCTTTATAAACGCTATCATTTTGAAGGGAAGGCAACGCACGCTGGTTTCGACCCTTTTAGTGGTGTAAATGCGTATAGTATTTCAACCTTATTTAATGTTGCACTAGGACTACTACGGCAGCAAGTTCGAGATGATCAGCTTGTCCGCTTCAATCCCATCTTAATGAATAGCAACATGTCGACTAACGTCATCCCTAACCAAGTGACAGTCGGGACTGATTTACGTACGAAATCTATTGAATATATGCAAGAAACCGCCAAGAAGCTTGATCTTGCGGCAGAGCATAGCGCAGCAGCTTTATCAGGGCATGTAAAAGTCGAAACACAAATGGGCTACTTACCATTCGTCCAAGATGCCTATTTAAATACTTTTGTAAAACAAGCTTTTGATAAAAACGAAGAAATCACTGGTCTAATTGATGACCGCGGCGGAATTGCAGCTGCTGGCGATATTGGTGACTTAGCCTTTATGTTTCCATGCATTCAAATTAGCTACGGTGGCTTCACTGGCGCCATTCACGGCGATGATTTCCGCATGATAGACGATCATTTTGTACTTGAACAATTTCCGCGCTTTGTAAGCCAAGTATTTGAGGAAATGAACGGCCAACTAGACACTACTAAGCTCTACAAACGCAGCTATAAAGAATATGAAAAACTAATCCAATCCATTACAGAATAGGGAGGAAATCATGAAAAAAGGGTTTATTTATTTAATCGCAACAGTGCTTATCATTATTACAATAGCAGAAATGATTGGCATTAAGACACTCCAATTAGGATCCGTAACAGTCACAGTTTTACCGCTCGTTTTTGCCGTTGCTATCGGAATGATTTTTGGCATTCCCGTCTTCCGAAAAGGCATTTTAAAGAAAATTTACAGCAAAGAAAATGTCGGCTTTTCTGGTCAATATTTAATTATCATCATGTTACCACTAATGGCAAGATACGGCGCTGATGTAGCCCCGCATATTAAAGAAATTTTAAGTATCGGCTGGGTGTTTATCTTGCAAGAATTAGGTAATTTAGGTACCGTTCTACTCGGTCTTCCAGTTGCTATCATGCTCGGATTACGACGTGAAGCAATTGGGGCAACATTAGGTCTTGGTCGCGAAGGGGAACTTGCCTACATCTCGGAAAAATATACACTAAATTCTGCAGAAGGCCGCGGCGTACTGTCCATCTACTTAATTGGAACTTTATTCGGCGCCATCTTCTTTAGTATTTTCGCGCCACTACTTCTTTCTCTAGGCTTTGACGTTAGAGCATTGGCAATGAGTTCGGGCGTTGGTTCGGCAAGCATGATGACCGCCGCCTCTTCCACCCTTGCCGCACAAGTTCCAGAACAAAGCTCAACGATACTATCCTATGCAGCAGCAAGCCAGCTTCTGACCAGTTTTTTAGGTACATATACGATGGTCTTCCTAGCTGTTCCGCTCCAAAGATTTATGTATCGCACCCTAACTAGAGGAGGCAAACAACATGCAAAATGAAACTCTTAGTAAAAAATATATAAAAATGGGCTTAATCCTTTTATTAAGCGTAGCACTTATTTTATTTACGCAAGGTATTAAGTTACTGAAAAACCCTGAAAGTACGCCAATTGTAACAAACACACTAATTGGATTGCTCGTTTTATGGCTGTTTGCTTTTCTAGGTATTGTTATAGCTGATTTAATGAAAAAAGCGCCAGTTGGCTTCTTGCGTAACTTCCCCGTCCTAGGCTGGGTATCGCTAGTATCGCTTATTTTCTGCCTCATTTCAGACTTCTTTGTAAATGCCATTTCAGCCGTTGATTTCTTATCCATCACAACGCCAATTTTAGCATTTGCAGGCATTTCTGTTGCTGACCATCTAGTTGATCTCTCAAAAACATCTTGGAAAATCGGCATAGTAGCCATTTTTGTTTTCATCGGCACCTATTTAGGAAGTGCCATTTTGTCACAATTCGGTCTTTGGATTACAGGTTCACTATAAACAAAAAAACCATCCAGCGATTTTTGCTGGATGGTTTTTTTTTTGTTTTGCTTCATAAAATCATGTATCTGCCAAGAATAACTGATAAGTTTTCAAGTCTCCTGCCGTCTTCCATATGAATATCTTTATTTTTGACGTCTTTCTGGGCTAGTCCAAACGCCTGTGCCGAATCCTAAAATGGTTTTTACTGCTGGAATGAACGTCATTAAAATTGTGACGGCATTCATAATCCAGTAAAACAATAAATAAAGTGGGGCAAACAAAAAATACTTCATTTTATTCCCCTTGTCATCGATGAGTAATGCTGCAAACAATTGGAGGGCGCCTGCTAGCATTTCAAAGCAAACAAAAACGAAAGCGACAGCGAGCATGAGCCATATTTGCGGGACGTCCCAAATGTAAAGTAAATAAATGAAACGGGCGACAAAAATGATACTCGAAATCCAAAAGAAGAAGGTCCATAAGATGCTTAAGGTTTGGTCAATGAATAGGGAAGTTCGGCCAAGATTTTGAAACGGGTGGGACAATACTTTTTTGAAGTTTGTCAGCCACACCTCTGTCCCACCTTTTGCCCAGCGTTTTCTTTGTTTGTAAAGCATGTTTAATGTTTCGGGTACTTCCATGAAAAAGATAATATCCGCGGCAAAAATGGAGAGCCAACCACTCATTTGGTGATCCCAAGCGATACTAATGTCTTCTGTGGCACGATCTTGGCGAAACATGCCGACGTCCATTAGAGCAGCTTTGCGGTACATGGTATTGGCACCACTATACGCGTAAATAACGCCAAAAACACTACTTTGGGTCCGCTTGATAATACCAACGATACTAGAAAATTCGACGGTTTGCGATTTCCCTACTAGTGTTGAACGATTTTGCACATCCATATTAGAAGTAACTGCGGCAATATTTCTAGCGTCCTCACGGATAAAATAATTAACGTATTTCCATAGGGCATCTGGTTCTGGAACAGTATCCGCATCATTACTTAAAATGAGTTCACCTTTTGCAAAGCTTGTACCAATATTAAATGCGTGTGCTTTCCCTTTGTTTTTTTCGATTCGAATCACACGTAAATTATGATATTTTTCCATTAAACGATTCAAAATTTCGGGTGTTGTATCTGTAGATCCGTCGTCTGTCACAAGAACTTCATAATTTTTATAATTTATTTTATTCATTAAGTATTCGATTGTATCCTCAATAACAATTTCTTCATTATGTGCAGGAACCATAATAGTTATAAAGGGTTCTACTTCTTGTGGGATATCTGTCCAAGTTTCTTGTTTATACTTAAACAAATATGAATAACAAAAAGCTCCAAAAAACCAAGCGAGTCCGCCTAAAATAGGATATGTTAGTAATATCGCTAAAAAAATGGTCATCGTTATGTCTAAAACAGTATTTCCCGTATGAAAAAGACTTAAGTTCATTTGAGTTCGACCCCTTTTTCTTTATATAAATCTCGGATTGTAGTTTCATCAATATTTTTTTCTTCTGGGATAGATACAAATTTTTGGGCCTCCCGTTCTGTCTTCTCCCCAAAACGCTCTGAAAAAAATGCTTCCAAAGTAGTCTCTCTTATTTTTAATTTTTCTTCATTATATGTAATTTCTTTTTGCAAGCGTTCTTTATAATTTTTATTTGTTTTATGTGTAAGGACTAGAAAATAGATGACAATAAAAATAATCGCCAGTAGCAAAAAGCCATCAAGTATTCGAAAAACACGAATGGCTGTATCAAAGGCTTCAAAAATGATTACTTTTTCCTTTAAAAATAAAATTGGAAATAATACTAAACCAAACGGCAGGAAGAAACCTATCCATGCTAAAATTGTAATAAGTATTTGTCGAATTTTCAGCCCCCCATTTCCATGCTCAAAAAATTGATCTTCAATAAATTGATTGTTCATTTCTTCTCTTGTCGCTTTCTCTTCCATATGCTACAACTCCTCTAAAAAGCTATTATTTTTCCATTCCCTTAATTGTTGCTTTATAAGCATTATTATAGATTCTTTATGATTTTAAGGATTTTTTGACTAAATTTAAACAAAAAGATATCAAAAAATGTGTAAATTCCACATATCGGTTTATTTCATTCTTGTTATGATAATAAAAGACAGGAGCTGATTTAATTGTTTGCCGATAAAACAGATGAGATATTAAAAGACTTAAACACAAATAAACTGGATAACTCATGGATAAATTTCGAAAAATTAGTTAAAAATTCAATTATTGATGGAAATCGATTTTTAAATGAATTTATTGTGGTACATGATGGTATTATGCACATGGAGAATAAGAATGCACAAATTCTTCATTTTTTTTCAAAAGGAGATGTGATTAATCAACAAGTTTCAGGCTTAAATTTAGAAAAAAATTTGTTTTTAGTTTGTGATACAGACGTTGAAATGACTTTTGTTAATCGGGAATACTTTTTAAACTTCGCAACGAATAAGCCCTCTTATATGGAATGGTTGCTTGAGATGACTTTACTTAACAATATGAACTTATATAATGAACTTATTAAATATGATTTTTCTACTGAGGGAAGAGTCGTTTATACCTTGCAGTATCTATGTGAAAAGTTAAAAACAAACCAAAAAAACGATTATTTTATCGTTCCTGCTTTTATTAATAAGGTGAAGCTTGCAAAATATGGCAATATTTCGCGTAAACAGCTTGATAAAATTTTAGAATCGTTAACGAAAAAAGAACTCATCCGAATTGAAGATAAAAGATTTTATGTCAAAATCCCTTCATGAGTTTTTAATTTGAATTTCTTACGATTATAATGCATTAAACAGCCATTATTCACTCAATTAGGATATAATGTTCATATAAACTGTTGGGAGATGATGGGATTATGAATCATAAAGAGCTACTCAATATGGTTGAGGAATTAAATCAAAACAAGGTGTATCCTTCACATGTAACATTCGAAACAGTGCAGCGAAATCAGACGCTTGATATCCAAAAAATGGATACTCATATATTAATTGTATTGGAAGGTAGTTTCCATTTGGAAAATAAGACCTTTCAAATTTTACAATTTTTCGTTCCAGGAAACGCAATCCATCAATCCCCCTATAAAATGAACGTTCATGATAAATTGCGTCTTATTAGCGACGGTGAAACACAAATCGCATTCGTGCATCGGGAATTCTTTTTAAATTTTGCTTCTAATAAAATAGAGTATATGGAATGGCTATTAAATGCGGTGTCGGAAAATTCTTCAGCATTCTGTTTTGAACTTATGAAATTTGATCTTCCCACTGACAAGCGCATCATTTATACTTTGCAAACTTTTTGTCAAAAAGTGGAAGCTCCCGAAATAAACGGTTATTTTGAGATTCCTAGTTTTATTACAAAAACAATGTTATCAAAATATGGTGGCGTTTCGCGCAAAACATTGGATAAAATCCTTGCAAACTTACATCTTCAAGGCTTATTGAAAGAACAAGATGGATTTACCTACGTCACAAGTCGTTTTTAAAGATAATGGAAATTGAAACTTTATGTAAAAACCAGACTGCTGATAAATGGTGAGCATTAGAGTAGGAGCACAAACGACGAAGATTGTCGCTTTTCAGTAGTTTTAAGCTTGGTCGAAATGACCAAGCTTTTATTAATATAAAACCACTTCACCTTTTAGCATTGATTTTTTCACATCGATAATGCGCTGGTTGCTAGATCCTCGGAAAGCTAAGTTAGGGTCAAATAGACTCTGTTCAAAACGCCCGTCGACTAGCACATCAACATAAGAAAGCAGTTCAAGTTTATCTTCTGTTTCCTGCATCATTTCTTCCCACGTATAGCCAGTCCACGACCAAATATCTTTTGTATTGCCGAACTTATCGCGCATTTTTTTACAAACCGTTAAACATGTTTCAGTATTTAAAAATGGCTCCCCGCCGAGAAGCGTTAGGCCTTGTACGGACTCATGGCTAACGTCAAGGATAATTTTTTCCAAAAGCTCCTCTGAAAAAGGTACACCATACTGAAAGGACTGCGCTGCTTTGTTATAGCAGCCCTCACAATGAAAAGGGCAGCCAGATACATAAAGACTGCACCTGACGCCCTCCCCGTCTACAAAATTAAACGACTTATAATCCGCAATAAAACCGCGACTCAGGTTTTCAGATTGCCATTCTTTTGGCGCTGGGTTATTCATCACGAAGCTCCAAATGCTTCACGCGCTTCGAAATTTCCACATGACGCCCGTGAACCATTGGACGCTTCATCGGATTGCCCAAATAGCCACACGTCCGTTTTACAACGTCCGCCTTCTCAGGATCAGTATTTCCGCACTCTGGGCACTTAAACCCTTCTTCTGTTGGAGAAAACTCACCTTCAAATTCGCACTCATAACATTTATCAATCGGCGTATTTGTTCCGAGATATGCAACCCGGTCATATGCATAGTCCCAAACAGCCTCTAGCGCCTTAGTGTTGTGTACAAGTTTTGGATACTCACAGTAATGAATAAAACCACCTGAACAGAACTCTGGATATTCTTTTTCAAAATCAATTTTTTCAAAAGGCGTAATTTTTTTGCGCACGTCAAAATGGAATGAATTTTGATAGTATTCCTTATCGGTAATATCTTTAATAACACCATATTTCTCACGGTCTAGGCGATTGAAACGGTCGGTCAAACTTTCACTAGGTGTGGAATACACACTAAACCAGTAGCCGTATTCAGCCTTCCACTCATCCGCATATTCCTTCAAACTTTTCACGATGTCCAAAGTAAAGTTTTTCGCTTCGGGATTCGTTTCCCACTCACCACCATAAAAAACGGTTGCCGCCTCATAAAGACCAATGTAGCCAATTGAAATGGTGGAACGCTCTTTATTAAAGAGTTCGTCAACTGCATCGCCGTCTTGTAGTCGCTTTCCGAATGCCCCGTATTTATATAAAATCGGCGCGTTTTCTGGGCGTGCCTCTCTAACACGATTTAATCGGAATAAAAGAGCATCTTTAACAGTTTGCATGCGCGCATGGAAACTATCCCAAAACTTCGTCTTATCGCCGCCGCTTTGAATGGCAATTCGCGGAACATTTAGCGTGACAACACCAAGGTTATTTCGGCCGGCATTTACAAACTCGCCGTTTTCGTTTTTCCACGCTGGCAAGAACGAGCGACAGCCCATTGGTACTTTGAAATCCCCAGTCAATTTTGTTAGCGTGTCAAAACTTATAATATCGGGATACATACGCTTGGCAGAACATTGTAACGCCAGTTGTTTAATATCATAATTAGGGTCATTTTCTTCCAAATTAGTTCCTCTTTTTAATGAAAAAACAAGTTTTGGGAAAATGGCTGTATGTTTATCTTTACCGACGCCACCCAGACGAACAGTAAGAATCGCTTTTTGAATTTCGCGAGCGAACCAGTCTTCCCCAAGGCCAAAACCAAGTGTGACAAATGGCGTCTGCCCATTACTCGTGTATAATGTATTGATTTCATATTCCAAGCTTTGCATCGCATCATAAATATCCTTGCGCGTTTTTTCTTCAACGTATTTCTTTTGCTTTTCAGAAGCAACCCACTTGCCTGCTTCTTGTTCATGCTTCATATAATTACGTTTTGCATAGCTCGCCAAAATTTCATCGATGCGGTCAACGGAACAACCACCGTATTGTGAGCTTGCCACATTCGCAATAATTTGTGCAATCTGCGCGGTCGCAGTCTGAATCGACTTTGGACTTTCCACATTCGCATTCCCAATTGTAAACCCTTTTTCTAGCATCCCTTGAATATCAATTAAACAGCAGTTCGTCATCGCATGGTACGGGCTATAGTCCAAATCGTGAAAATGGATGTCTCCTTTTAAATGAGCGTTTGATACATGTGTTGGTAGCATATATTTTAGCGCATAGCTTTTGGCAACCGCTCCAGCCGTTAAATCTCGTTGTGTATTAAATACAGTCGCATCTTTGTTCGCATTTTCATTGACAACCGTTTTATCTTTTTCAAGTAATTTTTGAACACTTTTAGTCATATCCGTGACATTATCTCGTACAGCATCACGGTCATGACGATATTCTATGTAGCTCCTTGCAACATCTGGATAAGTAGATTTCATTAGTGCATTTTCAACAGTAAGTTGAATTTCATCAATTGTTAATTCCCCTTCATTTGGTAAAGAATTCACAATTTCAATTAAAATTTCATCTAAAAAAGTTTCATCCTCCACATGAATACTCTTCATTGATGCAAGTACTGCACTTCTAATTTTTATCAAATCAAAACTCGTTTTCCGTCCGTCTCGTTTGATAACAACTTGCTCTACAGTTTGCTCCATATACATGATTCATTCCCCCGATTATCTTCAATCTGTTTTTATGCGCATTTTTTCACATTTGCACAAAAACTATATATTGTATCAGCAATATAATCATAACACAATATGAAGTATCAGATAAAGCGATTTCCTAGATTTCAATGAAAATAGGTCTTTAGTTCTTAATTTCACAACCAAAAGTACATCACAGCGCCTTTTTTCAAAAATAAGGCATTTGTCCCTTTTCAAAAATAAAGTTTTCTGCTTTATTAACTTCTGTCAACATGCCCAAAAAACTTATTCGGCTTTTGTGCAAGTTGCCATAGTTTTTATAAAGCGGTTTCATTTACAATATATATAAGTTAATAAGAAAGAGGCGAATAGAATGGCTCAATTATCTTTACAAAGTGTTTATAAAATTTATGATAATAAAGTGACTGCTGTTTCTGACTTTAATTTAGAGATTGCAGACAAGGAATTTATCGTGTTTGTCGGTCCATCTGGTTGTGGTAAATCTACTACACTTCGTATGATTGCTGGTCTTGAAGAAATTTCAAAAGGCGAATTTTATATCGATGGAAAAATGATGAATAATGTGGCTCCAAAAGACCGCGACATTGCAATGGTTTTCCAAAACTATGCTTTATACCCACATATGACTGTTTATGATAACATGGCGTTTGGTCTAAAACTTCGTAAAATGCCAAAAGCTGAAATCAAAACTCGCGTTGAGGATGCGGCTGCAATTTTAGGTTTAACTGAGTATTTAAAACGTAAACCGAGTGCACTTTCTGGTGGACAAAGACAACGTGTTGCCTTAGGTCGTGCCATTGTTCGTGATGCTAAAGTTTTCCTAATGGATGAACCACTTTCCAACTTAGATGCGAAACTTCGGGTACAGATGCGTGCGGAAATTACAAAATTACACCAAAAACTTGATACGACAATGATTTACGTTACCCATGACCAAACAGAAGCAATGACAATGGCAACTCGTATTGTTATTATGAAAGACGGTGTCATTCAACAAGTTGGTTCACCTAAAGAAGTATACGATCACCCTGTCAACATGTTCGTAGCCGGATTTATTGGTAGCCCTGCCATGAACTTCTTTAATGGCCGGATAGAAAATGGGCATTTCATTGGCGATGATTTCACAATTTCAGTTCCAGAAGGTCAATTGAAAATCTTAAAAGAAAAAGGCTATGATAATAAAGAAATCGTTTTCGGGATTCGTCCAGAAGATATTCATGATGAGCCTTTAATGATTGAAGCTAACCCTGATTATGCTTTTGAAGCTAAAACGATTGTAGCTGAACTTACAGGTGCTGAATTCATGTTACATAACCAAGTTGGTTCACATGAATTTGTGGCTCGTGTGGATTCCCGTACGGACCATGTAAATGGTGAAACATTAACACTTGCTTTTGAGATGTCTAAAGCTCATTTCTTTGATAAAGAATCAGAAATTGCTTTAATTGACTAAAATAACCCTCCCTTTCAATAAAAATAAGCGGCTGTCTAAGAAATAGACAACCGCTTATTTTATTTCTCAAATGGAAACTTGAGCCCCCATTGTTCCTTTACATTCGTCATGATTTGAATTACATCTTCTGTTAGCCTAATAGATTTACTCTCCCCTTTCATAATACTTTCTTCCATATCATGAATCTCATAAGAGAGCGCTGCATTTGAATCCCCAACCGTCACCATTTCCTGATTTCCATTTAAATATGTGATACTTGCTTGGCTAGCACGTGGATATTCTTCCACTGTAATAAAGCCATTTTCATAGGCAACAATACCTCGTTTTGGCATTTTTGAACGGAATGTTAAACTTACAACAGCCATTTCCATTTTTTCATTACGCAAAATAATGCCAGATTGTTCATCTACTCCCGTTTCATATTTTTTCACAGTCGTTAGAATTTCATTTGGTTTCTCGGTCATAAAAAAGCGGGCAAACGACAGCGCATATGTGCCAATATCAAACAATGCTCCGCCACCAAGCTCTAAATTGAAGAAACGATTTTCTGGATCACTCGGCTTCGCGCTACCAAACGATACTTGAATCATTTTAAGCTTCCCAAGCCGTCCCGAGTTCACTATTTCTTTTAACTTTTTATAAAGCGGCATATGGTAAATCGTCATCGCCTCGGCAACGACCAAATTTTTCTCCGCCGCAACCGTTTGAACAGCAGCAAGTTCTGACGTATTTATCGTAATTGCCTTTTCAACCAGAATATGTTTTCCCGCCTTTACAGCTTGCAACATAAATTCAAAATGATGTGAATTTGGTGTGGCAATGTACACAACATCAATTTTTTCATCTGCAAAAAGTGCTTCAAAGTTATCATAAACCTTTTGAATCCCGTATTCTAAAGCGAAAGCCTCCCCTTTTTCCTTTTTGCGCGCCCCAACCGCATAGACAGTGCGGCCCATTTTTTGCATGGCGCTAGCAAATTGATGCGCAATTTCGCCAGGACCCACGATTGCCCAATTTAGTTCCGTCATTTCCATCATCCTTCCATATTCTCATTCCAATTTATTATAGTCATGCTTGCTTTTCTTTGTCAAAAGTATATCCTTTAAGCTTTCTGGAATGGTATAATATTTGCAAACGGAGGGGATGGATTTGTCTTTAAAATTAGTTATTCTAGGCGTTCTTGATTACAAAAATGTGCATCCTTATGATGTAAAGCGCTTTTTAAAGCATTACGATTGGGATTATTTATTCCAAATTAATGATGCAAAAATTTATTATGCGTTTGACTCACTTTTAAAAAATGAGTATATTTCAATTGCTGAAGTAGTTAAAAATGAAAAGACGCCGACGAAAACGGTGTATGAGATTACGGAAAAAGGGCATGCACAAATTGAAAAAGAGCTTTATAAACTATTTAAAAAAGATATTTTGGCGTATAAAACCATTTATCCAGCACTACTTTTTGCTGATTATGCCGATAAATATAAGCTTTTGTTTTATTTAAATGAACGAAAAAATGCGGTAGCAAACGAGCTTCAACTTAGCTATGAGCGTGCAGCAGACAAAATTGCCAACCCAGAAAATTCTGCTACTGCGCTAATTATTGCGAATGCTGTTCAACATTTGAAGGCAGATATTCACTTGCTGGATAATTGGATCAAGAGCATTGAAGACGGGACTTTTAACGGGAATATTCGCGAGGAAATCACTGCGTTTTTTGAATAAAAATCCCTAGTGTTGCAAATGCGACACTAGGGATTTATTATTTACTCAAACTTTTGCGCACAAAACGTCTAAAGACCGCGTCTAATTTTTCATATTCTATACGTTCAAGTGAATCAATTGACTGCACATACTGCTTAAAATGGCTGATCTGCTCGTCAATATACGTATTCAGTTCATTAAGGCGCGGTTCTAAATCAAGCTCATCACCTGCTTTTTTGCGCACCAAAAGTTCAGACGTTATTTCACGAATCGTTTTAGGAATCTCAATTTCAGCCATAATTTCATCAAAAAGAACAGGTGGCGCCGCTTTATATTTTTCAATGTAGCCACATGCGAAGAGCGGACGAAGTACATAAAAATATTTTTTAATTTTCACTTGCTCACCTTGCAAATATTCACGGTAATTTCCTTCCGCCATATGTAAATAATGATAAATTAACGGCTTTAATTCGATGTTTTCATGATAGAGCCTTCGAAGTTCAGTAGCAAGCCCACCTGAATCACGATATACAATCGGTGAATTCAGCCACTCCATTAAAGACGGATTGCATTTACGAAGCAACTGCAAACCTTTCTTTAAATCCCAACCACTCACATCAAGTAAATCATTAATTGGATACTCAATCACATCGCGCTTCTCCTCGACTGAAACATACCATTCCTCAGGATGCGTATATAAAAATCGAACATCAAAATCGCTATCTTTGGAAGGAAAACCCCAGGCCCGACTACCTGACTCCACTGCATACCAAATGGTCACGTTTTGTTCTTGCTCAATTCGTTTTATTTCCTTTTCAATCCATTCCTTCATGTTTTCACCTTCTTAAATTTGGAGTGTATAAACGCCCACTACATGCGTTTTTTCTCCAAATTGCGTTGTTTTCTCTTCTTGTTTTGCATAACCTAGATGTTCCCAAAAACCTTTTGCTGCTTCATTTTCATCTAAAACACCAATGCGAAGTGACTTTGCGCCACCGTCTATCGCCCACTCCCGAATGACTTGATGTAAAACACGCCCCATGCCAGCGGATCTAGCCCCAGGCACAAGAAGTAATAAACCGATAATCCATTCACTTTTTTTCGGGAAATCTGCCACAACATCAATCAAACCAATTGGTTCATTTTGATCATCTAAAATGGCCATGACAAATTTATCAAATTTTGTTTTTCCAGCTGGTAAGTCTGTTAAAATGGCACGCGCATCATCAGAATTTGCCCTGCGTCCTTGTTCAATTTGAAAGTAATCCTCACACTTTTTACATACTTCTTCCACTAAAGCGATATCTTTTTCATTTAAAAACTTTACGTGATAATTGCGTTTCATAGCGTCACTCTCTTTTCCATATTTCTTCTTACATCTTGCCATATTTTCCAGTAAACTTCAATCACTAGCGGGAATATGCTATACTTGACTGGTATGATTGGAGGAACTGAACTTATGATTAAATTAGTAGCAATCGACATCGATGGCACGCTTTTAAACGACCATCATGAAGTGACAAAAGAAGTGAAAGATGCCATTCGAAAAGCGAAGGCACTTGGTACAAAAATTGTTTTGTGTACGGGCCGCCCTCTTGTTGGCGTGCAACAATATTTAAGCGAACTTGAACTTCGAGAAGAAGGCGATTACGTCATCAGTTTTAACGGCGCCATGGTGCAAGATACGTTCACAAAAGAAGTCGTTTCGCATTTAACTTTAACAAAAGATGATCTCGTTTCACTTTCAAAAATAAGTGAAGATGCCGGACTACATATGCACTTTTTCGATGATAAAACGCTCTACACAGCGAATCGAAATATTGGTAAATATACCATTGTCGAAGCTTATTTAACCGGTAGTCAGCTCATTTTCACTGAAATTGAGAAAATTCCAGCTGATTTCCAGATGTCAAAAGCAATGATGATTGACGAGCCCGAAATTCTCGAAGCGGGAATAAAGAAGCTACCAAGTGACCTCGAGGAACACTACCATCTTGTTCGCAGTGCCCCGTATTATTTGGAAGTTTTAAACCCAAATGCAAGTAAAGGGAACGCTGTGAAACAGCTTTCTGAACTACTTGGTATTAAACAAGACGAAGTGATGTGCATTGGCGACCATGAAAATGATACAACAATGCTCGAATTCGCTGGCACTGCTGTTGCCATGGGTAATGCAATTCCACGTTTAAAAGACCTGGCCGACTTCATTACTGAAACAAATAATAATAGCGGCGTTGCTGTTGCCATTCAAAAATTTGTTTTACATGCTTAGAACCCCCAAAAAGCGTTATAGCCAAATGGCTATAACGCTTTTTTTAAGCTAATTATTAAAATCCATACTCATCATTTTTTGCGCCGTCAACGTTTTCCACGCTAGGTAAGCACATAAAAACAATAATGATGATACTTCCAACAAATGGAATAAGACCAAGTAAAACAAACCAGCCACTTTTTCCAATGTCATGAAATCTGCGAACCATTAGGCTTATTGCAGGAATAATATTCGCTATTCCAAATAGCCACATAATTACTAGTATAAACAACGCTGGTCCAGCATACATAGCGCCAAAAACTTCACCTGGATAGGCAGTACCAGTCGCTACCGAAGCAGAGGACAGTCCAATGATTAGCATAATAATCCAAAAAATTGTCATGATAATTGCATTCCATAAGAACGTGTACCAATACTCTGAACGTTTTGAACGTCCACTAAAGTTCACATAATTCCTCCAATATGC
Source organism: Listeria tempestatis (assembly GCF_963575625.1). Taxonomy (NCBI): domain Bacteria; kingdom Bacillati; phylum Bacillota; class Bacilli; order Caryophanales; family Listeriaceae; genus Listeria; species Listeria tempestatis. The sequence goes on from NZ_CAUYTK010000011.1 coordinate 84,175, forward strand.
TTTATAAGCTTCTAAAAACCCCATTTTTTCAACTCCCTTTTTATTTTAAACTATCTAAACTATTATACTATATTTCCAAACTGAAAGAAATGTCTAAATTTCGAATTTATTAGTCATTCATTCTTTTTTCCAGTCATTTTTATACATTTTCACAGACCTATATATAATTTATACGAATTAACACTTTTCATCCTATACCCACTGGCTAATGCCGAAATTTCATGTTAGGCTTATATGGAAGTTAAGAGAATTTGGTATAAACGTAAATACGCTTATATAAATACAACAACAGAAAGGGAATTGAGATGAAACATCAAAGAAAAACTTTACTTACAATTGTTTTGTTAGTAGCAAGTCTTTTAGGAGGATGCGGGGAACTTCCTCTAAAAGTTAATGAAACACCCGAAAATGGGTATGATTTAGTTTATTATGGAACAACAGATGTAGGCACAGAGATAACTTATGCTGATAAAGCAGGAATTGGCGAAAAAACAGTTACTGAAGACGGAAAATTTGCCATCTATATCCCTAGGGTAAGCTCTGAGGTCGAGTTTGAAGTCATTGCAAAAAAAGATGACGCCGAAGTAACAAAAACGTTGACTGTTCCAAAACAAAAAGTATTAATTAATTATGAACAACTTAAAATGAACCTTGATACTTTCAGCATTGCACTGCCTGTTTCTTCTGAAAAAGATTTAGAGGTCACCACTGGCTTTAAAATAGCATGTGATGGCAACGATGTAATGGCTTTTTCCCTAGTTTATGCACCAATTGCCGAACTTAAAATGGGGATTTATGATTATAGAAATTTTCACTATTCTATTGAAGCCATTATGTACGCGCTCGAATCAGAAACTGGACTAAGCAAAGTTTTGGACGCCTTCAATACTAGCCATAAAAAATACAGCACAACAAAAGTGTCTGTCGATGATGCAACTTATAAATTCTCTACAAGTAATGTTGGTGTCACAACTTTAGAAATATATCCGAATTAAATTCGCCTTACTTCCCCTCTAAATGTACTCTTTTATTTCCGATGAAAAAGATTATATTTTAAGTGCTACTAATTAGGCGTGTGAGATAAAAAAGAGTCTAGGACGTCGCTAAACAGAACCAGAAATCAGGCAAATCTCATTTATCGGCTTAATCTAGGCTCTTTATTTTCACATCATCTTATCCCATAACTAGCATTGTAGAGCACCTTTTTTATTTTGTAATATTATCTAACATTCATTTAGCCGCAGGTTCTCCTTCTAGAATTTCCGGTTCTTCCATTGTTCCTATATTAATTAATGTAATAATAGCTTTATTTAAATTTAAAGGACTAAGCTTTTAGAATTATATTATTTATAAATTCAGTAAAAAAATTATAAAGTTTGCATACATTACCCTTATCTAAAAAAGCTCTGTATCAACATTTCCCATTTTTGATATTAATTTTTAGCTTTTTAATTTTCTCAAACTCTAAATCATATTGTGCAGTCGATGGGAAAATTTTTGTTATTTGTTTAAAAAAATCTTCAGCTGCAAAAATTAAAGTAGTTAAAAGCTCTTGTTTTGGTAGAGTCCAGGTCTTCTTTATATTCTCATCTATACTTACAAGTATGTATTCATTTGAGATATTCTTAAAACTAAGTAAAACAGGTTGATCGGGAAAAGTAGTTTCGGCTATACCATTACTCAAAAACGCTTCAATCATATCAAGTATATACGCCCATAATTGGTCGACTAAATCCCAGTACTTGAAATCCATTATAATATTATCAAAATACTCTAAGTAGACAACACCCTCTAAATAATCTAAATCAATATCTTTTTTTATCTTAATTAATTCATTTGTCTCACAAACATTAATAAAATAATTTTCAACGTTCTTATTCAAATCTTTAATTATTACTTCAGGTTTTTTAATAAATGAATTACATATAAACACTATCGTCTCACCTACTTTTTATAAAATTGTCCTATTCTACCATTCTTAATGCCAACAACATATTCAACTCCATCTACTTTACCAGAAAGTTGATACATACTATTAGTACCTTTTTGAACCACAGTATCTCTATTTTGTTTCATCACTTCGGTAATTGCATTTATTATATCATCGACAGATATATCTTTGGCAAAAAAGGTTTGGGTTTGTTTTAGTGAACCGTCCCAATAATCTAAGTGATGCCTTTCTAAGATATGTTTCATCCCCTTCTTATCCAATTTAAAGTTACAGTTTTCAAATTTTAAATTTTTACTCTTAAAATCCGTTAGATCATTAATTACTTTTTCTGGCTTAGCAGCGCTGACTCCCTCTATCATACCATCTACCTTTTTGCCTTTACCACTTAGGTTTACATCAAATTTTTGGAGGATATCTTTGATGCTTTTTGTGCTTTGTGCGACTTTGGTTGGGGCTTGGGGCGAGATGCTGCCCATACCTGC
>NZ_CAUYTK010000012.1:0-72668 GCF_963575625.1 Listeria tempestatis
AAATCTAATTCAGTGTATACTTTTATCTTAAATAAATGTTGCGCTTAAAAGATTTGCTATCATTTCAATCCAAGTTACCTTTTTAAACCCAGAAATTAGAGCATTCGATTCCAGCTTTACTAGCTACTTCACTTTACTTACTTTTTCGGCCATGACTTAAGGAGTAGAAAATATTTTTTATCTCTTTGCTATGGTTTAGAAATTTTTGTTAACTTGTTTCCTCACCACATAATTGATAACTATTATTTTCTATGGTTAGGGTAATTTTTATGTCAAATTAGGAAAGAGTAATGATTCTATTTACTTTCAAATCTTTATTTTCTTATTAAACATTAATTAAAATTTGAAGAATAACTAACTCAATGGCTTTAGAAGTCTCTTTCTCTGCTAAACAATCCATGAGGCATTTTAGTTTCAACAAACTGAAGCAAGTAGTATAAGCACTAATTATAGCTCTTACTTTTTAATTGTATAGTTTTCATTATGCTTGTTCGAAAGTTAGAGAAAAAAATCAGCTTTTCCAGTAGATAGTTGTGTGAAAATGAATAAAACCGAAAATCAAACAACCTCGTCAAAATAAAATGGACGTTGCCTAATTTTCGGTTCTTTTTTCATTATATTCCAGACGCTTTTTTTATTCAGCGTCTTTTGCAATCACTAATTGGCCAGCAAGAACTTCTTCTAGCGCTTTTCCTACATATTTATGAGATTCATAAGTTGGTAATGAGCCTCGGTCGTTTTCTGCTTGCATGGCACGAGCGCGAGCGGCTGCCACAGTTACTAAAGAGTATTTTGAATCAATTTTTAAAAGTAAATTATCAATCGATGGGTATAACATCATAATTAAATCTCCTCCAATATATTTTGATAGCGGTGAATCACACGCTCTGTTTTCAAATGTTCTGTTTCGACAATGCCTTTAATTTTCTTGACAGCGTCAATGACGACATCATTTACAACCGCATAATCGTATGACGCCATCATTTCAATTTCTTCTTTAGCGGTTTTCATTCGCGCTTCGACTACTTCGAGTGTTTCTGTGCCGCGGCCGATTAGGCGGTTTTTAAGTTCACCGAGGTCTGGCGGTGTTAGGAAAATGAAAACACCTTCTGGCATTTTCTTTTTCACTTGCATTGCGCCTTGAATCTCGATTTCTAAAAAAATATCAATGCCCTTTGCGAGTTTTTCCTCGACATAATCAAGCGGCGTCCCGTAGTAGTTGCCCACGTATTCGGCATATTCGAGCATTTTTCCGTCGGCGATGGCCTGCTCAAACTCCGCACGACTTCTAAAATAGTAGTCCACACCGTCTTGTTCACCTTCACGCGGTTTTCTTGTTGTCATCGAAATTGAGTATTCAAATTTCGTTTCTGGGTCCCGAAAGACCGCTTCTCTTACCGTTCCTTTTCCAACCCCACTCGGTCCTGAAAGAACAATTAACAGGCCTCTTTCCGCCATCTTTTTACCTCATTTCTAAAGTCATTCCACATTTTGAACTTGTTCTCGAATTTTTTCAAGCGTCGTTTTCATTTCCACAACATTTTCCGTAACTGTAAGCGACATAGCTTTTGACCCAATCGTATTCACTTCACGGTTCATCTCTTGAATAAGGAAATCGAGCTTTCGTCCAATTGCACCTTCTTCGGTAAGTATACTATAAAATTGCTTCAAATGGCTATCTAGCCGTTCGATTTCTTCATTAATATCGGCTTTTTCTAGGAATAAACCGAGTTCCGTGAGCATCATGCGCTCATCAAATTCGGCTTCCGCTAGTTTCGTGAGCCGTTCCGTAAGACGCGCTTTATAAGTGGCTTCCATTTCTGGAATCGCCTGACGCACAGAAAACATGCACGACTCGAATGCCTCTAAATGCGTTTTGAAATAGAGCGCTATTTCAGCGCCTTCTAGACTACGCATCTCATCAAGCCTTTTTGTCGCACCATAAACGCCTTCTAAAATAAGTGCTTCAAGCGCCGAGTTGGCCTCGCTACTTTCACGAACTTCAAGAAAAACAGGATCTGCTAAAAAGTCTCGCATCGTCAAGCTTTCCGAGAACTCATAACGCGCTTCTGCTTGTTTTAGAAACCGGTAATATTCATCAGCAAGCTCAAAATCCACCGCCAAATGATGCTTCGCAATTTGTGCCCCTTCAAACGAAATAAAGCACTCCACTCGCCCGCGTTTTAAAACCCCGGCCATCGTTTTTTTCAGTTTTGTTTCGAGATAAGCGAATTGCCTAGGCATTCGAAAAACCGCCTCAAAATACCGATGATTAACAGCCTTTAATTCAACCGTCACTTTAAAATCATCTTTTTCTTTCGTTTTCCGACCGAAACCTGTCATGCTTTTCACCATAAGATTCGCCACCTCTTATACTAGTTTCATCTCATTATTATAGCAAAGCTCGTGCTACTTGCATAGTTAAACTTGAAATTGTGATACAATAGAATGTAACAAACAAGTAAAGGAAGAATGAAAATGGCATTTGACGCAATGTTTTTAAAAGCGATGACCGAAGAAATTAAAGAAGGCGCGGAAAGTGGGCGCATCATGAAGATTCATCAGCCGTTTCCGCACGAACTTTTGCTTTATATCCGAAAGAACCGTGAAAATAGACGGCTACTCATTTCAGCGCATCCGAGTTATGCGCGTGTGCAGTGGACAAATGATGTTCCAGAAAACCCACCAAACCCGCCAATGTTTTGTATGTTGCTACGTAAGCACTTAGAAGGCGCCATCATTGAGGAAATTCGGCAGGAGCCTAATGAGCGGATTCTCGTACTTTTTTTCCGCGGAAAAGATGATATTGGCGAAAATCGTTTTTTAGATTTGTATATCGAAATTATGGGGCGTCATAGCAATTTAACGCTTGTGGACCGTCAAAAAGGGACAATTATTGATTGCATTAAACATATTAGCCCTGCACAAAATAGTTACCGGACACTACTTCCGGGTGCTAAGTATATTTTGCCTCCTAAGGCGAATAAAATCGATCCGTTCACGGTTTCCACCGCAGATTTTGAGTCATTCATTTTGCCAGAGGAAAATCCGGTCAAAAGTCTCGTGAAACATTTCGCGGGTTTCAGCCCACTTCTCGCTTGGGAAATTGTCCACCGGGCTAAAGACACGAGCTCTAAAATGTTACAGTCTGCCTTCTCTAGCGTTTTAGAGGAGATTCCAACATTTTTAGGCAAAAAAGCTGTGCCACATACTTTCGTGCATAACGAAAAAGAGGATTATTATTTTATGCCGCTAGCGCTTGAGGCTTCTTCTAAGCGGTATGATTCTTTGAGTGAACTGCTCGATGCGTTTTATAGTGGGAAAGCTCGGCGTGACCGTGTTCATCAAATGGGGCATGATTTGGAGCGTCTCTTAGCGAATGAGCGAACGCGCAATGTTTTAAAGATTGAAAAACTAGAAAATACGCTACTTGAAACGGAGAAAGCGGATGAGTTTCGTATCAAAGGGGAACTCCTTACGGCCAATTTATACCAAATGGAAAAGGGTGCGGAGCAAATTACGGTGCAAAATTTTTATGATGACGCGTTACAAGATGTGACTATCGCACTTGATACGCGCCTAACGCCTTCACAAAACGCACAGCGTTATTTTACGCGCTATCAAAAACTGCGGAATGCTGTTGCTTATGTCCGGGAACAAATCGCTCTGACGCAGGAAGAAGTCGCTTACTTGGACGGCGTTCTGGCACAACTTGAGACAGCTGGGCCAAGCGATGTGGAGGAAATTCGGCAGGAACTCGCTGAACAAGGCTACATTCGTTACAAGAAACCAAAAAACAGCCGTCAAAAAAACGCGCTCCCAAAACTCGAAAAATACACCGCAACAAGTGGCCTACCGATTTTAGTCGGGAAAAACAACAAACAAAACGAATATTTGACGAATAAACTAGCAAAAAACAACGAACTGTGGTTCCACGTCAAGGATTTGCCTGGTTCGCATGTTGTGATCCAAGACTCAAACCCTGATGAAACAGCTATCGAAGAAGCTGCCATGATTGCCGCCTATTTTTCAAAAGCACGTTTATCGAGCACTGTCCCAGTTGATGCGACGCTCATTAAACATGTGAAAAAACCAAATGGCGCTAAGCCTGGCTACGTAATTTACGATAATCAAACAACCTATTTTGTAACCCCTGATGTAGAAAAAGTTCAGGCGCTGAAAGATAAATGAATTTTGCCCCGGTATTTTGTCTATCGGGGTTCTTTGCTTATATGATGTGATACTTTAGAATTCACTATAGAAGTGTGCAGCAATTTTATTTTTTATCACGGGGTCTCTTCTCCTTTAAATCTAATATTGTAAAAATAAAAAGCCCGATGCTCGCTAGAAACGCAACATAAAATGGCCACTGAATAAACTTGGTTAAAACAATTTTTAAAAATGTGGGCTCTGTAAATAACTTAAAATTGAATCTTTGAAAGGGAATTAAAAACATCATTACCATGAGTAGTCCTGAAAAGAAGACTACACTAAAATCTAAACGCTTGAAGAACAAAGAAATAATTATAATAAGTAGTACAATGAAAAAAATAACTAAAAACAAAGTATTTTCTGACAACCATTCAAATCCCGTTTGTTTTTTCGTCTCAACTACAAACCAGTTTAAAAAAGGTGTTACAAAGAGAATAACGATTAAGCCCCATTCTATACTTTTAAACTTCATAATCCCACTCCTTTTGTGTTTTTTTTCACAAGATGTTCGAAAATTTTTTACCTTCTTTCAAAATTTTATAATAATATTTTTATTTTTGTCAATCCTTCCGGTAAATAACAAGTTCGGGACATAAATAAAAAACAAGCAAAAATCCAGTAAAATTCATTTCGAAAAATGGCATGTTTACTGGATTTTTGCTTATTTACTGTCTTTTTTTTAAACAAAATATCATTATGTCTTAAGCTCGCTTACTATCATTTTAAACAAACGACCGCAGTTCCTCGTTTTTAGCAAATTTATAGCTTGCGATGCTGAAAAATAAGAGTGTGTAACCGAGTAAAATGATGATGTTTAAACCTAAATCGGCAAGTGTGCCGTTTTGTTGAAGTTTTGAGACCGCGTCCATGACCCAGTATTGTGGCATGAAAGCTGCGATTTTTTGCATGACGTCAGGCATAATGGCAATTGGAATTAGTGCGCCAGAAAGTAATGTTGAAATCGTAAAAATCGTCGTTTGCATGGCGGAAATGCTTTTTCTACTTCCAACAACAAAACCAAATGCAAGCGAAAGCACGACTGCCATAAGTGAGAACACTGCAAGAATAATGAACAAATCAACATAGGCGACACCTGGATTAATCCGAAAGGCAAAACGCATGGCAAACAGACAAATTAACACCTCAAGCAGCACAATTACATAGGCGAAAAGTGCGTTACCAAACAAATATTTCTTACTCGACAGTGGCGTGGACATTAGACGGTAGAACGTTCCTTCTTCTTTTTCTTTTAAAATGAGCTCCCCGAGACTGCCCGCTGCATAAAGCAGCATCATGCATAAAAAGCCAAGAATTTGAGCTGACATCATCTGTTCGATATTCGAATGATCCTTTAAATCGACTTCATCAACCGGTAATTTTGAGGCGTCATACGTTTTGACCGTCTGCTTGAAATCAGCTTGACCGCCTAGTTTTTCCAATTTTAAAAGCTTATTAATCTCATTTGAGAGAAGCATTTTGGCGGTATTTATTGTATTTTCCCCTTGAATTGATTCAATTTTAAAATTACTCGCTGTTTGTTTCGCTAAGCTACTATTAGCGCCTTTTTCAATTAAAATAAGCGCATCTAGCTGCCCGCCAATTAGTTTGGCCTTGCCTTTCTCATAGGAAGTCTCTTTCATGCCAGGATTATCTTCTTTCAAAAAAGTCACCAATTGGTTCGTATACACGCCTGAGTCCTCATTTACGATACCCATTTTTAAAACACTCGTGTCGTTCATTTGTGCGCCGTAAGAAAAGAAGTAAATTAAAATACTCAAAATGGGGAGGCCTATAATCATAAAAATACGGATTTTTGATTTTTTTAAGACGTCCCAATTATGTTTGAAAATCCAACCAATTTGCGCCATTTTAATACACTTCCTTTCGTTTTTGTATGATGGCAATGAGCGCGATAAATAGAACGGCAAAGCAGACATTAATGGCAATTGGCATAATGGCCGCTGAAAGTTGCCCGTTGTAAAGGACATCGCGAATGCCAATGTTCGCCCAACCAATTGGGGAGAGCTTTTGAATTGCTGGGCTAATCATCGGGAAGTAAGCTCCGCCTAGGAAGGCAAAAATTTGAACGATGATACTCGATACGGCGGCGCCTGCTGCGTTTCCGTTTGATAAAACATCAATCGCCATCCCAAATGATAAGGAAAATAGGGCGAGACTAAAATAAACGACCGCGATGAGTAGGACTGCGCTTCCCCAATTGACGCCAAAGAACAACTGGGACACCACCATCAAAAGCACTAAAGAAATCGCTTGAACGACGAGTTCACCAATAAAATTCCCTGTAATCGCCACTTCTTTTCGGACTGGGGCGATGAGCAGTCGAATATCCGTATGTTTCAATTTTTCAATTCGAAATGCGTTCACGCCTGACATCATGCCAAACATCATTGTCATGCCGATGAGCGCGATTGCATAGTACTGGAAGGACGACACATTTTCACTAGTTTTTAGTTTCTGGATTGAAATCGCATCTTTAGGTATATCGTTTGTCGCTAAAACCTCGTTCATTTGCGTAGGATTGACTTTTTGAGCCGTGACAGCGAGTTGATAGTTGGACGCGAAAGCATTGATATACCCGTCTAATCGCGCTTTTTCAATCGTATCTGGGCTGTTCGTCAAAACATGTAAATCATTTGACTTCACCAAAACAAACGCTGTCGCATCACCGTTTCTAACCTTTTCCTCACCAGAATTTACCCCATCTACTTGTTTAAAAGTCACGCTCTTTGAACTTGCTTCATCCGCAAATGTTGTAAATGCTGTATTCATGTTTGCGTCTCCCTGCAAGGTGTAGACGATGTTCATCTTGCCTAAATCGGTGTCATCAGTGAACGCGTTTTGAAGGATGCTACCGAGCACAAAAATGAGCGCCACGGGAAAAATCAGCATGAAAATGAAAAAAGTTTTATCGCGCAGTGAGAGTTTCACTTGCTTTTTGATGATATGAAATAACATTTTCTTGCCTCCTTTTAATCACGCAATTTTCGCCCAGTTAAGGTTAAAAATACGGTTTCCAAGTTGAGTTTTTCTTGATTGATTTCCAAAATATCAATTTTATGCTTGAGTAAGATGGCCAAAATCGCATTTAGCGTGTTCACTTCACTATTTGACGTAATGTGTAGCGAATTCGTTCCATTCCACGTCACCGCCTGAACGCCCGAAACCCCTTCAATATCTGTTGTCGCAACGCTCGCGTCTTGATCCACGATAATTTCCATTTCTTTTACGTCCGTCACCAAACTAATGAGTTGCTCTTCTGTGCCTTCTGCAATGACTTTCCCGTGGTCAATAATCGCAATATAGTCACAAATTTCCTCGACCTCTTCCATATAGTGACTCGTATAAATTATTGTCGCACCGTTTTCATTTAGTTTTTTGATTGAACGTAAAATGTAATTACGCGACTGCGGGTCAATACCAACTGTCGGTTCATCCATAATGATAAGTTCTGGGCGATGCGCAATCGCACAAGCAATATTCAAGCGACGTTTCATCCCACCTGAGAACGTTTCTGGTCTACCTTTCGCTTTATCAGATAAGCCGACAAAACGAAGCGCTTCATTTGCAGCCGCATCAAGTTCCTTGCCGCGTAAACCATATAGTCCTGCGAAAAATTTAACATTTTCAAGTGCCGAAAGCTCACTATAAAGTGAAATTTCTTGTGGGACAAGACCAATCTTACTTTTAATCATCAAACCATCTTGTCCTTCTTCCCCACCAAAAATCGCAATATCACCACTCGTTTTCTTAATTAAACCGCATAAAATACTAATGGTCGTACTTTTCCCAGCGCCGTTTGGACCTAACAAGCCAAAAATTTGCCCCTGCTCAATTGAAAGCGTGAGTCGGTCTACTGCAACTGTTTTATCAAATTTTTTTGTCACTTCATTCATTTCAACAATTTTCATCACGTACCTCCTTTTTTCTTAATTATAAAAAAGAAGCAAGGACTTTGCCTAGTGCAATTCCTCACTTCTTCACATGAGATTTTCACGAAATCGGGATTAAAGTAATGACCGAGAAACCGTCCTCCCCTTGAAAAATGACGTTACCGCCTAGTTTCGCCGTTCTTTCTTCCATACCTAATAAACCTAGATTTTTAAGAATAGTTGTCGTACCAATTCCGTTATCGCGTATTTCAAAACGTGCGACCTTGTTTAAAACGATGAGCTCCGCTTCAATTCGCGTTGCCTCACTATACTTTAATGAATTGGTTAGCGCCTCCGTTAAGTTTTGTAAAAACACATACCACATTGGTTGACTAATTTTAGCTAGTGGACCTTTCGCATAAAAAAGCGTTTGGCATTTATACTTACTTTCAAACTGTGACAACTCACTTTTAATACGCGTGACACCTAAGCTTTCCTGCGCAGGCTTTGTTTCTTTCAAAGTTTTTCGAATTTCTTCAATGCCCGCCTGGCTAATTTGAATCGCATTATCTAGCAACTGTGCCGCCTGGTGAGCATCTTTATGAAGAATCGCCTTACAAGCTTCTAGCTGAATAAGTCCACCAGAAAGTGAATGCCCCAATTCATCATGAATGCGGTGGGAGAGTGCGTTTCGCTCCTCCAATTTTGCAAGGCTCGTCTCTTCCATTATTCGCGTTTCAAGTTGATCCATCTTTATCCGCATATTTTCCAGCTGAATACGTTGTGTCTCATTCGTCTCTTCTTTCCACATCAACGTATACGCCTGTTTATTCAAAATCATATAAAAAATGAATGCAAATGTCATAAGCCATAAATAAAGCGCGCTTATTTGAAAATCACGAAAGGCGAATAAGGGTAGCATCGCAATCACAGCGTATAATGCGTAGACTGATAAACTCCCTTTTTCCCCTCGTAAAAAAAGTGAAAAAAGCGAAAACGGGAATAAAAAAAGTAAATAGGGCATGGCGAGAAAGCCAAAAAGCAAAATACCGCCAGAAAGTAATACAAGTAGCGAAATTCGCGCACGAACTGTGATAAAACTTAGCAAAGTGAACGATAAATATAACAACACAGCTAGTAAATAGCTCGCATTAAAAAAAGCGGACAAGTGCTGTGTTAACACAAATAACAGCAAGAAAAGCGAAAAAACTACGTCTATTTGAATTTTATAGGTATTCATTCCGCATCCCCATTCCCGCTACCCGTGAAATATAAAATCGCAATTTGCGTTCGGTGCGAAAGCCCCAACTTCCCAAGTAATGCCGAAATGTTGTTTGCAACCGTTCCCTCTGAAATAAAAAGGTGTTTTGCAATTTCCCGGTTTGATAGACCTTTGGCTACCGCCTTCACAATATCCTTCTCGCGTTCAGACAGCCCCAGCGCATCAAGATCCGCATATGCAGCCTTTTTCGTCTGATTGACAGCACGCAATTTGTCCCAAATTTCCGCCTGAATAATGCTCTGCTCCTGCATCACACTATAAATTGCGTTGATAATTTTCTTTGGGTCATTATTTTTTAACAAGTAGCCCTTTGCCCCGTTTTGAATCGCCTCCAAAATAAACGCATCATCATCAAAGGTCGTTAAAATAATCACTTTCGTATTCGTATCTCGCACAATTTTTTTCGTTGCAAGAACGCCGTCCATAACAGGCATGCGAATATCAACAAGTGCCACATCAACCGCATGTTTCAGACAAAACTGATAAGCCTCTTCCCCGTTTTCAACCGTGCCTACAACCTCCAAATTTTCCTCCGTATTCAAAATAATCTCTAAACCGCCCGTAATAAACGAATTATCGTCCGCTAAAAGTACACGTATCATAAGCAAAACCCCTTATTTTTCGGCTAAAAACTTCGTTAAAACAGAAATCGCGAACGGAATCGCATCTTCTTGTGGATTTAATTGTGCGTGGTGCAAGCCGTAAGGAGAATCCACCCCAAGCCAAAACATACAACCAGGTATTTCTTCCAAGAAATATCCAAAGTCCTCTCCAGTCATGGCTGCCGGCGCCTCAATAAAAGCAGACGTAAATTCACGATTTAAAAAGGAAATAAATTGTTTTGTTTCTTCCGCATGATTGTAAACTTGGCAGTAATCTGATCCCGGTGTAAACGTAATCTCACATTGAAAAGCTTCTTCCATACCGCGCGCAAGCTGTTTTAAACGTGTCCAAATGACTTCCATCGTTTCCTTCTTCGCCGTCCGAATTGTCCCGTCTAAACTTGCCGTTTCAGCGATAATATTTTGCGCATCCCCGCCAGAAATTTTCCCAACAGTCACAACAGCCGCATCCATCGGGTCAATGTTCCTGCTTACAATCGTTTGCATTTGCGTCACAAAATGACTTGCACAAACGACCATATCATTCGCAAGATGCGGATACGCCGCATGCCCAGCGCGTCCTTTAAACGAAATAAACAGTTCGGATGTGTTCGCAAAAAGCAACCCTTCTCGTGTTGCAATTTGCCCCACTTTATACTCTGGTGCGATATGTAGAGCATAAATTTCATCTGGCCAAAAAGCTTTAAATTCCTCACTTTCTAAAATGGGCAAAGCCCCGCCAGGACCTTCCTCTGCGGGTTGAAAAATAAACACCAAATTTTGTTTAGGCTGAGTCATAGCAAAGTGCGTCAAACACCCTAGCGCAATACTCATATGAACATCATGACCGCATGCATGCATGGCCCCTTCGTGTTTCGAAGCAAACGGCAGACCCGTTTTTTCAGTAAGCGGTAGCGCATCCATATCCGTCCGGTACCCAATTGTTTTCGCACCTACACTGCCTGTTATGCGAACAAAAATCCCCGTACGCCAAGTTTGTACCTCAAGAAACTCTTGGTTCAGTCCCGCAATATAATCAAGCAAGTATTTCTGCGTTTTGTGCTCCTTAAAACCAATTTCTGGAATCTGGTGTAGGTCCCGTCTAATTTCAATAAAACGATTCACGAAAAATCCTCCTTTTTGAAAAGAAAGAGACGTGCCAAATGAACACGCCCCTCTCTTCATTTGATTTAAAGTTGTCGTAAGCCTTGCATAATTTCCGTTTTAGATGCTGTTTTTGCATCGAGTTCTTTTAAAACGCGTGCCGGAATGCCCGCTACCACCGTTCCTGGTGCAACATCTTTTGTCACAATCGCACCAGCCGCAACTACTGCGCCTTTGCCAATTCGTACGCCTTCAAGTACAACGACATTTGCCCCAATGACAACATCGTCCTCCACAATAACGGGTGTTGCAGATGGTGGCTCCACAACGCCTGCTAATACGGAACCTGCTCCAATATGGCAGTTTTTCCCAACTGTCGCACGTCCACCAAGTACTACATTCATATCAATCATCGTGCCATCACCAATGACAGAGCCAATATTAATGCTTGCCCCCATCATAATCACGGCATTATCGCCAATCGTAACTTGATCGCGAATCACCGCACCTGGTTCAATACGTGCATTAATATTTTTTAAATCAAGCATTGGAATCGCTGAATTGCGGCGATCATTTTCAACTACATAATCTGCAATATGCGCTTCATTTTCAGCTAGTAGTGGCATAATATCAGCCCATTCACCAAAAATCGTACCTGCATTTCCTGTAATAAATGTTTTAATATCATTTGGGAAAGCTATCTTCTCTAAATCACCTTTCAAATAAACTTTGACCGGTGTTGATTTTTTACTGTTTTGAATAAAAGAAATAATTTGATGTGCATCCATTTGTTCCATATTTAAACGCCCCTTTTTTATTTTTTAGTTTGCCATAGCTAGCGATTTGTTTCAAGAAATTGATTTATCACTTCTAAAAAAGCAGCCACTTGCGGCAATTCAAGTGATTGTTCATATGTAAGCAAATTCGTATCCCGTCCGAGCTCTGTCCCGTCTTTTTCAGTTAGTGGAATACGATTTACGACCGCATCTATGTTTTGGCTGAGTGTCACTTCAGGCAAAATCGCAAAACCAATTCCGTTTATCGCCATCTGCCTGGATGTTTCAATTTGATCCATTAACATAACTTGTTTTGGTAGTTTCGAAAAATTTCTCTGCCAGTAGTCTTGAATGACTTGATAGTAGTTTGAATCGCTTCGAAACTGAATGAATGGCCGGTTCGTCTCAAAAACGTCTTCAATACGTTCAATTTCTTGATCTACTAAAATCAAGCGGTCCGTAAATAAATGGCGCTTCACACTTTTCCAAGATGTACCACCGCGAACAATTCCTATATGTACCGAACCAGAGGCAAGCAACTCATGAACATCGCTACTCCAACCCGTTTGAAGTGAAATCGCCACATCAGGATATTTCTTCGTGAACCTTTTTAAAACGCGTGGCAACCACATTTGCGCCACAACACTTGCACAAGCAATACGAAGCGTACCGCGCACAACGCCTTTAAGCGCCAGAAGCCGCTCCTGAATCTCATGTTCCCGAGCAATTACACTTGCGGCATGTTTGACGATTGCTTCTCCTTCAGGCGTTAGCAGTAAACCTTTTTGCGTCCGAATAAAAATCTTTGTATTCCATCTGCTTTCAATTGTTTGTAAACGTTGCGATAAAGCAGGTTGACTCAAAAAAAGTTTTTCCGCACTCCGCCGCATATTTAGTTCATCTGCTAGACAGACAAGCAATTCGTATTCTGTCACAATCATTTTTCGTCCTCCAACGGTGTGTGAATAAAGCGATTCACCTGTTTTAAAATAATTCTTCGTGTAATAATCCCTTGGAATTCATTTTCCTCATTCACCACACATAAAAATGGATTATCTACAAGCAAGCTTACGACACGTTCAGGATTAATCTCTCCCTTAATAACAGGAAATTCCGTTTGCATCGCATCTTCTACTTTTAATGTTTCAAGCTTTTCATATTCAATACGCTCAAGTCCCAAAATGGAATCCGTAATTCTAGCAGCGCTAATTAGTCCGTGAAGTTTAAATTCAAAATCAAGAACTGGAATAACCGAATAACCACATTTTGTAAGTACTAAAAGCGCATGCTCCAAATTATTACCTAACTGCACATGGGCAACCTTCTCAGCAGAAATCATACTTTCTTCAAGTTTATCCTTAAAAAAATAACCTAATCTATTTGAAATCACGTGGAACCCTCTTCTCAAATTATAGTAAATCATTGTCATATTGCTAGTAAACGGCAATCTTCGTCACTTGCGCCTTCTCCGATGTGCCCCGCATCACTTCTCACATGGTCAGGAAACTACGCCTTTCCTGTTTTCAGTCATCATGTACTCGAGTATGCTCCACTTCGGTACCAAGCTTTGCTTAGAATCTCACCATTTGTCAGTAGTCTGATTTTACGTGGAATATTTTATCTCGCGAATACTTTTTAGATTTTCTACAAACTAGCATTTATTTTTTTAATGTATGTCTCTTTACTGTCCACCTCTTATTTTAGCATAGAAAAACAAGAATTTCCTCTATTGTTACACAAAAAAATAACTAGAACAGGTTAACCGTCCTAGCTACAATTTTACAAATTAATTTTCTTGTAAAGCTTCAAAAATCTCAATAGCTGTCATATCAATATCATCAAATTGATATTTACTGTTTAATTCATAAATTTCGACTTCAAACGAATTAGACGCTCGAAAATATTTCACTTCGCAAATGACCTTACCGTCTTTTTCAAAACGACGCGCTTGCGTTTCAGAAGCTTCATCCTCCTGCATCGCGTTTAAACGTTGAATAATTCCTAATAACTGAGACATCACTTATTCTCCTCTCAAAAATCCACCTATACGAAACAAAATCGCAAGACCACTAAATTAATACTATCAAATTTTAGCGCATATCGCACCTATTAAGCAAGTCATCTGGAAAAATTCAGAAAAAGCAATTTTCTTTAGGTAAAATTTGCCACATCTAGCTTTCTACATTTTATTCGCGCTAGAGCGCTTTAATCAAAATAAAACCTAGCGCCAAAAGCAACCAGGTTTATAAATCATGATTTTGATTTTCCGTCATATCCAGTTTCGTCCGAACTGCGCGCATGATTGTCTTATGGCGATTAAAGCCCTTTACACAGATTGTTTCGTCATTTAAAGTGGCATAAACTTCCCCCCACGAACCAGTTGGGTTAAAACCATACGCATGTATTTTTAAGAGACCATCTTTCGTTGGAAAAAAGAACGCCTCATATTTCCCAGCTTTTGTCATGTGCGCTTCCCCTCTCAAACCTTCTTTAATTGAAAATGATTATCATTATTAAAACCATTTTACGGTAAAAAAACAAAAAGTGCAATAACAAAATGGAAATATTATCAGATTTTTTCAACTTTTCATTTGAGTTATCTTTTCGTTCCGCTATAATTAAAGTATTCTACTCAATTGAAATTTTCTGATTAAAATAAAAAGGAGGTTTTCATTTGAACCAAACGAAACAAATTGCAGAAGCCCTTTTTATCGTCAATAGACATAGCAAAGCCGCCACCGATCCAACCTATTTATACAAATTAAAACAAGCCGCCATCGCGAAGTTACTGACTGATGGTCATGCCGAAAAAATCGGTTTGCAATATTCTAAGAATCCAAAAAACTGCCGGCAACATACCCTCGTACTAGTCAAATGTGGCGATTTCCTTTTTCACATCCCGCCTGCAAAAAGCGATTTTAAAGAGCTTCGTCACCTCGGCAAACAAATCCCGTTAAAACATACACACAAAATAACGCTGTCATTAAAGCGCGCCAAAAATTGCCTTGAAGCCTACACAGACATAAAGCCTGACACGGCAACTCGGGCTGCTATTTTTCAAAACAGTAGCCCCTATTTCCGTTAAAATATGATATGATGGAGAGAAAAAGAAAGGGTGAGCTTATGCCTAAAAATATCCGCCCCGAACTGGCTGCAATTCAAATTAGCGGAATTCGTCGTTTTAACAATGAAATTGCAAACATTGATGGAATTATAAAATTAACGCTCGGTGAACCAGATTTTGATACGCCAGAGCATATTAAACAAGCTGCTATAAATGCTATTCAGGATAATTTTACAAACTACACAAATAACGCTGGCACCAAAGAACTTGTTTCTGCCGCTGCTGATTTTTTTAACAAAAAATATAATCTCGGGTTCACAAAAGAAGAAGTCATCGTCACAATTGGCGCAACGGAGGCCATTGCAATTGCGCTTGAGACGATTATAGAGCCTGGCGATGAAGTCATTTTGCCAGATCCTATTTATCCAGGATATGAACCGCTTATTCATTTGATGGGCGCCGTCCCTGTGAAAGTTGATACAACCGAATCGGCGTTTAAGCTAACCCCTGCGCAGTTGAAAAATGCGCTTTCCAAAAAAACAAAAGCTCTTATTTTGCCCTACCCTTCAAATCCAACTGGTGTAACGCTATCTGAGGCTGAACTTCGTGAACTTGCAGATGTTTTAACGGGAACGGGTATCTACGTTGTTGCCGATGAAATATATAGTGAACTTACATACGATAAGCCGCACACCTCCATCCGGCCTATGCTTGAAGAGCAAACCATCGTCATAAACGGACTCTCCAAGTCACATGCGATGATAGGCTTTCGTATCGGCTTTTTAATGGCGCCAAAACCGCTACTTACAGAAATGCTCAAAATCCATCAATACACCGTGACTTGCGCTTCTTCTATTAGTCAAAAAGCTGCGTTTCAAGCGGTGACAAAAGGGGAAAATGATGCTTTACTGATGCGCTCAGAATACAAAGTCCGCGCGGGATTCGTACAAGATCGCCTTGTTAGCATGGGCTTTACAGTCATCCCCCCAGACGGCGCATTTTATTTCTTCGTCAAGCTACCCGATTTTGTCACTGAAAGCGCGTATGATTTCGCCCTAAAACTCGCCCAAACTGCCAAAGTAGCAGTCGTTCCAGGCGATGCTTTTTCCGAAAAAGGCGACCGTTATTTCCGTTTATCCTACGCCGCTTCACTTGACACACTAGCACAAGCCACAGACAATATGGCCCAATTTATGGCCCAACACTATACAGCTTAACATATGGCTCATAAATAAAACCCACTTGGCACTTTGCCAAGTGGGTTTTATTTATTATGAGCGGTAATACGCAATAAGCGCCTGCGTTCCCGCTTCGCTCAAACCGCGTTCAGCGAGTGTTTGATACATCTTTTCAGCTAAAGCAAGTCCGGGCAAGTCGAGATCCATTTTTTTCGCCTCATCAAGCGCGATTCGCATATCCTTGATGAAGTGCTTAATGAAAAAGCCCGGTGTGAAATCATCTTTTAAGACGCGCGGGATTAAATTGCTGAGCGACCAACTACCTGCCGCCCCGCCGGCGATAGATTTCAAGACGCGTTCAGGGTCCAGTCCTGCTTTTTCCGCATAAAAAATGGCTTCTGTTACCCCAATCATATTGGAAGCAATGGCAATTTGATTGACCATCTTTGTATGCTGACCAGAACCGGCATCTCCTTGCAAAATGATGCTTTCGCCAAGTACTTCAAAAATCGGTTTGGCACGCAAAAATGCCGCCTCACTCCCACCAACCATAATGCTAAGCGTTCCATTTTTCGCACCAATGTCGCCGCCTGAAACGGGCGCATCTAGAACTTCAATACTTGTAGAAGTCCCTTCCATCGCAATTTGTGCAGCTAAGCCTGGCGAGGAAGTGGTCATATCAATCGCTAACGTGCCAGGGCGCATTGTTTCTAAAAAGCCGCCTTCAGATAAGTACAATTCTTCAACATCACTAGGATAGCCCACCATCGTAATTAAAGTATCCACAATTGCCGCTAACTCAGCTGGATTTTCATGCCAAGTTGCGCCCTCTTCTAACAGCTCATCCGCTTTCGATTTCGTTCGCGTATAAATATGTAAGTCAAAACCAGCTTTCATCAAATTTCGAACCATACTTCTCCCCATTACACCTGTACCAATAAAACCAATTTTTTCCATCAAAACCCCTCCTTATAAAAATGAAATCAAGAACAGTCCTAAGAACATAAGTAAAATAAAGCTCACAATCATTAAATTTAGTTTTTTATGCATCATCACAATCGCTATAAATTCTCGCATTAGAGCGCTTGGCATGTAATAGAAGGCGGTCTACCTTAAGCTACTTTCTATAAAAACAAATCGCTTTATCTAAGCTGCTCACGGGAAAAAGAATACTAGTGAGCCCCGTAATTATCACACATACAGTATTATGTTCATCCCACAAATAAGTCCAGCAAAAAATGGTTTCAACCTCTTTCTATTAATCCAAATTCATTATAACTTTTCAAACTTCATTTCGCTACATCCAGCTGTTTTTTATGATGAAAAACTAGCTTTCAAAAAAAAGAAAAAATGTTGCTACGTCATGGTTCAAACGAGCTGCTTCTTAGAGTAAGAATTGGTGATATGAAAAAGCAGCTTGTGAAGGAAGCGAAAGCCATAAACTTGCGAATAAACTATTGGAGCTGAACTATGATGCGCAATATTTAGCGTGCTTTGTTTCTAAGCTGAAAAAAATCACCAAGAATGAGCTACTCGAAATTGCGAATTCAAAAACGATTTGCGAAGCTATTTTCGAAAGCCTAGCACTAATTTTGGATACATAAATCAAACGCGGAGCTCAAGTACAGTGGCTGGAGCTACAATGCAAATTATTTTCCCACTACATTACATTAAAAAGCGATTCGAACGGGTCGTGTCAGAAAAAATACAAACGCGCAATTTGTTAACCTTACTTTCTTATTCGTTTTAAAAGTCAAAGAAACTATGTTTTTGCATACCAAAAAACACTCAAAACAGCTTGTTTGAGAGATTTGGGAGTTTTTTTGGGGGAGAGCACATGAATTAAAGTATTACTTTGCTTCACGCTGTTATTCGTTCCATATCGATTTATAATTTATAATACATAGATTAAAACATTGGGAAAGCGGAAAAATCCGCGCGAATTTTACATATTTACATTTCATAATACATAGATTAAAACCGTCAAACAAACGATTCATAAGATTATGCCAAAAACATTTACATTTCATAATACATAGATTAAAACAACAGTATGTATACGATAAAAGCGTCTTTTCTCAAAATTTACATTTCATAATACATAGATTAAAACTCCGTCCACTTTAACGGCAAGGGATATAATTTTATATTTACATTTCATAATACATAGATTAAAACTGTACGCGCTTGTACTTTTTTGCCATCAACCATAAGATTTACATTTCATAATACATAGATTAAAACGCAAAAGGTGAACCCTTGCTAAAGCGAAATAAACAAAATTTACATTTCATAATACATAGATTAAAACTAGCTACTTTAACGCGCTTCAGGGAATAGATGATAAATTTACATTTCATAATACATAGATTAAAACGACGGAGCGAAAAAAGGTCCGGACAGTGTCGAATAATTTACATTTCATAATACATAGATTAAAACGCTCAATGACCCACTTTTATGGCAGGACGAACTAACATTTACATTTCATAATACATAGATTAAAACGGTTTTATCATTTTTAGCTTTCTGGTTTGACAAACCATTTACATTTCATAATACATAGATTAAAACAATGTTACTGAATCAGCCACTAAATACATAACTTTATTTACATTTCATAATACATAGATTAAAACAAACGATAAATCAAGCAATGAACCGCAACCGAAAGAATTTACATTTCATAATACATAGATTAAAACATTGATTCTCGAGTATTATAAAGCAACTCTTGATTATTTACATTTCATAATACATAGATTAAAACAAGAAGTAGCAACGCATGCGGATATTAAGGATAAATTTACATTTCATAATACATAGATTAAAACCGCACTTGCTAGAAGCGATAAAGCCGCTTTGAAGGAATTTACATTTCATAATACATAGATTAAAACGGATTTTGTCTATCGATATGCAAACCGCTATCACAGATTTACATTTCATAATACATAGATTAAAACTTGGCGTAAATTATGCTATTTCAACAGGGGTTTCATTTACATTTCATAATACATAGATTAAAACCGAAACCAAATATCGTGACAAAAATCATGCCAAAAACATTTACATTTCATAATACATAGATTAAAACAAGAGCTAAAGAACCAAGAAGAACGCATTAGAAGTCATTTACATTTCATAATACATAGATTAAAACTGTAAGTGCAAGTTACCCGATTTTGTATAGAAAAAAATTTACATTTCATAATACATAGATTAAAACTTGTCACTCGGTTTTTGCACGGATTATAAAATAAATTTACATTTCATAATACATAGATTAAAACGATTGCTGTAATCATCTTAAATGGTGGTTACTTGCTATTTACATTTCATAATACATAGATTAAAACTAGACTCTTCTTTAGCGAAACGCAAAGAACGTTCGAATTTACATTTCATAATACATAGATTAAAACCAATCTAAAAAGAAAAGTATTTATGTGTTTGCGAAATTTACATTTCATAATACATAGATTAAAACAAAACAGCGCTAACCAAGCGAGTTGAAGCAGCTTTGATTTACATTTCATAATACATAGATTAAAACGCTATTGAACAACTGAACTTGCCTAAAAATGAAAATTTACATTTCATAATACATAGATTAAAACAGGTGCCCTTATGAACCTTACTCCCATCTTACCTCAAAAGGGCATTTCTGTCGACCTCTAAATTTTTTGTCAAAATTCATGAATTTATATATCTTAGAAATCAAAAAAAACGCGAAATCCATTCTCCTCGAATGAATTCCGCATTTCTGTCGACCCTCTAGGAATTTTACGCTATCTCACATCGACAGATTAGAAGAAATTGGATGTCTTGTCATCCTCAACACCTAGGAATTCTTTTTCTAACCATTTTTGACTACGACCGTTAAAAATGATGACGGAGTCTGTATCTTTACGAATATGTTGACCTAGTTCTAGTTTTAATTGCATGAAAAGCGCTGGTGTAATTTCACCTTCAAAAACAGACTTTTGAATATGTGTTAGATATTTTTTACACGTTTTAAAAATCCGGCGTGAAACTTTAGCACTTCCTTCACCATTCGGAATATCATAAATTAAGATGATATACATCATTCACCACCACATTTTAAAGCCTTGATAAGGCTCATCTTCCATTAAGCATTTCACAATTTTGTAGCACTCCAGTCGAATCAGTCGCCTGTAGGAAACATTCCTTTTTAAATCCCGATGACGCAGTGTCTCTTTTAATCTTTCATCATAAGCCGCGAGTACCTTTCTTTGACCACTTGGCTTCATGTAATAAAAATTAGCCTTTTCTTCAAAATCATCTTCAGTAATGCTATTTTTGTTAAGCAATGAAAAAATAAGTCTATCACCAATTAATGGCTTGAAAATCTCAGAAACATCTAGACACAAAGAAAATCGGCGTTCCCCTGCGCTATGCAAAAAACTGATGGTTGGATTTAGCTGCGTCACATAAACTTCGGATAAACAGGTTGAGTAGATTAAAGAGTTAATATAAGAAATAAGGGTGTTAATCATATTATCTGGCGGTCTTTTCACCCTTGTTGTAAAATCGATTTCTTGATTGACTATCGTGTTCCATGACTTATAGTATTCTTTACGAATATTTCCTTCAATCCCCATCAATTCTTCGATATCTTTCGTTTGCTGAATTCGTTTTCTTAACTGCTTAATTTGTCCCATTTCTGCTTCAACCATTTTTCCGCGTCCTTTATAGTAACGCAAGTTTCGTAAAATATTAAAACTCGCACTCTCAACAATTTCTTGAGCGAAATAAAGACGCTTCTTTTCATTCGTATATGCACTAACTTGCTCAATTAAAAGCTTCCCAGAAACATTGCGTTCCTTTGGATAATAAGTGCCCGTATAAAAACCGTAGTAATTAAAAATATGCACAGGGATTTTCTTTTCTGCTAAGTAATTTAGACACTTTGTATTCGTTGTCACTTCACCAAACAAATAAATATCACGTGTTAGTTCGATTTTCAAATCCTTGAAGTTCCCATCTTTCGCAACCATCCGCACCACATTATCTTTTCGTTTCAATTCGCCACTACTAAATAAAAAATAACTTTCCATATCTCACCTCAAATAAAACAAAATTCATAATAGGCACATTTCTTACAAATCCCTTTTTCTTCTAAAACGGGAGGTTTCTTCTGCCTACAAATTTGCCTAATTCCTGCTAAAATTTCCACCATTCGACTTTCGTCGCCTTCTTCCAAGAACACTTTTTCACGTTGCTTAATTTTGGGATAATCTAGTACCCCATATTCAATATGAATTCCACGCTCTTCAAGAAAATACAAGTAATACTTCACTTGCCAAATCGAGGCTTCTTCAACTGCTCGAGATTTTTTTACTTCGTGAAGAATTTCAAAACTTTGTAAAAAATCAATTTGGATTGTATCATCGATTAAAATATGCTTTTCTTCTCTGTCATAACTTGTCTCATCAATCATTTTTCCAAGTTTAACCGCCTCACTTGTATTTTCCATTTGAATATCATTTGTGAAATACCAAAGTTTCCGCTTACAAACAAAATAGTAATAAACCATCATTCCCGTAATCCGCATCTTTTCCCCCTAGAAAAATTGATTTTCTTTCGTCCTTTCCTTTCTTGTGACACCAGATTCATAGTCATACAAGCAATCCAAAATATTAAGTTGTTTATATTTAGTTAACTCCACCGTCTGTTTCTCCGATTTTTCAAATAAATAAGCCGGCACATCAACTTGCAAATCTTTAATTTTTTCCCATATTTTTTGCTTTTCCAACTTGTCCATTTCATCTTTATAAAGCTCCATAAGCCCTTCATTTTCTTCAAAAATCACTTTTGGAAGCACAGAAACAGATTGGATATTGCGAAATCTTTTTTTTGCTGTCGTTTTATCCAATTCGTAAGCGCTCATATCCTTTAAATATTTAATATTATTTTGAAGTTCTGTATTATAGGCGGTTTCCAATAGATTTTCATACGAATAAACTTCCTCAATCAACTTCATCTTCGCGCTCTCTAGAATCTTCCCATCCAGCTCAGAAAGTGCTTCTTTCGAAAACGCAAAAATCTCTGTATCTACAACAAATCCAACACCACTACACTTTCTTTCACCACCGTCATACACAAAAACATTGTTTCCATCCGGGTTTTCACGTTTTCGGTAACAGCGTCCCATCCTTTGGAACAAACCATTTATGTCGGAAAGCTCCGTGAACAACAAATCGAAGTCAATATCTAGCGAGGCTTCCACGACTTGTGTGGTGACCCACACACCTTCAAATTCGGACCCCACCTGACCATCTTGGAAGATTTCTTGCTCTTTTTGGCGCCTATCTGCGCGAATAAATTGGCTGTGGAAAAGTTTGGTGTTCGCGCCGGCAATTTGTAGGGCAGAAAATATTTCTTTGGCCTTGTTCACCGTATTGCAGATGACTAAAACTCGTTTTCCATTAGCGTGCTCTAAAATATCTTGAACATCAAGTTCGCGGTGTTTAACGCAAACTGAATGGCGGAAAACATCAGTAATAAATGGTTTTTCTGGCATTGTAAACTCGAGTTTTTCCTCTTTCATATAATGAGTGACAATTCCAGGGAGTGTTGCGGTTAAAATCGCAAATTTCCCGCCAAAAGTTTGAATATATTTGAGCCCGACTATCACATAAGCAAGCAAATCTGGTGAATACATTTGAACTTCGTCTAAAATGACTTTACTATAGGACAAAGTCGCGAGTTTATGCTCAAAACCTGGGTAACGATAAACAAAGTCAAAAATTTGATCCAAAGTGCAAATTGTAAGCGGCAGGGACAACTGTTTCGTCCGTGTCATATATTCAGCAATATCATACTCTTTTTCATCTAATAAATATCTCGAAAAAATGTCAGAGTGAAGCAAACCGACTTGTGTATCGACTTTCTCTGTCAAAATATCATCTTTCACGCGCTCATAAATACTGTTAATTGCCGTTTTTAGTGGTAAAGTGAAAAAGCCTTTTGCATCGCCGAGCCATAAAAGCCCCGCCTCTGTTTTCCCCATTCCAGTCTGCGCTACTACAACCACATTTTCATTTTGGTGTGCCTTCATAAATTGCTGTAACGTATTCCAATCTGAAATTCCTTTATTCTCTTTCCAAACCGCCAAATCCCGCTCCAAAAAGCCATTTTCCCATTCCACTGGAACCGATGCACTCGCCGCGTAATCAATTCGGTTAAGCAGTCCTTTTAAAAGAACATATTTTTTAAAATTTTCGTAGTCATTTTCGAAAGTATGTTCACCAACGGCAAAAAGTTCTGTTTCAATTTCGTCAGCAGGTTCAATTGGGTTTTTCCACTTTTCATAATCAAAATCTTTGGCAACCTCTTTAAGCCCTTTAAAACCTGCCTCAATATCTTTCGTTTTCCCGTGATAATTTCGCTCATGATGGTATGCAATTGTCTGGAAAACAATTTTTATATCATCCAAACTGTAACCAATCTCTTCCAAATATTCGAAATCAATAAATGCTAAGCTCAAATATCCATGAGGAATTTCTCCTTCAACTTTATTTTTCCTAGAAAATAATTTAGTTTGAAATAAATCATTCATTTTCCCAAAATCGTGCAGCAAACAAACATATCGTAGCAAAAACCAATCTACTGCAATCTTTGGATATAGTTCTTTTAAAATATCATAATTACGCAGCAATTCGTCTGTGTGCTCTTGAATCGTCTCTTTCGGATTTGATTTCGCATAAAATATTTTCATGTAGCTCCTCCTAATTAGAAAAACGGAGAATTCCTTATCCTCCGTTTCATTTCTATACAAAAAATGCTAAATGTCCATCTGAATCTACCCAAAAATCACGCTTTCTCATCCCTCTAAATTCGGATAAATAGAAAACATCTTTTTTATTCCACTTACGAAATATTTTTGGCTTCTTCTCAGTTCCATAGTTTTCTAGCACATAATCTTTATTTAAACGAAAACGTGTTCCTACTTCCTGCAAATCATAGAATTCTGTCCGTTTAATATCTGCCCCACTTGCGACTGGAACATAAGCCCCATAATTTTCCGGTAAACTCACTTGCTTGGAAAGTGTCTTAAGGTCAACTTCCACTTCCTTCGCCTCCAAAATCGTTGCAATATCCTCACGCCGACCAAGTGACGGATACTCTTTCGGACGATTAAGCGCATCTAAAATCACCGCAAAATCTTCTTCATTTTTGGGTAAAATATGAAGTAATAGTTCAACATCAACCAGTAGCTCCGCTGTCGCAATTCCACGACCAACGCCTAGCCCATTCACATCAATTTGATGCCGACCTTTCTCAAAATTCATACCCGATTTAAATTCATAACGCGTATATAAATCGTTTACCTTAGAAAAATGTTTTCCTTGCACACTAATATCCATCTCATGATAGGACTCAAAACCAGCTAGCACATGCACCATCCCAATCACCGTTGAAAACGGCGGAAGTGGATACGTTTCCTTCAACTGGAAACTCGTCGGCTTCTTATAAT
Source organism: Listeria tempestatis (assembly GCF_963575625.1). Classification (NCBI taxonomy): domain Bacteria; kingdom Bacillati; phylum Bacillota; class Bacilli; order Caryophanales; family Listeriaceae; genus Listeria; species Listeria tempestatis. The sequence continues at coordinate 24,612 of NZ_CAUYTK010000012.1, forward strand.
TCACAAAATCCTGCCAAAGCTTCATCCTAATTGCTTTCATAGTACGCACTTACTTTCGATTTTAAAGCTTCAAAAAAGTGTGGTACCGCTGTCGCTTGCCAGTTTTGGCGAATTTCCGTTTCATTTTCAAAAATCCCCTTCACAATCCCCGAAAGCGTTTCTTGACGCATTTCATCTGGTAAAAAATCATCCGAAACCGCAATTTTATTTTCCTTCACACTGACTTCATTTTGGAAAATTGGATTTTTAATATCATAAACCCCGCCGATAATAAATAACGGTTTCAAATCCTCACGCCGACCGCGAATATCACGGTATAAAAATTGAATTGTATCGAGCAATTTATTCACACGACGCGCCTTTTCCACATTATCAATTTGGATCTCCCCATCAATTCCAATTTGATCCAAATCCATTGTAATCGTATAACGATAAAATGAGCGGTGAATTTCCGACTGCGCAATATTCATATGCTCCCCAATTTTATCTGCTTGACCTTTATTTGTTAAAAAGTCTAAATCGCCTTTATATGTTTCCATAGAAATTGCGTTAGAAAGCCGTACTTTCGCATTACGTTTCTGCCCACTTGTTCCTTTTTCTGTTTTCATATATCCGAAAAAATCGATTTCTGGATATTTATCAATTTGCGCATTGGCATCAAACTGAATAACTTTTTTGTCCCCACTGCCTTCTGCCTGAACAGGTGCTGTTTCCTCAGCAAGTTGTTCAATCATATTGTAGCGTAATGCTTGGCGCGAAATATATGTATATAAGTCACCATTGTCACGTGAAATTTTTTTAAGTGACGATACGTTTCCAATCGATTCACCGTAATTCGCACTTTCTGCTTGAAAAATGACCGTTGCTGTTAATCCTTTAATTTTCATTTTGCACTCTCCTTATTGTCCTCTTTAGTGTCACCAATTAGACCAGTTAGATACGCATAAGCAATTGTTCTAAAATTATCATCATTATCAAAAATCCGAAGTAAAATTTTCGGAACTTGCTTATCTATACCCGAATAATTTTTAAGCAAAATATCCATAAATAAGCCACGATTTATTGTTTTAACCGCATTAAGCAATTGATGAGCAATCCCTTGTATTTTTTGCTCACGTTTACGGCTTCTCAGTTCTTCTTTAAAATAGTAAGCATTCGCACGTACTTTTTCAAGTTCTTCAAGCGTTATCATTTGTGTCATCTCTCCTGCTCCTCCCGTGAAATAATTATTAATTTTAAGTGTATTCATAATCTGATAACTGCTATAATACGTTTGCCCATAACCTGCAATTTTATAATATATCAGTTTATGAACTAGTAAAAACATATTTTGATTATTAAGTATATTTTTCACAACTTCTTGGAAAATATATAGCTTTTCATTACCTTCTTTGAAATTAGCTCCAATGAGGCTTTTCAGTTCTTTTTTAAAACGATTCATCAATGTAAGAACTGGCTTTGCTAGCAAGTTGAAACGGTAACTTTCATTTTCATAGCGAACGACTTGGATATCAGCCAATTCATACCGATGTTTTTCAACATCAGACTCTTGTGCCATTTTGACAAGCACCCTATAAACTGATTTATTTTGGTCATCAATTTTACGACTCAAATCATTTTTCATCGCCTGATTGATTCGTACCATTTCTTGAATATTCGCATTGCTATTAATAAAAATCCCTTCACGCTGGATAAAAGTAAATCCAGCTGGCATACACGCATAAACAAGTCGACAAATTGGACACATCGCCAAGTCGTTATCATTATTCCAAACATGTGAGGCTTTTCTTTTAGTATCAAAACCTGTATTTGTTAAGAATGAATAATCCAGTTCCAAATCTTTTATTGCCCGCTCGCAATTTGTGCAGTGATACTTGAATTTCGATTTATCGGCTGCTAAATACTCCTTTGCAGGTGTTACAAAATGTGTTTCAAAATCAATATAAAAATCCTTTTCTTTTGTATTTCGATTTAAAAAGGACACACCTTCCCAACTATTTTTAATCATATTATAAACCACATTTTTTCCAGCTAAATATTTTCGTCCATTTTCAGATTTGGCATAATCAATCAGCTTCGCAATAATTTCAAAGTTTTCTTTTACCTGAGAAATAAGCTCTGCTTTAATCTCATTAAAATCATCCTTTTTTTTCAAATTAATTGTCTTTAGCTTTTTGACTTCTATTTCCGGGTTAAAATCTGCATCAATAAGTGGATACGCTGCTTTGTAGCTGTTACTCATAAAATAATATTTCAGTACATTTTTAACATAATAATTCATTTCTTTTAAATCTTTTTCCGAAAAATTATCAAACTTGCTCTCCAAAGTCGCTTCCATCGAATCCTTATATGATACAATCCGATACCAAGGTAAAACTTTCTCATATGTATCGATAAAATAATTGAAATACTTGGCCGCAAAATTTTCTAGCACCTCTTCTTTAACCTCTACACGCTGGTGATCTATATAGGTTACATTTTCTTCACCAATAATGTTTAAAAAACCAGCTAGAGATGCGTTATAGCCCCAATCTGATATTTCAAACTCTAACATGTTTTTCTCACCTCCCGTAATTTAGACCTCTACAAAACCGAAACCGCTTCCAGAATTTGATCCAATGCCGTTCTGTAACATCTCATTTAATAAATATGGCTTTCCTGAAACACCCAAAATCCCAACTGAACATACCACCTTCATCCCATAAACATCGACAACTGTTTTTTTCATTTGTTTTGTATCAAGTTGTATTAACTGAATATCATTTTCAACATAGTCTCCGTATTTCTTCCGCAATTTCGTAAAAAGATTATTCTTCAATGTTTGTTCAAATTCGACATCAGCAAAATAATAGAATCTATCTTTATATGTTTCGCGATTATGTGATTTAATAATAAGTGGTGAGAGTAATTTAAAATAAACTTGCTCATTTCTTATATCTGGCACAGACGATATATGTATATCTTTCAAGATAATCTGATTGTTTTTATGAAAATTCAAATTTTCATTACGAATCTCGCAAAAAGCATTGTAAAAGTTAACTCCCAATTCTGCATTTCCTGTTGAAAAATTTAGCACTCCCTCATTTGAACCTAGTTCAATCTTATCCTTCTTAAAAATTGGATTTCTTAGAAAAACGGCAAACGTATAGTCTTTTTGTTTATTTGAAAGAAAAAGTTCGTCAAAAAGTTGTGGATTTACCCTTTCTAATCCAAGCTTCATAATGCTCAAAAACTTTCGCCGATAATCTAGTGGAATACTATCTTCTGTAAATTGAAAATTTATTTTTAATCTCATTTATTTGCCCTCCTCAATATATGTGACATCTCATGGACTTCTTTTTCTCTATAGAATAAAAGTTCATTATTTCACACAAGCTACACCAATTATCTATAGATTTTGGATACTATTAGTATAACACAAAAAAAGACTAGAAAACACTTCCAGACCTTTTAAGTTTTATTCAGCTGTTGCTTTATCAAGTACTTCGTTAGCAAGTTTAACCATTTCAATTTGGCCAAGAAAATAAGATTTCAAAATGATTGAAACGCTCTTAGAAATTATCAAGTCCTAAGGCAAGTAACAATAAAATGGCTGTTTTATTCCTGTCCATTTAATTTCTTTATGGATAATTAGAGAAACGCGTCCGTTTATGCGCTTTGCCGCCATCGTGTGCTAAATATCAACTTCCTTAACAAATTAATTCGCAATTACTGCTACTGGAATTTTAATCATAATACCTAACTCGATGTTTTATCTGTTCCAACTGCAACAAATTAAGATTTATGCTTTCCGTTCGTATTTTTCCATCAAAACCCCTCCTCATAAAAATGAAATCAAGAACAGTCCTAAGAACATAAGTAAAATAAAGCCCACAATCATTAAATTTAGTTTTTTATGCATCATCACAATCGCTATAAATTCTCGCATTAGAGCGCTTGGCATGTAATAGAAGGCGGTCTTCGAACCAATTCCCTCACTTTTTAAACCTGCTTTTTTCGCATAAAGCCCTGCTCGAAATAAGTGAAAATTATTCGTTGCGAAAATACTGTTATATTTCGGTAAAATCGCATCCATTTTTGCCTTTGAAAAGCGCATATTTTGCAGCGTATTCACCGATTCATCCTCCATAATAATATAATCCTCAGGAAACCCTTTACCGAGCAAATATAACCGCATCGCATTCGCCTCAGATGTCAGCTCGTTCTCGCCTTGCCCACCAGATACGATAATCGTCGCCTGTTTTCCCTTTTTTTCAAGCTGCTTTTTGGAAAAAGAAATCGCTTTGTCTAGCCTGCTCGCAAGTAATGGTGGCACCTTATCACCAATCAAGCCGCTTCCGAGCACAATGATAAAATCTTGGTTGTAGCGTGGAAAGTTGAATTGATATACGAAACAAGAAATTAAAAATGTCACAAAGAAAAACGTGAAGTACGTCAAAATCGCGATGATAGCTGCGTAAAGCGCCCCAAGTTGCGGGACCGATATGACCGACCCTTGAGCAATCCCCCAAATAAATAGTGCCAAAAGCCCAAGCCCAGCAAACATCGGCAATAAATTTGCAAGCCGTCTTCCTTCTTTTTTCATCATTGTTCGACCATTCATAATAAGCCCAAAAATTAGACCAAAGAAAAAAAACGGGATGAGCAAAATAAGAATAATCGCAAGCCCCGTCACCAAAACTCGAACGAGATCAAGCCGGTCTGAAACCGTTAAAACAAGATAAAGAATCCACAATAGCAAGAAAAACAAGCCAATGGTCAAAAATATTCCGTTACTAATTCTACGCCTATCCCAAATATAAAGCGCAACAAAAATAATTAAAAAAACAGCTGCAAAGAATGCAAAAAACATCGTTTCATCCCCTTTTTATCGTTCCCATTCATTATAACTTTTCAAGCTTTATTTCGCTACACTAAACTTCTTTTTATGTCACCGCACTCGCTTTTCTAAAAAACCTTCGTTATACTTATTTTATCAACTGTTAAAGGAGGAAGGTCATGAATCTTGAGTCGGTAATGAACGAGCTTTCGGCACTTGGGAGTGAGCAGACGAAAAAAACTTTGCTTCGCCATGATGTGTCTGAGCCATTATTTGGCGTTAAAATTGGGGATATGAAAAAACAGCTCGTGAAAAAGGTGAAGGCGGCAAATTTGTCCTATGCCCTTTTTGAAACTGGAAATTATGATGCGCAGTATTTAGCAGGGCTAACGTGTGATCCTAAGCAGCTTACAAAAGAAGATTTACTGCACTGGGCTGATATTGCAAATTGCAAAAGCATCCGTGAAGCGATTGTCGCAAGTTTAGCAGCAGAAACGCCGCATGCAACAGAACTTGCAAACTACTGGCTTAGTGAAGCACGCGAGGAACTCGAAAGCACTGGCTGGAGCTGCTACGCAAACTACCTGTCTATCACACCAGACGAAGAAATTAATCAAACCGAAGTGCTTCATTTGTTAGAAAAAGTCGAAAAAACAGTTCACAACGCAAAAAACAACGTCAAATACACCATGAATAATTTTGTCATCTGCACCGGAACCTACTACCCGCCTCTTCTACAAAAAGCAGAATCTGTCGCTAAAAATATCGGCACCGTCTATGTGGATATGGGCGACACCGCGTGCAAAGTTCCCGTGGCATCTACTTACATTCAAAAAGTCGTCCAAATGGAACGTGTTGGTAAAAAGCGCAAACGTGCCATTTGTTAAGCAAAAAAAAAAGAGTGCTTTAAATGCACTCAAGTCAAAGAAAAAAGAGAACCTAGCCAAGATAAGATGGCTAGGTCAAAAGGTTGAACAGCTCGTTTTGTAATTAAAGGAATACTATGATGAGGCATACAGTATTTTCCTCATCACAATTAATAGCTTAACAGAATTCAGCGCCATTTTCTGTAGACATTTTTTGAACAATCGACTAAAAATAGTCCCTTTTTTTGTTCATTTTGTACAAAGCAAGTGTGAATAATAGAAAAAACAATAAGTATTACCCATTTGTCTAAGCCAGCTAATTGCAGATGCAACCACTTGCAAACACATACTTACAAGCAAAAATCAAGCACAATAAAATCCGTGCGCTCAAATGATTTTTGCTTTTTTAGACAGTACTGATTTTGCATGATGCCATAACCTAGATTTATTAACAAATAAAGATTTAGTTACTCGCACGTCATTATCGCTTCGGCGCCCGGTATCCTGCAGCCTCCGCTTCCTGAACCGTATTAAACCACTCTTTTACATTTTTCGTTCTATCATAATATGTACTCCCTGGCACATGATAAATCCCACTATAACTTCCTTTAATCTGCCCCTGACTTTGTTCAGGTTGTGATTGCGCTGGCTCTTGTTTCTCCGCAGCTCTTTTCGCCGCTTCCCGGTCACGCTCTAATTTTGCCTGCGCATCTTTCTTTCGCTGTTCCGCTTCAGCCGCTGCTTTTTTCTCTGCGGCTTCCTTTTCTTCTTTTGCTATTCTCGCTTCCTCAGCCGCTTTTTCTTCCGCCTGAAGAACAGCTTTACTCTTTACAGAAGAATTTGTAACCTTAATCGTTTCAGTGAATTTCACAACCTTTTTCTTGTTAACTAAATCACCTTTTAAGTTGTCCCCTTTTTCACCGATAATTTTCTTCATCTTTCCAGACTGCTTCTTCGGTTGATAGGACTGGTAAAGAACCGTATACGTCCCATTTGGCAAATCATTTACTTTCTTTTTTAATTTCCCATCTTTTTTAACCTTTAACTTCACCTTTTTTTCAAAATCATCTGACCCAGTAATCTTAACAAAAAATTTCATTTTCTTTGGTAAATTCGTTTGCGCATGCAATTTGATTGTATCATTCTCAACCTCACTCACCGCTAACGCACCAACATATAGCTTTTCAGAAGCCGCGTGGGCCAAATTTCCAACAGGCGAAATGATTAAAAAGAACGCCATTAGGATAAAAAACAGACTTTTTGCTTTAGAATTTAGTAATTTCTGCATATTTTCCTCTCCCTTTTTATGTTGTCCCTTTAAATATACCATAAAAAGAAACTAGAAGCATCCTCGCTTCTAGTTTCTTCGATCCGCTTATTCAGCTGTATATTTTTCAACTAGCTCAACAACTTCTTCGGCTGTTGCTTTGTTTAGTGCCTCATCAGCAAGTTTCACCATTTCAGTTTGGTCAAGACGTTTGATAAGAGAACGAGATTTCAAGATACTTGAAGCACTCATTGAGAACTCATCAAGTCCTAAGCCAAGTAATAATGGAATTGCTGTTTGATCCCCAGCCATTTCTCCGCACATACCAGTCCATTTGCCTTCTTTATGAGAAGCATCGATCACGTTTTTAACTAAACGTAAGATAGATGGATTATAGGGTTGGTATAAATAAGAAACGCGTTCGTTCATACGGTCTGCCGCCATCGTGTACTGAATTAAATCATTTGTACCAATGGAGAAGAAATCAACTTCCTTAGCAAATTGATCCGCAATGACTGCTGCCGCTGGAATTTCAATCATAATACCTAATTCAATGTTTTCATTCACATCAGTTCCAGCCGCTACTAGTTTTTGTTTTTCATCAAGTAAAATCGCTTTTGCTTGACGGAACTCGCCAACTGTTGCAATCATTGGGAACATGATTTTCAGTTTACCGTGTACGCTTGCACGAAGTAACGCGCGAAGTTGCGTACGGAACAAATCTTCATTTGCAAAACAAAGACGAATAGCACGGAAACCTAAGAATGGATTCATCTCCTCAGGTAATTCTAAATATGGAAGTGTTTTATCTCCGCCAATGTCCAGTGTACGAACAACAACAGATTTCCCTTCCATACCTTCAAGAACCGCTTTATAAGCTTCATACTGTTCTTCTTCAGTTGGGAAGTTATCACGACCCATGTAAAGAAATTCTGTACGGTATAAGCCTACTGCTTCGCCGCCATTTGCTACAACGCCCTCTAAATCATTAGGCGTTCCAATATTGGCAGCTAGTTCCACATGTTTACCATCTTTAGAAATCGTTTCTTCATTTTTAAGTTTCTCCCACTCTGCTTTTTGAGCTGCAAAGTCAGATTGAACTTTTTTATAATGAGCAACTTGTTCTTCAGTCGGATTCACAATTACATTTCCTTCTAAACCATCAATGATGATTAACTCACCTTCAGCAGTATCAGCCGTAACTTCTTTTGTTCCAACAACAGCTGGAATTTCAAGAGAACGCGCCATAATTGCAGAGTGAGAAGTACGACCGCCAATATCAGTGACAAAGCCTTTAACAAAGTTACGGTCTAATTGAGCCGTATCAGAAGGCGTTAAATCACTTGCTACGACAACCACTTCTTCATCGATTAAAGCAGGGTTTGGAATCGTCACGCCTAATAAGTGCGACAAGACACGTTTTCTAACGTCACGAATATCTGCCGCACGTTCACGCATATATTCATTATCCATCGATTCAAACATCGTAATGAACATATCCGTAGTTTCTTGAAGTGCTGCCTCAGCATTTGTTTTTGTAGATTTAATACTTTCTTCAATTGGCCCAACAAGTTCTGGGTCATTAAGAACAAGTAGATGTGCATCAAAAATTTGAGCTTTATCTTCACCTAAACTTTTCGCCGCTTGCTCACGAATTTTTGAAAGTTCAGATTTAGAAACATCTACTGCGCTTTGAAAACGTTTAACTTCGCTTTCTGCGTCAGCCACTTCAGATTTCTCGAAAGAAAGATCCGGTTCAACGAGCAGATAAGCTTTCGCAATGGCAATCCCATCAGATGCTGCGATCCCTTTCAACTCTTTTACCATTATTCAGCCAAGCCTTCTTTCTTAAGTACCTCAGTTAAACCTTCGATAGCTTCTTTTTCGTCGCTACCTTCTGCATGGATAGTAATATCAGCACCTTTTCCGATACCTAAAGACATAACACCCATGATAGATTTAAGGTTTACTTTTTTGCCTGTATATTCAATTTGAATATCAGAGCTGTATTTACTTGCAGCTTGCACCAACAAAGTTGCTGGACGTGCGTGAATTCCTGTCTCATCAATTACTACAAAACTTGCTTGTTCCATAATTACATTCTCCTTTGTAAAGAAATTTATTGTGACCTTTTTCACCAAAATGATTTCTCAGCAAAAAAGGCTATCCCTCAATTAAAAAGAGTACCATGTTTTTGCATCGGTTACAACCATTTCTTGATATTTTTGGCGTAAAAAAATCGCTACCCTTTTATTTTAGCTGAATTCCTCTTGAAACGCAATTTTCCAGTAGTTCTTGCTATTCAATTGGGATACCGCACAACTCTCTTTTTAGACCTCGTAATGCGGTTTTTTCAACTATTCAATTTTAAAAAATAGTCCGAGAAACCGTATTATTTGCAATTATTGTGAATTTAGTGCAAACTTAAAGTTAATTTAATAAGTGAAGAACTTGTTTGCACCTCAAACGCATGGGAGTGATAAAGATGGCTAAAGTAAATGTTGGCGATATTATTGAGTTTAAAGATGGACTCACAGGAATTGTAGAGAAAATCAATGAGAACTCAGTTATTGTTGATTTAACCTATATGGAAAACTTTAACGACCTCGGCATCGAAGAAAAAACCGTTGTCAATCACAAAAATTACAAAATTATTCACTCGTCTAAAGAAGATTAAAAAAGTGGCGCATTAAAACCGGATTCTCGGTTGGCGCTTTTTTAATGCCAAAAATAAAACTGGAGCTGACAAACTATGAAAAAAGAAAAAATTGCCATCATAGGTGCCGGACCAGGCGGATTAGCAGCTGGCATGCGCCTCTCTTCCGCTGGCTACGAAGTCGATATTTATGAAAAGAATGCTTTTATTGGCGGACGAACTAGTCGACTTACATTAGGTGATTATAAATTTGATATCGGCCCCTCGGCCATTACAATGCCCCACACCTTGACCGCCCTCTTTATGGAAGCTGGTCGTAATTTAGAAGATTATGTCACACTCATTCCAATTGACCCATTATATAAGCTTTTCTTCAGCAACAATCAAACATTCTCACCCTTTCACAACCAAGTTCAAACCATTGAAGAATTAAATAAAAACTTTCCTAATAATGAAGAAAACTATATTCACTACATGAATGAAAATGCGAAAAAGTCACTGTATCTCGCACCGCTAATGATGTCAAGCCTTGCCTCACTTTGGGACTACTTTAAGCCAACTATGATACGCGCACTACCAAGCCTTTCTTTAGGACGCAATTTGGCGGATGAAACTTCGCGTTTTTTCAATGATGAAAATTTGCGACTCGCCTTCTCATTCCAAGTTCGCAATATGGGCATGAGCCCATCTACAACACCAGGCATGTATAGCATCATCCCGTTCTCCGAATTTTATTATGGTCTCTATCACCCAGTCGGCGGACACAGCCAACTTTTTAAAGCCATTTCAGATGTCATTACCGAATATGGTGGACGTATCCATTTAAATGCGGAAGTGGACCATTTTTCATTTCAAAAAAAACAAATTGATGGTTTTACACTTAAAAACGGTGAACACATTCAAGCGGATAAATATATTATCAATACCGACTACGCCTATACGATGACTGAACTCATGCATGACGTGGCACCACCTAAAAATCTCAAAAAGAAAAAGTCTTCTACAAGCGCATTTATGATTTACTTGGGACTTGATAAAACTTTCCCTTTGGCGCATCAATCCGTTATTTTTCCCGAAAATTATAAGCAATATGAAAATGAACTAGTCCATTTAAAAACTTTATCAGAGGATTTTGTCGTCTATGTCGTGAATCCTTCCGTTTCTGACACAACGATGGCACCAATTGGACACACGGCTCTTCGAATTATGGTTCTCGTTCCAAATAATGAAAGCCACATCAATTGGGAGAAGGAACGCTCCGCTTTCGAACAAAAAGTGTTTTCCGTTGTTAAAAAACGGCTTAATATTCCTGAATTAGAGGAGCATATTGTCGAAAAGAAAGTGCTCACGCCAAAAGAATGGGAAAAAGATTTTCATCTTTATCAAGGTGCGATTCACGGTCTAGTCCGGAATTTTAGTCAGACTGGCTTGCGGCACCCCGCACATCGCCTGCAAAAAAGGTTTCCCAATTTATTCGTCGTCGGCACAAGCGCACATCCTGGAACGACTCTACCTTATATTATTGAAAGCGCCAATTTTGTTACCGGACAAATCAAAAAAACGAAAACGCGATAAAATCACGTTTTCGTTTTTTTTGATGTGAAATCTGGTTTTGTTTCCAAGCTCAAGTAATAGCAAACAGTAAAAATCACATTGGCAATTAATCCTACCGTTATCGTCGCCCAAAGATCCGCATATAGTGACAAAAAAATGAAGAAAGCTAAAATAATCCAATAGACGACAACCATTTCTGATTTCAAATCAGGGTATTTCAAATTTTCCCACCGATTCGTCAAGCTTAAAATAAAGTAAATCATCAAATGTAAAATTAATCCTAGCAAAAACCAATCCGTAATGTCCGACAATTGTAAAATTGTTAAACCATTTCCAAGAAAAGGCAATTGTTTGACCTGTGTGGAAATTGGCTCGACAATCACTTCAAAAACCATCACCATTGTAGCCGCAATCACAGCATACATGCCGCCACGAAGCCAATCAATATTGACTTTCAGCGTGATTTCACGTGCGATAACATGAGTCCCCACAATTAATCCTATCCAAACGAAGCCAAATGTAACAGGTATCCCTTTTATCATAAAGCCATAATTAAAGGCATACACATCATCCGCAAAACTTAGTTGCATCCATTCAATACATGTTGTAACTGCAAAAATCAAAATAGTAATGGCTGTACCGAGCCCTTTCCCGTACTGAACGATTAAAAATACCATCGCAAAAATCCCAGTAAATATGAGAAAGATGGAATGTACACCCGTTATTTTTGAAGGTAAGACACCTAATGAAATGAGTAAAATGCTTCCTAAAAACCAGAAAATATATAGCCACAATAGAAATTTATAGTTTTTTTCTAACACATTAACACTCCTCTATTGCTAAAAAACAAAATCTTTGTTTTATTATAACAAAAATTGCAGATAAAAGCCGTTTAAAATATGTTTTGTTGCGAAATAAGTCTTTTTCGATTAAAGTATGGTATAGAAAAGAATTTTTAAGAGGTGTTTTTGTATTGAGAAGCAACAGAATAGATTTCAAACTAATTATCGGGCTTCTGCTTTCAGCTATCCTGATTTTCATTACATACCAATTCACAAAAAGTTTCTGGTATATGTACGGAGCAAGCATGTTATTTCTACTTAGCTTTTGTATTTTCAATGTTGATTTAAGAAAACAATTTTCCATATTTAAAGGGATTTTACCCGCTGTTTTCTCAGCTATTCTTTTATATCTTATTTTTTACATTGGCGCATTTATTTTTAAATTTTTACCTTTTGGTTTAAATGCTGCCGTACATAGTGCGTTTAATAAATACGCAACAGATAATTGGCTTATTTGGATTTTACTCGTTATCGCCATCGTCCCCGGCGAAGAAATATTTTGGCGCGGTTTCGTTTTAAAACGATTACTAGACTCTTATGCGACTTGGTTCGCCTTACTCATTTCAGCAATTTTACCAGCACTCTTTGTCACTTTTAGCGGTAATATTGCCATGGTAATTGCCATTTTCGTTGCCTCCCTTTTTTGGGGTGCACTATATATTTGGCGTCCAAGTTTACTCATGTTATACATGTCGCATCTACTGTTTGCTTTTTTACTACTCGCTGCACTCCCTATCTACTAAGCATCCCCTCAGGGTGCTTTCAGACTGCTGACAAACGGCAATCTTCGTCGTTAAAGCCTCCGTTCCGATGCGCTCCGCATAACTTCTCACATGGTCAGGCAAACTACGCCTTCCCTGTTTTCAGTCATCACGTACTCGAGTACGCTCCACTTCGGTACTCAGCTTTGCCTAGAATCTCACCATTTGTCAGCAGTCTGATTTTCCGTGAGTCGTTTTGTTTTGTGTAACTTTAAGTTTTTCTTCAAGCTATAAGCATCCCCTCAGGGTGCTTTTTATTTTATCTCCTGCTAACTTTTTATTAGCAAATAATAAAAAATATAAGCAAAAAGCTTGAAAGTCAAAATTAGTCAGTGTATACTATGAACATAAGGTCAAATATAGTCAAAGTCAGTTGACCTGAATTGATTCTTATTGTTAAAAGGAGGAAATCAATTTATGTTATGTCAAAATTGTAATCAAAATGATGCACGAATTCAACTTTATATGAATGTAAATGGAAAGCGCGTGACAATGCCACTTTGCGATTCTTGTTATGCCACTCTTAAAAATAATCAAACAAACCTCATGCAAAATGGGGCTTCGCCGTTCGATGACTTTTTCCGTCAAATTAGCGGAAATATGAATCAAAACGGGGCAAATGCCCAAAGAGAAAGTCAAGTTCAAACAGAAACTAGGCAGGGCGGATCAGGCTTACTGGATGAATTTGGGACAAACCTTTCGCAAATGGCAAAAGACGGGAAATTAGATCCAGTGATTGGTCGTGACGAGGAAATCAAACGGACAATTGAAATTTTAAACCGCCGCAATAAAAATAACCCTGTTTTAATTGGTGAACCAGGCGTTGGTAAAACGGCTGTTGTAGAAGGACTTGCAAGAGCGATAGCGAAAGGCGCTGTCCCAAACAAACTTTTAGACAAAGAAGTAATCTTACTTGATGTGGCTTCGCTCGTTTCTGGTACGGGCATTCGCGGACAGTTTGAGGAACGCATGAAACAACTTATCGCAGAGCTTTCTGCGCGTAAAAACACAATTTTATTTATTGACGAAGTGCACACCATAGTTGGCGCGGGTTCTGCTGAGGGCTCGATGGATGCTGGCAACATTTTAAAACCAGCTCTTGCTCGTGGTGAACTTCAAATGATTGGTGCGACAACGCTAAACGAATATCGTAAAATTGAAAAAGACGCCGCACTTGAACGGAGATTTCAACCCGTGACGGTGGATGAGCCAAGCACAAGCGCAACACTCACCATTTTGGAAGGCTTAAGAGAAAACTACGAAAACTTTCATGAAGTCGTTTATTCGGATGAAAGCTTAGAAGCGGCAGTAACGCTTAGCGCGCGCTATATCCAAGACCGGCACTTGCCGGATAAGGCTATCGACTTAATGGATGAAGTAGGCTCGAGATACAATTTAACGATTGAAAAATTAGACGAGAAAACAGTAACAGAACGACTTAATCGTCTTGAAGCAAAAAAAGATGCAGCTTTACAAAAAGAAGACTACGAAGAAGCCGCTAAAATTCGTGATGAAATTATGCGACTTTCAGAAAATAAAATGCAAGTTGGTATTTCAGAACGGCCTGTTATTCAGGCATCAGATATTCAGGCGCTGATTGAAGAAAAAACAGGCATTCCAGTCGGTCGTCTCGAACATGACGAGAAGTCGAAGTTGAAAGACTTGGAAGCTCATTTAAACAAAAAAGTAATCGGTCAACAAGATGCAGTGAAGAAAATAACGAAAGCGATTCGTCGTGGCCGGGTTGGGTTGAAGCAAAAAAATCGCCCAATTGGTTCTTTCTTATTTGTTGGCCCGACTGGGGTCGGCAAAACCGAGCTCGGACGTTCGCTTGCAAATGAACTTTTCGGTTCAGAGGATGCGATGATTCGTCTCGACATGTCCGAATTCATGGAAAAACACAGCGTTTCAAAACTTATCGGTTCGCCTCCAGGCTACGTTGGTCATGAGGAAGCTGGTCAGCTCACTGAAAAAATCCGTCGCAATCCGTATAGCATTTTACTTCTTGATGAAATGGAAAAAGCGCATCCTGATGTTCAGCATATGTTCCTTCAAATTTTAGAAGATGGCCGCTTGACGGACTCACAAGGAAGAACTGTGAGCTTTAAAGATACAGTCATCATCATGACAAGTAATGCAGGTAGTGGTACGAAAGAAGCTGCTGTTGGATTTAACCATGCGAGTGATAAACTCGAAAAAGGTAGCGACCTTTTAGATCGTCTTGGCTATTATTTCAAACCAGAATTCCTAAACCGACTCGATAATGTAATCGAATTTAATAGCCTTACAAAAGATGACCTCATGCAAATTGTTAGCCTAATGTTGCAAGATTTAAATGATATGTTGCAAACACAAAACATGCAAATTAGCGTACCGGACGAAGTGAAAGCAAAATTAATCGACCTTGGGTACGATGCAAAATTTGGTGCTCGTCCACTAAGAAGAACTATCCAAGAACACCTTGAAGACCCAATTGCTGATGTGCTTATCGATCAGCCGAGTGGATCTGAACTCGTTGCCGCACTTGATGAAAATGGTGCTATCACAATTGGAACAAAAGTAACAGCTTAGCGCAAAAAAGGAAATCCCCCTTTACGTGAAGGTGGGATTTCCTTTTTTATGCCCAAAAATCAGGTTTATGGTTCATCTCAAACTCTAACAGCCAAATTTTTTTTGCATAATCCGCACCATTATATCCACCAAGTTGCCCGCCTTCTTGTACGACGCGGTGACAAGGAATAATAATTGGAAGTGGATTTTTCCGGTTAGCCTGCCCAACTGCGCGCACAGAAGATTCATTTTGGATGCGACGTGCTACTTCTTTATACGACCAAAAATCACCATACGGAATTTCAGTGAGCGCTTTATAAACAGACTGTTCAAACGCTGTGCCGCTTAATTTAACGTTTACTTGAAATCGTTGTAACTTTCCTGAAAAATAATCCGTGAGTTCTGTTTCTAGCTGCTGCATCACGCGTTTTTCCTCTTTAGTGCCACTTTCAGCTTGAACTTTTTCATCGTAAGAAATCTTAATCACATGGCTATCTTTAGCGGTTAAATATAATAATCCAATTGGTGCTTTAAAAATACTTTTTTCCATAAATCCGCCCTCCTTTGTAATATCAAAACAATAATTTGTTAGTATTTTGTCGGTTTATTGTTACAGCAGTATGGGAAAATAGCAATAGACTTTTTATGTAGAAAGGACCGCGTGATGAAATTTATGGATACTATAAAAAAAAGTAAACCACGGGATTATTATTTCGACAACGCCAAATTCATTTTAATTTTTCTTGTTGTTTTTGGTCACCTCTTACAAACTTTTGTTGCTGAATATGCAAGTGTACGTGTATTATACATCTTTATTTACACTTTTCATATGCCAGCCTTTATTTTAATATCAGGTTATTTTGCAAAAGGCTTTAAAAAACCAGGATATTTCATGAAAACGATGAAAAAACTTATTTTGCCTTACGTCTTTTTCCAACTTATTTATTCCATTTTTTACTATTATTTGCTTGGTCAAGACAGTATCTCGCTCACTTTGCTTGACCCTGAATGGTCACTTTGGTTTTTGCTTAGTTTATTTTTTTGGAACATATTTTTATATGGCTTTACAAAATTAAAACCAAACATAAGCATCACTTTAGCCATTTTAATCGGCCTTATTGCCGGCTATTTTGACATGATTGATGGTTATTTAAGCTTATCGCGTACATTTGTCTTCTTCCCGTTCTTTTTAGTCGGTTTTTTCCTACAAAAAGAACATTTTCAAAAGCTACAAACACGCTCTGCACGCATTATCAGCAGTTTTATTATTGTGAGCATCCTAGCTTTCATTATTTCTAACCCAGAGCTGAATGAAAACTGGTTTTTAGGTTCCAAGCCTTATGCTAGTTTTGTTGACGTTAAAACGTTTGGACTCCTCATTAGATGCGCGATTTACGGTATTAGTTTTCTTTCTATTGCCGCGTTCCTTACTTTTGTTCCTAAAAAGCGATTATTCTTTACAAAATGGGGTAAAAATACTTTATACGTGTACCTTCTGCATGGCTTCTTTATCAAATCATTTCGGGAAGGAAGCTTACCAGATTCGAGCTACACGTTAAAAACATTTGTCCTCTTGTTGGCCATCTCATTCGGCTTAACTGTTATTCTATCGAGCAACATTGTCACCACGTTCGTTCAACCGATTATTGAACTTCGAATGAATCGACTCAAAACCGCTTTTTTTAGATTAAAAGAAAAAATATTGCCTAGTGAGGGGTATTAACAATTGGAACGTCTAAGGAGGAATAGACATGGCAAATCGCAAACCTGAATTTATTCTTGGTCTTATTGGGTCAATTATCGGATTAGGGGTCGGTATTTGGATTATTAACTACGGAGAAGAAATTACAGCTTATATTCAAACATTTACGTATTTATCTGGTACACTTGGAGATAGTGTTGCACAACTTGGTTGGATTACATTAATCGCTTCTGCTGTTGCACTTATTGGAACATTATTTATTGGAAAAGCGCCTAGAAGTTGGGGCGTCATTATTTTCCTGATTGGTTTAGCTTTATTTTTCGTCATTGGAACATCTTGGGTAGTATCTGGTATTTTACTCATGTTGACGGGACTCATGGGTATGTTCAGACGCCCAGTGCCAAAATCTTGGAATGCTAAATAATAAAATCTATCTATCACAGGCGGAAGATAAACGACGAAATATCGTTTGTTCTTCGCCTGTTTTAACATTTTAAAGGGGAAGCCGTCATGACATATTTATTTCCAGTTAAAGTTGCACTTATCCTTTTTCCATTTTTAAGTGTGTTCCTAACTATACCATTCGCCATTTATTCTTACCGAAAATTTGGCAGTATTACATTTATGCGTATTTTTGTCTTATTTACATTTATTTTCTATCTCATGGCCGCTTTTTTCATGACCATCTTACCACTTCCAGATATGGCAGAAGTCGCAAATTCGAAAGCACCTACGCCGCAACTCATTCCGTTTCACTTTATTGTCGATTTCATAAATCAAACGGTGCTTTCTATCACCAACCCGTCTACTTATTTGCCAGCACTAACGCAAGACGTATTTCTTCAACCTTTATTTAACGTTTTCCTACTTCTACCGCTTGGCGTCTATTTGCGCTATTATTTTCGGTTTTCAATTGGTAAAACGACACTAATTGCCTTTCTCCTCTCCTTCTTTTTTGAGATCACTCAATTAACCGGCCTATTTTTCCTTTACCCACACGCTTACCGCCTGTTTGATGTGGACGATCTCCTCTTGAATACACTCGGAGGACTCATCGGCTATGCTCTCGCCCCACTCTTTACGTTCTTTTTACCTTCTCGGGAAAAAATGGACCAAAAAAGTAGTGCGCGTAGTGAACGCGTCAGTTTCGTTAGAAGGTTTTTGGCTACCTTTATTGACTGGTTCCTTTTAAATGTTACGACAGGGCTTTTAACGTGGCTACACTTGTTACCTTTTTCTGAAATCAGCTCTTCAGGTGCCGACTATTACAAAAAAATAATGTGGCAAATCCTTCTTATTTTCCTCTATTTCATCGTTTTGCCAAGTTTAACAAACGGCTTGACAGTTGGAAAATGGATTGTACATATTCGCATTGTGCGCATCGGTGAAAGCCGTGTTAAGTTAAAGCACCTTCTCGTTAGGTACGGACTACTTTATTATGTAGTTGGCGGACTTATTCTAATTCCACTTAACGAGCAAATTCCAAAAATCACCACACCTGAGCTTACACTCGTTTTATTCGCTATTTCTGCTACAACCACTCTTTTATTCGCTATTCATATTAGTGCTAACTTTTTTGCCAAAGATAAGCGCTTATTCTATGAAAAAATGAGCCGTACAACGGAAGTCAGCACTTACCGACCGAAGCCAATTTAAAAAGTCGTTTTGCACATTGCAAAACGACTTTTTTTAAATCAACCTGTAATGATTTTCTCTTAAAGTAATTCCAGTATTTCTTCTATTAATTTAAGCGCATCCATTTCTAAAGCAATCGCAAGTTTTTTTATATTTTGTATAGAAGGAACATTTTTACCAGTTTCATAATTCATCAGTGTCTTCTCACTTATCCATTCCTTATTATCGAAGTATTTCTCACTCCTATCATCAATAAATCTTTGGCGCGATCTCGGAATATCCGAAAGTTGTTTCCTATATTTTTTTATTAAATATCCTATTTCTTTATTCTGATTTTCTACTTTTCTATTAGTCATGCTTAAGATTATACCATAAAAAAGAACTTAGGTTCCTTTTTTAAAGTAAATAAATATGATATATTTAATATGTGTTAAATTTCAATCAAACTAAATAGAATTTTAGGAGGAATGCCGAATGACTTCCACAATTACTTTTAAGTCAAATGCTGTTCGAACAATCAACTCACCATCGATGAAAGGAGTAACTACTTACTTTGCTTATGTTAATTTTCGGGATTTACCAAATAATTTTTCTCTTGATGTGAATCCACGTAAGCCAAAAATGAATACCGCTGTTGCTAAAGCTTTAATTGATGCTGTAAATTCTCCCGATACTGATTTTGATATAAACAATAGAGGTATTGTGATAGTAGCAAAAAGTTTTAAATTTAACACAAATGAAGGGACTGTAACACTTGATCTTGATAAAGATCCGCAAAGTTTTGGTATTTTAGATGGAGGTCATACATACACAGCTATCATTGAAAATCGCGAAAATTTATCTGATAACATGGATAAGTTTGTTAAACTCGAGATAATTGTTGGTACAGATTTAACCGTATCTCGAATTGCTGATGCTAGAAATACTTCTGCTTCAGTTACAGATATTGCATTATATGAACTTGATGACAAATTTGAATTTATTAAAGATGCTATAAAACATGAACCTTATGCCAAAGACATAGCTATCAAAGATAATTCAAAAGAACGGTTACAAATTATAGAGTTATTAAAATTATTATTTGCATACAACATATATCGATTTGTAAGCTCTAAAGAAACACCTACTCAAGCCTATTCTAGTAAGGCTGCAGTTTTTAAGGATATAAAGCGTGACCTAGATGAAAATACTAACCATTACTTCAATCTCTCTAAATTATTGCCTGACTTAGTAAATCTGTATGATCATATTGAATTGGATTTCAGAAATAAATATCTTGAATATAATCCTTCTGGAAAATTCGGAGCCGTTCGTGGAATAGAAAAAGTAAGAGAAGGAAAAACTCCATTTAAAACACTTTTCCTAGAAAACGATGCCGAATATAAGGTTGCGTCTGGCTACATTTTACCAGTGTTTGGAGCATTTCGCGTATTAATTGACACTAATAAACTAACTTGGGTTATTGATCCATTTGAAATGTGGGATAGGATAGGTTCTGACTTAATAAAAAACACTTTTGACAGCTCACGAAACAATCCACAGGATGCAGGAAAAAATGCCTCTATTTGGTCAAATAATTATTCAAAAGTTGAAAATGAGATGTTTCGTCAAATGCTTGCTAAAACTAGTCGTCCAATAAACTAATATAAAAAATGCCAATCAAATAATAGAACCAAAAATCATCTAATAAGTCTACCCTTGGGAGTATACTCCTTAAGATTTTTGGTTCTTTTTTAATTTTATTCTAGACTTTTTTAAATCAACCAGTAATAATTTTCTCTTTTGGCAAACGAATCGCATTTTTAGGTTCGCTTTTTTTACGTAAACTAAGCATCGAATACATAATCCCAACGCGGCCAATAAACATAAGCAAAATAATAATGATTTTCCCAGCGACACTTAAATTTGGCGTCAAGCCAAGCGAAAGACCGCACGTTCCGAATGCCGAAAAGACTTCAAAAATAATTTCAATAAGTGTAGCACTTTCAGTCTGTGCCAAAATAATGATGGCCGTTAAACATAAAATACTTGCGAAAATAATGACAGCAAGTGATTTTCTAACATCTTCCTGATGCAATTCGCGTCCGAACACATAAATATGATTACGCCCACGAATAACCGAATATAGGAATAAAATTGTCACCGCAAACGTTGTCGTTCGAATACCACCACCAACAGAACTTGGCGATGCTCCGATAAACATTAAGAAGGAAACAAACAATAATGTTGGAATCGTAAGCGCACCATTATCAATCGTTTGTAAGCCCGCACTACGCGATGTTGCAGATAAGAACATCGAATTAAAGAAACCTTCACTCCAGCTAGCATCTTTAAATAAATGCCCTGCTTCCATGCCCCAAATCAGTAACCCTCCGCCAATTAAAAGCACCAAATACGTCACCGTAGTAACCTTTACAAACAGCGAAAAGCGAAACGGATAAAGCGTATTTTTTTCGAATAAAAAACGTCGCGTCTCAAGCAGTACAGGGAAACCAATTCCTCCTGCGACAATCAATAAGATGGCGATAAACTGCACGAAATAATCATTCACGAATGGAATTAAAGAAGACCCCGTTATATCGACACCCGCATTCGTAACAAGCGACACTGAATTATAAATCCCTTGAAACATCGCCTCTCCAATTGTAGGATAAAACGGGATGAAATAAAGCCCTAAAATGACGGCACCGATAATTTCAATCCCGAAGATGAGGAATAAAATTTCACGAAGCATCCGAACCATACCGCTCATCGTGTATTGGTTTGTATCCGTCATAATGAGTTGCCGTTGTTTAAGCCCGATTTTCCGCCGCAGAATCAAGTAGAAAAAAGTGCTAAGCATCATCACGCCGAGCCCGCCGAGTTGGAAAATCCCCATAAGCACCCAGATTCCTGCCGTGCTATAAGAAGCACCAACATCAACTGTTGCGAGCCCCGTCACGCTAACCGAGCTTGCCGCAAGAAAAAGTGTATCGAGAAAAGACACATGCACACCCGGTTTTTGAGTAAAAGGGAGACTGAGAAGAAACGTCGAAATTGTCACCGCGAAAAAATAATACGTGATAATAATTTGAACAGGCGTCATGCGCGATAAGATAATTCTTATTTTATTTTTGATTGTCTGATTTTCAAGATAGAGTTTTCTTTTGTTGTTTTTCTTTTTTTCTAGCAATGATATAACCACCTATACCAATTATTAGCATAACTGACCAAAATGTCAGCTTCCATGCAGTTGACTCTGGAAAATCCTCTGGCAAAATACCAACGGAAGGGTGTGCTAGTGTATACACACCTAACTTAACGCCCACCCAACCGACAATTAAAAAGGCTGCTGTTTCTAGTGTTGGATAGCGTTCTAGCAATTTGACGACTTGTGTGGCAGCAAAACGAATTACAATTAAGCCAGCTAGTCCACCGAGGAACATTACAATGAATTGCCCGCCGTTCATACCACCAATCGTAAAATCGCCTAAATCTGGTAGAGTCATCGCAAGTGCGGCCGCAGCAAGCATCGAATCAAGCGCAAAAGCGATATCCGTTAATTCAACACGCATGACAACACCCCAAAATGATACTGGTTTGCCATCATCATCTTCTTTTTTGTTATTTTTGCCATCTTTACCGCGTTTTAAGTCTATCATATGTTTAATTGCTAAGTATAATAAATAAATAGCGCCAATTGCTTGTATTTCCCATACTTTAACTAAAAAAGAAATTAAGAAAAGCGCAATAAAACGAAAAACAAAGGCACCAACTAAGCCGTAAAACAGGGCTTTTCGTTGTTTATCATGGGGTAATTTTTGTACGATAACTGCCATCACTACGGCATTGTCTGCAGAAAGTATTCCTTCCAGTGCTACAAGTACAAAAAACACCCATACATATTCTGCTAAAATTGAAACATCCATTCCTTCACCCCATTTTTTTCTATGTACACACAAGAAGGCTGCACACATAACGTACATACCTTCTCATTTTATACCCTTATTCAAAAATTGTTAAGCGTTTTATTCTTCTGTTTGCATTTTTTTCTTTTGTTTGATTGAAATGAGCCAGCCCCAAATGATAATTAAAATCATCACGCCCCAGAAAATTAATTTCCAAGTGGTTGACTCTGGAAACTCATGTGGGATAATCCCAAGACTTGGATGTGCTAGTGTATACACAACTAATTTTATCCCCACCCAACCAACAATGAGGAAAGCAGCCGTTTCAAGTGAAGGATAATTTTTAAGTAGCTTCACAAATTGTGTGGCAGCGAAGCGAATAATGATTAAACCAACTAACCCACCTAAGAACATGACAGTAAATTGCCCAGTATCAATTCCGCCAATTTGACCCCAGCCAGTTTTAGGAAGTGTAATCGCAAGGGCTACAGCGGCAAGCATTGAGTCAATTGCAAAAGCAATATCCGCAATCTCGACTTTAAGTACGGTCATCCAGAAACCAGAACCTGATTTTTTTGCTTCTTTTTCATTATGATCATTTCCTCTTATATGCTTTACAATATGGCTAATGGCAATATAGAGAAGGTAAAGTGCCCCGAGTGCTTGCACTTGCCAAACATTTGCAAGAAAAGAAATTAGGAAGAGGGCAGCAAAACGAAAGACGAAAGCTCCCATTAGTCCATAAAATAGCGCCCTTTTTTGTTGTTTTTCTGGTAAATGTTTCACCATAACCGCCATGACAACAGCATTATCTGCGGCTAGAATCCCTTCTAATCCGATTAATACGAGCAGTACCCAGCCGTATTCTAAAAGCATTGCAGTATCCAATAAAATTCCTCCTTCGATTTTGTTCTTTTGACAAAGCCGAGTAAATAAAAAACGAGACCTCGCCCGCTGTGGGCAAAGGTCTCGCTGACATGTGACATGTTAATAAAACCGATGGACATTAGTCCATGTAATGACGATTTTATCCCGGTTGAAAACCAGTGCTACTCCCCTTTGACTATAGTCAAAAAGATATATAATTGAACTCTACTAATTGACTATACCATATTTATAAAAATAAAGTCAATCCTGATTACAGATAAACGCCAATCTCACTACTCGTCAGCAGTCTGATTTCGCGTGGGACGTTTTTTCTTACGTAAACGTTAAATTTTTTCTATGAGCTAAATCTATTTTAAAGAAGTGATGTAAGCTCAATTTCTGGATTTTTATCCTTAAACCAATTGATCGCAAATTCATTTTCGAAAAGGAAAAGTGGTGCATCAAAACGATCTTTTACGAGCATACTACGCGCAGTTGAAAGTTTCTCATCCACATCTTCCTCGCGAATCCAGCGGGCAATTTTCTTCCCGATAGGTTCCATAATAATTTCCGAGTTATATTCATTACGCATCCGGTGTTCAAACACTTCAAATTGAAGTTGACCAACAGCGCCAATTATATAGTCTTCCATACGCCACGTTTTAAACAATTGGATGGCACCTTCTTGAACAAGCTGTTCAACACCTTTGTGGAAATGTTTTTGCTTCATCACATTTTTCGCGGAAACACGCATAAATAACTCCGGTGTAAATTGCGGTAGCTTTGGAAACTCAATGGTTCTGCTGCCACTTGAAATAGTGTCACCAATTTGATAATTTCCCGTATCATATAAACCGATAATATCGCCAGCTACAGCGCGTGAAACATTTTCACGGTCATCAGCCATAAATTGTGTAGAGTTCG
The DNA here is from genome assembly GCF_963575625.1 of Listeria tempestatis. Classification (NCBI taxonomy): domain Bacteria; kingdom Bacillati; phylum Bacillota; class Bacilli; order Caryophanales; family Listeriaceae; genus Listeria; species Listeria tempestatis. Next base: position 48,942 of record NZ_CAUYTK010000012.1, read on the forward strand.
CAAGTTTCATTTGCTTGCCTGTTCGTGTTAAGGTGACGCCAATGCCACGCTCAAATTCGCCTGAACAAATTCGCACAAATGCGATGCGGTCGCGGTGAGCGGGATTCATATTGGCTTGAATTTTAAAGATAAAGCCTGTAAAGAACTTATCTTCTGCAGCGATTTCTCCTTCATTCGTTTCGTGAGCACTCGGTGACGGGGCAAATTCAACAAACGTTTTTAAGAACGTTTCCACCCCAAAGTTCGTTAAAGCACTTCCGAAGAAAACTGGCGTTAGTTCACCTTTTGCAATTTTGTCGCGATTAAATTCGTTTCCAGCCTCATCTAAAAGCATAATTTCTTCCAAAGCTTGGGTGTAGTAACTTGATTTTTGAATGTCGTGTTCTTCTTTTAAGTCACCTTCATCGTTTAGAGGCAAAAAGGTCTCATCATCATTTGCGCGGTAACGCTCTATAACGTTATGATAACGGTCGTATAGTCCCATAAGTTCTTTCCCCATGCCGATTGGCCAGTTCATCGGGTAAGATTCAATGCCGAGCACTTCTTCTAGTTCAGATAATAGCTCAAGTGGCATTTTTCCTTCTCGGTCCATCTTATTCATAAAGGTAAAAATCGGAATCCCGCGCATTCGGCATACTTTAAATAATTTGATGGTTTGGGCTTCAATCCCTTTAGCAGAATCAACAACCATCACAGCAGCATCAACTGCCATAAGTGTCCGGTACGTATCTTCACTAAAATCGGAGTGGCCTGGTGTATCTAAAATATTGATGCGACAATCATTATAATCAAATTGCATCACGGAACTTGTGACAGAAATTCCACGTTGCTTTTCAATTTCCATCCAGTCACTTGTGGCATATTTCCCTGTTTTTTTCCCCTTAACGGTTCCCGCAGAACGAATGGCTCCGCCGAAAAGAAGTAACTGCTCTGTAATCGTTGTTTTCCCCGCATCTGGATGGGAAATAATCGCAAATGTTTTACGCGTTGCTACTTCTTTTTGTAAATCCTGATTCATGTTTTCATTTCCTCCTCGACTTCTTCACATTTTTATAGTATATCATAGGAATTCCAAAAAAAATACCTGCTAAACCGCAATCAACCAACTTTACTGACATAATCGAAAAAAAATGAGCCCTATCAGAAATATAGGACTCGGGAAAATTAAATGATGCTAAACATGAGCGTAATAAGTAAAAATATAAGAATGCTACACATAATAGCGGCAAACCAAAATCGTCTACCCTTTATATGATAAGCTATTAAAATCCCTACAGAAAGTACTAATAAAATTTCTAACCAGAGCGGGAAGCCTAATGTCACTTTTGTAGATAAAACGATAACCATAAGGTAAATATACCAGACGGCATATACAAGTAAAAATACGCCTCCCATCATTTTTTTCAAAGTTTTATTCATGTGCCTCATCCTCTATGTTTAGTATGGTTTCGAATTAAAAAACCATTCACCCACACTTTTAGTTGTCTATCTATTTTTTTGTTTTTCACAGTCGCAACAATACGAATATCTTGATATCTAAATTTATATAGAGTTTTACCATAACCAGTTGGTACTGGTTGTGAAGTTCGATATTGTTTGAAAGTAATATTCCCATTAAATAAAGCCCCTGCTCCAAATGAAAGGCCTCCAATGATACCAGCCCAATTATTGATGACGCTTGCAATTGCTGTTTTTGTAATTGCAACACCTGCCAGCCCAGCAACACCTAAAACAGCACTTATCAATGTTACAATGGCTCCAATAGATTTACAACTTTACTCACCTTTACTTTACCAGTAGAAATATATTTGGGGGTCCACGCAGATGCTTTTAATAATGTTTTTGTAGAGGTTATTTTTTGATAGCCAATCTCCTCTTCAACATAACTTTCAATTTCAATTGGTACCTTCTCTCCATCCATAATCATATAATCATCTTCTTGATTATATGTAACAATATGTTGTTCTCCGTCCTCAGTTTCTGTTTCTAATAGAAAAGCATTTTTCATCTCTGTGTACTCTATCTTGACCTCTTCCTCTTCAACTTCTAAAGTTACTTTTTGTGTGTTTCCTTTTAAACTTTGCTCACTTATTCGGACACCCATTTCATTATATTCTTCCGCACTCGCAACCTTAGAAATTAATGAATTTACAGGTGTTAAACAAATGACTCCCACAATAATGCTAGTTAAAACAGTCTTTTTGATTGATTTTTTCATATGTGTCTCCCTCTTATTGTGTATTGTTTCACAATTATCATAACATACAATTTAAAAGCCATCAAATTACTTATTAAATTCTTTGCTATTCGCTCTGTAATAATTTTGTACATCTATGCAAAAGGGAACAGACATAAAAAATCTAGAAAGACCATCTATAAACTATATGACAAAAGCCACCCATTAAGGATGGCTAAGCGTGCAATCACTCTACGGTTTCCCCAAAGCCGCGCGAATATTTTCTTCAATGCTTTCTGGTTTTGTTTTGGAAGAAAAACGCTCAATAATATTGCCGTTTCCGTCAATTAGAAACTTCGCGAAATTCCATTCGATTTTCTTTCCACCTGTTTCTGAAACGAGGTATTTATAAAGCGGATTGGCATCGCGACCTTTGACTTTTATTTTTTCAAACATTTGAAACGTCACACCGTAATTCAGCTGACAAAATTCCATAATTTCTTCATTCGTGCCAGGATCTTGGCGTAAAAATTGATTGCACGGAAAACCTAAAATTTCAAACCCGTCTTTTTGGTAGGTTTTATATAAGGATTCAAGTCCTTCTAATTGCGGTGTCAAACCACACTTACTCGCTGTATTCACAATTAACAGTGTTTTTCCTTCATAAGCAGATAAAGGAATTTTCTCTCCGTTCATTGCAACTTCTGCAAAATCGTGTACGTTCATTGTTTCCACCTCCGAATTTACTCCACCATCTCGCTTAAAAGATAGTGATAAAGCAATTTTTCCGTGTGATAAAGTGAATCGCGGTGCGTCCGCTCATAAGCATGACTAGAATCGATTCCAGCACCGATTAATCCGTGCACAATGTCATTTCCAGCATGAATTGCCGCACTCGCATCCGACGCATAATAAGGATAAATATCCACTTTATAAAGAATATCATGCTTTTTAGCAAGTTCCACCAAATTTTTCCGTAAACCGTAGTGGTAAGGACCACTGCCATCTTTCGCGCAAATCGAGGCTGTATATTCATCAGAAGCTTGCCCGTCCCCGAGCGCCCCCATATCGACCGCCAAATATTCCACAACCTCAGCTGGAATATTCGAATTACCCCCGTAACCAATTTCTTCATTATTTGAGATTAAAATATGGGTCGTATACGGCAATTTAACCCCATTTTCCTGAAGATATTCAACGAGACGAAGCAGCATAGCAACACTTGCCTTATCATCTAAATGGCGCGACTTAATAAATTCATCGTTTATAATTTCGGTACGCGAATCAAACGAAACAAAATCACCCACGCCAATGCCAAGTTCGTATACTTCTTCTTTTGAACTTACACGTGCATCAACACGCACTTCCATATTGCGCTCATTACGCTCCGCCGTGCCAGCATCCTTATAAACGTGTACGGATGTTTGGTGCATCAAAATTGTTCCGCTAAATTTTTTCCCACTAGAGGTTTCGATTGAACAATATTCCCCTTCAATGGCATTAAAACGAAAACCGCCAATTAAAGAAAGAAGTAAGCGTCCATCTGCCTTTACTTCCTTCACCATCGCGCCAAGCGTATCAACATGTGCTGTCAACATACGATGTTTACCCGTTTGCTCACCAGGTAGTGTAACGATTAAACCACCCTTATGATTTAAACGGTAGTTCACATTTAATTTTGTTAAATCTGCACCAATTTTTGCGATAATTTCGCTTGTATTTCCAGTTGGGCTCGCAATTTCAGTCAATTCTTTTATTTTTAACATTGTTTTCGTTGTATTAGGCTCGTAAGTCAATTTCATTCCTCCTTTACTCCTTTTCATTATAGCGCTTTCGAAAGAAAAAGGCACAAATGACGAATTCACTTACAAAAAGACATTTAACTATGCTATAATTCAGCTTGACACGAAAGGGAGGTAAGTCTTGTGGAAGAAACAAAAGTGAAAGCCGTCACCATCGCTGTTTTTGTAGCTACTTTTATGGCAGCAATTGAGGGGACGATTGTCAGTACAGCTATACCGACAATCGTGAGCCAACTTGATGGTATCGAACTTATGAACTGGATTTTTTCAATTTATTTATTAACTTCTGCCGTCACAGTCCCAATTTATGGGAAATTATCGGACTTATATGGAAGAAAAGTTATTTTTATTGTCGCAACTCTTATTTTTTTAATTGGTTCCACACTTTGCGGATTTGCAACAAATATGGAACAGCTCATTATTTTCCGCGCGATTCAAGGAATTGGTGCTGGCGGGATTTTGCCACTAACCATGACCATTATTGCCGACATTTATCCTTTTGAAAAGCGCGCCAGAGTATTAGGCTTTATGGGTTCCGCATGGGGAATCGCTGGCGTTTTTGGTCCACTTCTTGGAGGTTTTCTAGTGGATCAATTATCATGGCACTGGATTTTCTTTATCAATGTTCCTGTAGGAATTTTAACGATTGTTTTAGTCTTTCTTTATTTAAAAGAAAATGTTGCAAATGAAAACTTACCTATTGATTTCCTCGGTATTTCTCTTTTTACGGTGGCACTGCTTGCGCTTTTGTTCGCCTTACAGCGCGCTGGGGAAACGCTCAACTGGAGTGAGCCACTCGTTTTAGTTTTGCTTGGGCTGGCAACTATATTGTTTATTTGCTTCTATTACGCTGAAAAACGTGCGAAAGACCCTATCATGCCTTTTGTTCTGTTTAAAAATCCGGTTGTTATAATCGGCAATTTAATTGGCTTTTTCATTAGCGCCTTTTTAATTGGTATAAATGTTTACATTCCTATGTGGGCGCAAGGAATGCTAGGGCACGGTGCAACAATTGCGGGCTTAATGATTGCCCCACTTTCCATTACTTGGATTATCGGGTCATTTCTCGGCGGGAAACTGCTCATGAAAATGGGTAACCGCCATACTGTGGGCATCGGTATTCTAATCACCGTTTTAAGTGGCTTAATCTTAGCCATTTTTCCGGCAAACACGCTTGATATTTACTTTTATTTAAATAGCGCTTTAATGGGCTTAGGTTTTGGAATTATTTTCACAACAACGATGGTCACCGTTCAAGACGCAGTGCCCCGCTATCAAACGGGCATCGCCACAGCTTCCAACACTTTATTCCGAACAGTGGGGCAAACAATTGGTGTAGCTATCTTTGGAACCATTTTCAATTCGGTCCTCGCCTCTCAGTTTGCTGCAAATACAACTGCTGGCGTAGATAGAAAACATTTAAATCTTCTAATCAGCCCTAAAACATCTGGTCAAGTTGACGCCACCTTAATTGACCCCCTTCGCACCATCTTATATGAAGGACTCCACATTGTCTTTTGGGCCATGTTTGCACTTGCTGTGATTAGCTTTTTCCTTCATTTTATTTTACCGAAAAAGCATGTTTCTGGTGAAAATTAAATCCCACACAAAAACGGCAAAGAAATAAAAATTTCTTTGCCGTTAACGATAGAACAAAGTATAAAATTTTCTTATTCACTTACTGCTTGAGCCGCTGTAATAAGTGCAAGATTATAAACATCTTGTGTGTTACAGCCACGGGATAAATCGTTAACAGGTGCATTTAAACCTTGTAAAACTGGGCCAACTGCTTCGATGTTACCTAAGCGTTGCGCAATTTTATAGCCAATGTTTCCAGCTTCTAACGTTGGGAAGATAAAAACATTTGCATCCCCTTTGATAGAAGAATTGGGTGCTTTTTGCGCCGCAACTGATGGTACGAAAGCTGCGTCAAATTGGAATTCTCCGTCAATTATCAATTCTGGTGCTCGCTCTTTTGCTAATTGCGTTGCTTCCATGACTTTTTCGGTTTCAACAGATTTTGCAGAACCTTTTGTTGAAAAACTAAGCATGGCAACACGCGGTTCGATACCAAAGATACGAGCAGTTTCTGCACTAGCAATTGCATTCTCTGCCAAATCAGACGCATCTGGGGCAATATTAATCGCTACATCACTGAAAACATAGCGCTCATCGCCACGAACCATAATCATAGCACCGGCTACTTTTGAAAAACCAGGTTTCGTTTTAATGATTTGTAACGCTGGGCGAACTGTGTCACCTGTAGAGTGAACTGCACCACTTACTAAACCATCTGCTTTTCCAGTATAAACAAGCATTGTCCCAAAATAATTAGGATCTTTTAGCAATTTACGTGCGTCTTCCTCTGTTGCTTTCCCTTTACGACGTTCAACAAATTTAGCGACAAGTTCATCAAACAATGGATCGGTTTCAGGCGTCTTCACTTCGATTCCCTCAATTGAAACTCCTGCTTTTTGTGCAGCAGCTTTAATTTCTTCCACTGTCCCTAACAAAATGGGCGTTACAGCCCCTTCTTCAGCTAGGCGTGCTGCGGCACCAGCAATCCGTTCATCTCCACCCTCGGGTAAAACAATACGAACTTTTTTTCCGGCTACTTGCTTTTTAATATTTGTAAATAAATCACTCATTGACTCTTATTCCTCCAATTTCAAACAAATTCATCGTCCGCTTCTATCATACTATAAAATGAAAGTAGTTAACAAGAAAAGTGTTAGAAAAATCCTCTATTACACCTTTTCAATCTAACTACCAAAAATTTTTAAATAACTGTAAAACTAAATATATTCCATGTGAATTTGGCGACTGTTTAGCCTGATATTCTAGGTGTTATTATGTATTAAGGCGGTGAATCAAATGATGCGGACAACTGTTTCTCTTAAAGCGAAACTGTACTATATCTATTTAAAAACTGTATGAGTGTTTGGCTATTTTTGTCATTATAAATATTTCTTCATATTTAACATAAATAATTATTTACTTTTTGAGATATTGTGATAAAATGAACTTAATTGATAATGATTCTCAAACTCATTTTAAAATATGGGAGGAACAATAGATGCAACTAAATGAACTTGCAGCGGGTGAACGTGGTAAAATTTCTGCTTTAAATATTTCAAATTCTATGCTCAAAAGACGTCTAATGGCTCTTGGTTGCGCAGAAGGTTGCGAACTTTGTATGAAGCAAAAAGGCTTTCTAGGTGGGCCATGTACAATTGAAACAAGAGGTCAATATATTAGCATTCGTTGTTCTGATGCTTGTAAGATTGTGGTGGAGCAAAATGACTAATACATATTGTTTACTTGGAAACCCTAATACTGGTAAAACGTCGCTTTTTAATGCGCTGACGGGCTCCTATGAATACGTTGGCAATTGGAGCGGCGTGACCGTTGAAAAGAAAGTTGGTACATTAAAGGCAGAAAAGGGAAAACTTATTGATTTACCAGGAATATATGATGTTAATCCTATTTCGCGTGACGAAACTGTTGTAACGCGTTTTTTATTAGAGGAAAAATTTGATTCAATGTTAAATATTGTAGATGCCGCACAAATTGAACGAAATTTAAATTTGACCATTGAATTGCTTGAATTTGGTGCACCTGTTGTAATGGGGCTGAATATGGTCGATGTAGCACTCGGTCGTGGGATCAAAATTGACATTGCAAAATTAACTCGAGCGCTTAAAATACCCGTTTTACCCGTCATAGCACGCGCTGGGAAAGGGACTGAGGAAGTCCTTGCCACACTCACTGATGAAAAAACGACGCGAAATCGCCCTTTAAAACTCCCTTACTCCAATCCAATTGAAAAAGCAGTTCTGGCGCTTTCTGGTCTTTTGGAAAACATGGTACCACGTAAGCACTTGCGCTTTTTTGCGCTTCAATTTCTAAGTGCCAATCCTGTGACCGAAGAATACATACAAAATGAACCATTTTATTCTGCGGCAGTGAAGATTCGTGAGGAGGCATCGTTAGAGCTTACACGCAGCATTGAAAGTGAAATACACGAAACTAGGCGGGCTTTCATCCAAGATATTTGTATCGAAACCGTCAGCTATACAAAAAATGACATCCCCCTCTCAGATAAACTTGACCAAATTGTGACCCATCGCTTTTTTGGAATTCCTATTTTTCTTGGCATCATGTGGCTGATTTTCCAAATTACATTTACTTGGGTTGGTGTGCCGCTTTCTGATTTACTTGATGCATTTTTTAGTGGACCGCTAACAAATTTCACGACACAAATTTTAGTTTCTCTTGGCACAAGTCATTTTTTAATTGATTTAATCACAAATGGAATAATTGCGGGCGTTGGTGGCGTATTAGTGTTTGTTCCACAAATTTTAGTGATTTTCTTCTTTATTTCTCTGCTTGAAGACTCCGGTTATATGGCGCGGATTGCGGTTGTGATGGACCGGATTATGGAAATGTTTGGTTTAAACGGTAAAGCATTTATCCCCATGATTATTGGATTTGGTTGTAATGTTCCGGGCATTATGGCTGCTCGTTCTATTGAAGAATCCAAAGAACGGACACTGACCATTTTGATTACACCTTTTATGTCATGTTCTGCAAGACTCCCTGTCTATGCGCTATTTGTTGGTGTCTTCTTTGCAAAGTACCAAGCACTTGTCGTTTTATCACTCTATATTATTGGAATTGTGATGGCACTTCTTGCTACTAAAATTTTATCCAAAACACTGCTTAAAAATGATAATTCTGTTTTTGTCGTCGAACTCCCACCTTACCGTTTCCCTTCATTTAAAACGTTATGGCGCAGTACATGGGAAAAAGGAAAAGGATTTTTGAAAAAAGCAGGTACGTTTATCTTTGCTGGGTCGGTCATCATTTGGCTACTCAATTATGCTGGTCCTAATGGCCTTGATGTTCCAATGGGCGAAAGTTTCCTTGCCATGATTGGTAGTTTTTTAGCGCCGCTTTTAGTTCCACTCGGTTTTGGTACTTGGCAAGCCGGCGCCACTTTAATTCCGGGTTTTTTAGCAAAAGAAGTGGTAGTTTCAACGATGGCTATTATTTATTCCGTTGGTGAAAATAGCCTCGGGAGCGTTGTTAGCTCGTTTTATACCCCGCTTTCTGCTTATTGCTTCATGTTGTTTATTTTGCTCTATGTCCCTTGCTTAGCAACGGTTGCAGCTATTCGAAAAGAAACTGCATCATGGAAATGGACAGCTTTTGCAACAATTTATCCACTTTTGACGGCCTATGTTATTGTTCTTCTCGTCTATCAAATCGGAAGTTTATTTATATAAGAAGGGGCTGAATGTTCAGTGTCAATTTTTGTGAATCTTTTGCTTGGTGGTCTCATATTTGGTTATACGATTTTCGCTCTTATTCGCTTTGTTAAAAAGAGTAAGCAAGGAAAATGTACGGCTTGCGAGCTTGAAAAAACGTGCGAAACACAGCATGAATGACCATCACATAAAAACAACCGTGCTTTCCAAATTAAGGAAAGCACGGTTGTTTTTTCGCTAGTTGATGCGCAGTTCATCAAACAATTCATCTAATTGTTCTAGTGAAATATCTAAATAGCTATCACCAATTGCTAATTCAAACGCGCAAGTATGCCCTTCTCTTTCGACTAAATAGCCTGTCACACCAATATCTGTTTTTGATTGCGCGATGGCGATGCGTTTTGAAACTTCTGCTACTTCTGCCGCAAATTCAACATGAAACATATTCGAAACAGGAATTTCTGGAATCGTTTTTACGCCTTCAAGTTCATTAAACCGTGCAGCAAGCTCCTTCGCTTTTTCAAAATAAAGCGCCATTTTAGTTATACGTTTTAGGAAGTAGTAGTCGGCCGATAAAATATACGGATACAAACTGATTAAATCCCCTCCATAACGCCGTTTCCAAACTTTCGCTTGTTTTAAAAAATCATTTGGGCCAGCCAAAATAGCGCCGGCAATGCCGCCAATCCCTTTATAGAAAGAAATATACACGGTATCAAAAAGCGCACAAATTTCACTAGCTTCTTTTTGGTAAAAAGGCAATACTTCAAAAAGGCGTGCACCGTCTAAATGTAAAGCAATGCCGTTTTGTTTGCAGTATTTAGAAATTTCAACGAGTTCTTCAAAACTTGGTAGTTGCCCGCCAATTTCTCTTTGAGGAAGCTCAAGTAAAACGCAAGCTACTTTTTCTTCCAAAGCTTGAATGTCTTTAAGTGTTGGCACAACGCTTTGTTCGCAAAGAGGTATAGTTTGAATGTTGTGAAGCTCTTTCAGCCCATCTGCCTCATGGATTTCAAGGTGAGCGAGCGGGTGATACGCGACGCGCGGGATATTTTTTACATCTGACCAAATTCGAAGTGCGATTTGCTGCGCCATTGTGCCACTTGGAAAGAAAACAGCTTGCTCTAGTCCTAGAACGTCTGCCATTTTTTCTTCAAAATCGGTGATTAGTGAACCTGTTCCGTATATATCACTGGCTGTTTCTCCGTCTATATTTTCAATCGCTTCTTTTAAAACAGCAAGATTGCGCGGGCCGTGATTGGCTAATTTAAAGGTTGTTTCATGATAAGTTTCTTTTAAATAATTTGGCCTCTCCACTACTAGTTCCCCCTTTTAAGTTTAATTTTATTCGAAAAACTGTAATGTATATCCGTCAATGGTTTCTATTTGGCAAAGTTTTATTTCAAAATCGGCGGTGTCCTGTATGGTAACTTTTTCCCAGCCGCTTTTTAAGACGTGGTCGTACAAATTTTTAATGCCTTGAACCTTCATAAAAGCGATGGTTCCACCTTTTGGTTCCCCGTACATGAGATGGAAACCAGTAAATGGTGCGATATGCAAATTCTCGAATTCACGCGGGAGGTCAAACGCGCAGCCGTATGTACCATTTCCATTTTCGTCCCGCTCATCAATTTCGCAGTACCAACCGAGTGTTCTCGTAAACCAGGCGATTGTTTCATCCATGTTTGCGGTGTAGTAAACTGGGCCGGTTTCTTTTACTACAAAACCTCTTTCTTTAAATTTATTCCAGTCTTCCATGTTTTCATCCCCTTTTTTAATGCTCATACGGGCGATATTTTTTGCGTAATTCCGTTTGATGCGCTAAGCGGTTTTCAATATCTATTCGGTGGAAAAGTAGGACATTCCCTTTTCGAATATGCGGAATTATATTTCGTTTTGCTAGCGACTGTATGGCTTGTTTTGTCACGCCTAAAAATTTAGCAGATTCCTCAGAAGTTAAAAATGTTTCCTCTAAAAATAGCCGATCTTGTTCTTGTTTGCTTATTTCCAAGGCGCTCACACCCTTTCTACTCTTCTAGTGTAGAAAAAAATGGCATTTTTTTCAAGTAAAGCGTTAACATTTCCCTTGAAGAAAGCTATACTTAAAGAAAAGCTTTTTTCAGAGGAGGAATTAATTTGAATCAAGTTATTGAGCAAATGTTAAACCACCGTTCGATTCGTAAGTATGTCTCTGGAAAAGATATTCCAGATACCGACCTAGATTTAATCATCCGTGCGGCTCAAAGTGCGCCATCTTGGATTAACGGTCAGCAATATTCCATTATTGGGGTGAGGGAGGAATCACGCAAGCAAAAATTAGCGGAACTGACGAAAAATCCATATGTTGCAGAATGCTCCATTTTTCTTGTATTTGTAGGTGATTTTTATCGTGTTAATTTGGCGAGTGCTAAATATCAAACAGCTTTTCATGCAAAAAACGAGGAGGATTTACTCCTAGTTGCGGCAACTGATGTAGGTTTAGCTTGTCAAAATGCGCTAACCGCGGCTGAAAGTCTTGGATACGGAACAGTCTGTATCGGCGGGATTAGACGTGAATTTACAGAGGTCGCTGAATTTCTTGACCTACCTGAAATGGTTATCCCAATTGTTGGACTGTGCGTAGGCTATCCAGATACCGATTCTGTCGTAAGACCACGTTTACCGAAAGAAGCTGTTTATTTTGCAGAAACCTACCAAACGGATACTTTACCTTTGCTTGAAAAATATGATACGACGATTATTCCATATGCAGAACGTGAAGGTTCGATTGGCTATACCGAGCGCATTGCTAAATTTTATGCGCAACCTTATTTTACTGGGATTCGAGATGGGCTGAAAAAACAAGGGTTTTTAGACAAAAATCAGTAGCATTTCATTTTTAATTGGTATATACTTTTGATGTGATTACATATTTAACCTAGGAGGTTCAAAATGAAAGAGGCTTTATTTTTAAATCCTGTATTTCAAGACCGCATTTGGGGCGGCACGCAGCTCCATGATTATTTTGGGTATGCTATTCCATCTGACAAAACAGGTGAAGATTGGGCAATTTCTGCACATCCAAATGGGCCATCTACTGTCAAAAATGGCGAGTTTGCGGGAAAAACACTCATCCAATTATGGACAGAACATCCGGAACTTTTTGGAAATCCGGAAGACCCAGTTTTTCCCCTTCTAACAAAGATTTTAGATGCGAATACAGATTTATCTGTGCAAGTTCACCCGGACGATGCGTATGCAAAAGTGCATGAAAACGGCGAGCTTGGCAAGACGGAATGCTGGTATATCATCGACTGTGCGGAAGGTGCGGAGCTGATTTACGGGCACCACGCAAAGACGAAAGAAGAATTTGTGCATATGGTGGAAAATGGCGAGTGGGACAAGCTGCTCCGCAAAGTGAAGATTGCTCCAGGCGAGTTTTACTACGTTCCGAGTGGGACAATTCACGCGCTAGGCACTGGCACGCTTGTTCTTGAAACGCAACAAAGTTCGGATACAACTTACCGTGTATACGATTATGACCGAAAAGATGCGGATGGCAACACGCGCGAACTCCATTTGGAAAAAGCAATCGACGTTACAACAATTCCACATCAAGATGCAAAACTTGATTTTCAGGTTGAAAAACGAGACGGTGTCAACATAACAACATTTGTGTCAAACGACTTTTTCAGTGTTTACAAATGGGAAATTGATGGCACTGCAAAATTTGATGCAACTGCTCCTTATACGCTTGTAAGCATTTTAGACGGCGCTGCCACGCTTACAATTTCTGGCAATGAAACGCCTGTTAAAAAGGGCGACCACTTTATTTTGCCTAACACCATCAATTCGTGGGCGCTAACTGGGACGGCAACAGCTATTGTATCGACACCTTAACACTTTAAGCGGCTGGAATAAATTCCAGCCGCTTTTTTTTCAAAACAGAAAAAAAGACTTTCGAATTTCGCTGTGATACACTAATTTTAATGACATAAGAAAGGTGTGAACCGAGTGAATGAAGCAGTAAAAACACTTGATGGCTGGTACTCTTTGCATGATTTTAGGGCGGTGGACTGGACGTCTTTTCGAGAAACTTCTATAGCTGATCGCAACCGAATTTTAACGGAGTTCAGCGCATTTTTAGCGAATCTAGAGGTGACAAAAAATATTGGGGCTGGCGAACAAACGCTTTATACAATTTTAGGGCAAAAAGCTGATTTTGTATTTTTTGTTTTGCGGGAAACGTTAGAAGAATTAAATGCGGTGGAAAACGAGTTTAACAAGCTTGCCATTGCTGATTATTTAGTTCCTACATATTCTTATATCTCTGTTGTGGAGTTAAGCAATTATTTAGCTTCCCATATGGCAGGCGACGAGGATCCTTATCAAAACAAACACGTCCGTGCTAGGCTTTATCCAAAATTGCCGAACAAAAAACACATTTGTTTCTACCCAATGAATAAAAAGCGCGATGGTGCCGATAATTGGTACATGCTGCCAATGAATGAGCGCCAACAATTAATCCGCGACCATGGTCAGATTGGTCGTAGTTATGCTGGGAAAGTGAGCCAAATTATCGGTGGCTCAATTGGTCTTGATGATTATGAATGGGGCGTTACTTTATTTGCGGACGATGCGCTTGATTTTAAGCGAATTGTGACAGAAATGCGCTTTGATGAAACAAGTGCAAGATACGGCGAGTTTGGGGCGTTTTTCCTTGGAAATTTACTGCCTCATGAAGAAATTGAAAGATTTTTTGCCATTTAAAAGACCTCTCCGCTAGTCGCGGAGAGGTTTAATTGTAGAAAAAAGCAAGATTTACGCCAATACGTATGTTTAAGCTAAGCATACGTATGGATTAATTGTTTACTTATCGTGTGAATGCCTTCAGTTGCGTTTTAGCCGCGCCAATTCCTTTTGACAATGGTAACTTGCCCCCAATAAATTAGCATCATTAAAAAATTGAGCGGGCACAATCTTAGGATGAATCTTATGGTGCGGTCGATTCTCTAAAATCCGTTCAAGTGAGTCCTGCAACATTTGGATAAAAAACGGGTTTTCGCTAACTGCTCCTCCAATTAGAATCAAATCTGGATCTAAGATGTACTGCATATTGATTATACTGGCAGCCAAATAATCTATTCTTTGCTGATAAAATTTCCTCAAATCCCAGTTTTGCTGCATTTCTTCAAATAGAATTTCTCCATTTTTTTCTAAACCAAATTGATGTGCCGCCTCTTTTAAAACAGCATGAAAGCCGATTCGTCCCCCAAGTGACTGAAAAGAAGATTCTGCAGGATTATTAGCAATCAGTTCATAGCCGAGTTCACCAGCATTTAAATTCGCTCCTTGTAAAATTTCACCACGAATTGCAATTGCACCTCCAACAGCAGAACCGATGACATACATAGCCACATTCTGAAAACCCTTGGCACTTCCTAGCCATAATTCGCCAAGAAGCGCACAGTTTCCGTCATTTTCAATAAAAATGGGTTGATCAACTTTCTTTTGAAGATCCAAAACAAGTGATTTTCCTATAATATATGGAATTGCAGAAGAACCTGTGAGAATCTTTTTGTCTGGATTATAAATTCCTGGAACACTAAGACCAATAGCGCAAGCCCCTTGGTAGTCGTTTGCAGCCTTTTCCAAATAATCGAGCAAATCAGGATAGTTTCGAGGAATTGGTTGTTGTTTTTTAAAAGATAATTCCCCAGAAACACTGACTGAAGCTTGCTTAATTGTTGTTCCACCAAGATCGAAGACAAGATCAGCCATCCTTTTCAACTCCTCCATATAAGCTCAATAATTTAGAACCATAATTTAATACTTACAAAATCATATGGAGCAATTTCTTGCTGTTCTTGCAGTGGTTGCTCTTGTACATTTACAAAACAAACCTTGCTAAATTTTGACACGTCCAAATTATCAATCGGCAACACGCGGTCTGTTGGGTTTTTCAGTCGCAAAATAAAGGCATTTTTGTCGTACAATGATGGCATCAATGCGCTATCCCAAGCCTCTGTTTCATTTTTCAAAAGTGAGAACTCATGAATCATTTCCTCTTTTTCTTGATGAGTTTGAATCTTATTATCTAACCGATGAATAAATTTGTTCAGCATTTGATTTTGATAGCATATAGATTCATCCATGTATTCTTGTTGCTCTTCCGAAACAAGAGAAGAATTAAATGCGTCCTTTTGAATAGAGAAGGCAAATTCGAATTCGAGTTCCCCCTCTAGCTCCGCCATAGGTGTTGGCATCATGATGTGCCCCTTTTTGGTTGTATCTCCAGAAGCACGTCCTGGTCGATATAATAAATTCGGCTTTCCAAGTTGACTTGTGCTTGCAAATAGAGTCAAATAAAGTTTTGATTGTTGAAACTGATACTCTTTTATCCCTTTTCCAAAAGCCGTTATGGTTTTATCCTCGTCACAGACTGAAACACTTTTATCAAATGGTTCTAAATCAATCGGATACTCTACATATGTTTTATGCCAATCCTTGATTTCTCCCTGTAAATTTTCTCGTTCTATAAATCCGAATGGCAAAGAGGCAATAGAATTGCGATTCTCTACTTGTGTATCAATGACGACTCGCAAGCGGTGGCTCAAAATTTCATTTTGGACAATTAGTTTACATCGAATAACTGGACTATCTTGGCGAAGTTCAATTTCAAGCTTCATATCAAGTTCTCCAGTTTCTTCTGTTTCCCCACATCTTGCAGCAAGATTTTTCGGTAAGTGAAAGCATCCTGATAAATACATGATTTCAGCTAATTTTGATTTTTTCACTACATCCACTTTTAATCGTAGCAAGGTTGGTTTTTCATTTTCCAGCGGTGAAAAATCATAGGTATCCCCATTATTCCCCGTATCCTCAAACATTAAGAAGTTTTCAATTTCCGTACCCTCACTAGTTTTCAGCAAGAGTCCAGTGCTTGTTTCTTGAATTGTATAATGCGTATTTTGAATTTTTTTCTCCGAGACCACTTCAAGCTCCGAAAGAGATTTCTCCCCTTTTCCAATCTCTAAAACTTTGAATCCCATGGCTGGAATTTCAATATTTGTTAGGACAAATAGACGATAATAAGGATCTTCGTTGATATACTTTGGTCCTTCAGGCGTTTCTAACAGAAGATTATCTTTTCCTTCAAAATAAATTTCATCAAGTATGACGGTTTCTTCCTGCCCATTTAAACGAATCATTTTATCCGAAGTTAGAAAATCAATCACTTTTAATCCTTGAAAAACTTTTGATGTTGTATTAAAAACAATCACATGATTCATAGCCAATCCGAGTTTTTCTGATAAACGTTTCGCCAAATAATTTTCGAACCCACTAGCTAATTCATCCGCTTCTTTCATTCGGTGTAAGATATCTTTTGCTACAGCATCCGATACACAGCCCCCCATTGAATCGTGTGCATGTCCTTCAAGCAGCTTCTTCCAAGTTTTAATGAGTAATTCGGTTGAAAGTTCTATTTCATGTGCTTTCGCAATGACAAGTAGTGGCTCCACTCGTTTGATTAACTTTTGTTCAATTAAATAATTCAATCTCTTAATATCATAGCGAACTGAACCAATAGATTTATGTGCTCTTGTTGTACACGGTTCCCTAAATTCGCCACGATAGTCTGGTAAATCCGTTTGTTTCTTAAGCGTATCTAAAAAGGCTTCATAGCTACTTTGGAACAAATAATAGTCCACCTTTTTATTTATACGTTCTAAAGTTTGAGGTAAATTTGGAATAATTTCAAGCTGGTCACCACCTGATGGAAGCAACAAGTTCTCATTATCCGTCCATTTTTCAATTCGCTTAAGTGCTGGTAGTAAGCGCTCTTCAAGATATTCCTCTGAGTCTTTTAAAAAGGCAGCCGTCCCGTATCCATCAATAAGATTTGCTGCAATAATTTGTTTATCGCCTAGCCCCCGCCAAATAAAATACGGAGAGTGAACTTGAGTTGACAGATTAAGTCCCCGCCAAAAAACGATATTATCAATCCCACAGTTTTGTAAAATCGTCGGCATCTGCGCATTAAATCCAAATGTGTCGGGCAAATAACCAACTTTCATTTCCTCTCCGTAACGTTTGGAATCACGAATACCAATCGCAAGGTTACGAAGAAAGGATTCTTCTCCGACGAAGAAGGAATCTGTCTGCGTATACCAAGGACCAATGGCTAGCTGCTTGTTTTTCACTAGTTTTTGAATTGTCTCAAGTTTTTCTGGATGAAGTTCAAGATAATCATCAACAATGGAAGACTGTCCGTCAAGACAAAACTTTGCCTCAGAGTTGTTTTCAAGTTCTGATAGAACATCCGAAAATAGATTATCACTTAATAAAAGTGCATCCATCGTTGTAAAATACCACTCCCTATCCCAGTGTGAATGACTTACCACATGAACTTTCTTTTTTCCCATCTCACTTCACTCCCAATTTCTGACAAATCAACTGATAAGTCTCTTCATGTGTTTGACTGTCCTTAATTCCCGAACGAAAATCATCATCAATTAATGCCCGTGATAAGATGGCTAAATATTTCAAGTGTTCATCAGCTGCCTTTTCAGGAATTAACAACGCAAAGGAATCAGTAATGGGACTTCCATCCAAACTATCCCACGGGATTGGTGATGTTTTAAAATACATTAATTTAGGAGCATAGACAGTATTATTTTTACAATGGGGAATAGCAAACCCGTCCTGAAATCCTGTTGTTTGTTGCTGTTCTCTCTCACGTAAACCTTCGAGGCAAACTTCTTTTGAAGAAACAAATCCATTTTCAGCTGCCTTTTCTGAGACAACTTTCAAAAACGCATCTTTATTTGTAAATAATTCTTCTAAAAAAAAGATATTTTCTTCCGCAAAAATTTCATTCATATTTTTAACGCCTCCAAATTCGACTAAAAATTTTGATTAACTAATTTGCTGTAATTCATTCTTTCGCTTTCTAAGCAAGAATCGGTACAATAATGCATTTAAGAAAGCTGCAAATAAAATAGCGACTATCCAGAGTAACCATGACATCTCTGGTCCTGTTGTGTAGCCAATAAAAGCACCGAGAGGAGAGCCAACCCCACCATAAAACTGAATGCCCATCGATGCAACAAGTGCACCTGATACAGCAGAAGAAATAGTATTTGCAATAATAAGTGATGGATGGGCAGCTGCAAATGGAATTGCTCCCTCAGTAACCCCGACCATTCCCATGACGAGAGCAGATGACCCAAGTGTTCGCTCTTCTATACTGAAATATTTTTTAAATAGAAGTGTAGCAATCCCTGCTCCAAGTGGGGCAACTGCTATCGCTGCTCCAGTTGCTGCTTGAGGAATGGCATTAACACCAGTTGGTCCAAATTGATTCATTGTATCAACAAAGATGGCGGATGAAACAAGCAAAGCTGTTTTATTAATAGGTCCTCCCATGTCAATACCCATCATCCCACCTAGAACAGCTCCGTAGATAATTGGTGCAGCAGCATTATTTATCGTCAAATCATTAATAAAACTATATAAAGAATTCATCATACCTGCAATGGGTTGCCCAATCAAATAATAAATCACCACAAAAGAAATAAATGTGACTACAACGGGAATAATTAAAATTGGAACAATAGGTTTGACAAGATCTGGCCATTTAATTTTTTTCAGCAATTTCACCATAAAGCCGACACCAAAACCAACTAAAATAGCTCCGATAAATCCAGCACCCGTTTCAGTTCCTAAAAAATTGGGATCATTGATAATATAACCAGCAATAAATGCTGGCGCAACTGCAGGCTTATCTCCAATCGCACGGGCAACTCCGGCAGCAAAAATTGGAATCATTAAGGTAAAACCGACTTTACCTAAATCAAATAGCTTGGAGAAAAATTCTCCGCTTGCTGAGTCACTAAACCCCCAAACAACTAAATCTGCATTGTTAGGATCTGGATGAAAAGCCATCATGTTAGCAATCGCTAGAAGTAAACCGGAAGCAATCGTGACAGGAATCATATCTGAGAGCCCAGACATTAAATATCGAACAAATTTATTCGAAGATGTTCCAATTTCCATTTTCCCGCCAACTTTTGTTCCTTTCCCACCATGAATACTTGCTTTCTCCGTAGCTTCGCTCAACAATTTCGAAGCATCTTTAAGTGCATAGTTTGTATCTGTT
Source organism: Listeria tempestatis (assembly GCF_963575625.1). Classification (NCBI taxonomy): domain Bacteria; kingdom Bacillati; phylum Bacillota; class Bacilli; order Caryophanales; family Listeriaceae; genus Listeria; species Listeria tempestatis. Next base: position 68,331 of record NZ_CAUYTK010000012.1, read on the forward strand.
TCAAATACTTTTTTACCTATAAAACGAGATTTGTCAATGGCGATATCGGAGGCAATAATAACCAGCTCTGCTTCTGCAATTTCTTTGTCAGTCAGTGCATTCTCCGTTCCAATCGTTCCCTGCGTTTCGATTTTTGCCTCCATACCAAGTTCTTTGGCTGCTTTTTCGAGTGCCGCCTGAGCCATATATGTATGTGCAATCCCAGCAGCACAGGCGGTTACCCCCACAATTTTTTTCATGTTTTCCCTCCTAGTTATATTGACATAAAAGCGCTTTCATGTTAAATTTTAACTGCAAAAGAATTTTTTTTCAATATCTGAAACCAATTTGAGAATTTGTTCTCAAAAAATAGGAGGACTAAACATGAACGAAGTATTAAGTCGAATAAAAAGATCCTATGACTCATTTACAGCAAATCAACAGGATATTGCTAAATTTTTACTCAACCAACCTGAACAAATTGAAAAATTAAATGTTCGCGAACTTGCAAAAGCTACCAGAAGCGCACCAAGTGCTATTATCACTTTTTCCAAGCGATTAGGTTATAATGGCTACTCTGAGATGAAATACGAATTTCTAAATAATCATGACGATCTATCTTCTTTTGAACTTCCTTATATAGCAGTCAATAAAATCAAGCAAACTAGTTCTTTCAAGCAAGCGACAAAAAAATTAAATCAAGCAGAAAAAATTTACCTTCTCGCCTATCAAATGTCACAAATTCCAGCAAAAGATTTTTACTTTAAAATGCATAAAATTGCACCAAGTAAAATTGTTTTTTTCACCTCTTTTGAAGATCAAATACGTAACTTACCTATCATTAAGGATAAGGATGTGATTCTCATGATTTCAAACAGTGGTGAGTGTGAAGAAATTCTTTCTGCAATACCACTTTTACCTAGTGAATGTTGTAAAATATTGCTTACAAATGGGGTAAAATCAAGCTTATCTAAGCATGCAGATATCGAACTTAGTCTAGGCATCTTAGAAGATAATCAGCTTTTGTTTAAAGAAATTCCAACACTCTCTCGAAATGCTCTCCTTTACGCACTCGATGAAGTGTTCAAAATTATACTTGAATTAGATTATGAAAATAACTTAGAAAAGATTAAACAGTCCAGTAAATTCTTTCTAAATAAACGCTAGCAAGTAAAAACCGAATTAGCAATTTAGTTTTCTTAAATAAAAGCTTATAAAATGTCAAATTAGTACACCTTTAGAGATTACTGCTTTAGTATAAATGGACTATACACTTCATTGCTCTTCTTTCATTTGCTTAAAATCCTTTTCATTCTTGCTCTCTTCATAAGCTATTTTCGTTTTTCAGCATCGCCCAGTAAATCTACTACGGAGTTGCTCATATCGTTATATCTCGCTTTCTTTTTCTATTTCTCACTGTTCTTCGATTTTCTCTAATGATGAGTTTAAGTCTTTTCCCTTGGAAATTTACTACCACATGAAAACGTTAAAAGATTTTTTGCTATTAAAAAACCTCTCCGCCATTCGCGAAGAGGTTTCATCTTAAAAAAACTCGAAGTATGCGCAAGAAAAAATGTCTCACGCAAAATCAGACTAATACATAAGGTAACGAAAATCACCTTCTGTTATCAGTCTATTTTTTATTTGGAAGTGCTCCCTTAACAGGATGTGGCGTGTAAAGTTCTTCTAAAAATGTCATATCCTCTATAGATAATTTTATATCTAGTGCCGAAACTGCATTTTCTAAATGCAGTTCTTTTTGTGCGCCGACAATTGGTGAAGTGATTTCTGGTTTATTCAGCAGCCAAGCTAACGCAATTTTGTCGCGCGAAACTGCATATTTATTCGAAAGCTCAGCAACACGCTCAATAATCCTGATATCAGCATCCATTGTGTCATCATATTTAGAACTTTGAATCATATCTGTTACCGAACGCTCCGTTTTTTCTGACACATCACGAGTAAGGCGACCTGATGCGAGCGGACTATACGGCGTCAGTGCAATGTTTTCATCTTTACAAAACGGAATCATTTCCCGTTCTTCCTCACGATAAATTAAATTATAATGATTTTGCATTGACACAAATTTTGTCCAGCCATTTCTTTCTGCCACCCGTTGCGCCTTTTGAAATTGCCATGCATACATAGCGCTAGCGCCAATATAACGGGCTTTGCCAGATTTCACAACATCATGTAGCGCTTCCATTGTTTCTTCAATCGGCGTAAATTGATCAAAACGATGAATGATATAGAGGTCAACATAGTCGGTTTCTAGCCGTTTTAGACTGTGGTCAATTTCAGTTAAGATTTCTTTTCGAGAAAGTCCGCCGCTATTTGGTTGCCCTGGGCGCATGGTTTGATGCACTTTTGTCGCTAAAACAACATCGTCGCGGTTCGCAAAATCTTTTAGTGCACGACCCACAATTTTTTCGCTTTCCCCAAAAGAGTAAATGTTTGCGGTGTCGAAAAAATTAATGCCTAGATCGAGTGCTTTTTTGATGATTTGGCGGCTGTCCGCTTCGCCGAGCACCCACTTATGAATCCATTTCTCTGCATCACCAAAACCCATCGTGCCTAAACATATTTTCGATACATCCATACCTGTATTACCAAATTTCACATACTCCATTTCGATTCCTCCTTTGCCCCCCTATCATAAAGCTTGAAGTGAACTCCAAGTCAAGCCAAAAATAAAAAAACTTAAGCCCTATTTACTTCAAAACTCCGCAATTTGCTCTCTGCTTCTTGCACATGCCCGTAATTCTCTAATTTAAATTGCAAACGGCTAATCGCCTCCTGAAGCTCCGCCGCTTTCGCTTCTAATTCCTTTTTTTGTTCTCGGATTAAAGCTATTCTCGCGTCAACCGTCGAATCACCTTGCCGAAATAACGATACATACTCTACCAATGAGTCAATCGATAAACCCGCTTTCCGCATCTGCCGACTAAAGGCAATCCAGCGCATATCTTCCTCATCAAATTCCCGTACCCCATTTTCATTCCGCTTCACTGGTGCAATTAAACCGATTCGTTCGTAATACCGAATTGTATCCGCGGAAACACCCATCCGCTCACTCACTTTCTTAATATTCATTGAATCCACTCCTTCTCTCTTTTAATTTACCACACACCCTGCCCGCTTCGTCAATCAAAAAAATATTAGCCCCGCGCCAATACCTCAAATATCACTAAACTTATTTCTAACCTTCTCTAATTTTTTAATAGAAAAAAATACTATTAATAGATATGCAAAGTATAAAAAATTTAGTTTCAATGTTGAGGGTTTTAGTGAGGGTTCAACCTAAAAACAACCAAAAAAAAGACGCCATAGGCTCATATAAGCCAACTAGCGCCATAAAAAAGAAAAATACAACTATACCAATACTTAAAAGCAATAAAAACAACTTGTTTATAACTATTTAATACTTATTAAGAATTTAATATGAGCGCAAAATGAGGGCAAGCTTCAAAGCGCAGAATGAATAAACAGGATACTAAATAAATATCAAAGTAGTCTGTTTTTATTTGTCGATAGTACCTTATAAAAAGTCAAGTAAAGTTCTCCCTTGCGTAACTGTTCGTATTCTATATTTTAGCCTCTTTATACCTCGATACTCCCCCGTTTTAGTTGGGCGATAAGTATGCCTAAGTTAGCGACTACTTTATTCGCTTGCTTGTCCAGTGCTTCAACTGCCGCCGCTTTGTTATCACTTAACTGGTACTTAATATCTTCAAACACCATCTTGGAACTCTCGTAAATATTGACCGATGCTTTGTTTAGGGCGATGACATTTTGGAACTGTGTCCCCTCAAAAAGAGCCGTATCAATATACGGGCGATAGGCTTCCAGTACATCATTTAACCCACCACCACGCAATGAACGAACAGCCGTTTTGATGGAATCAAGCGCGGTTTGATAAGGTTTCAGTGATTCAATCGCTTCTGTAAGTAAAACGGGAATCGCTACATCTAAATCTGTGAACGGAATATTAAGATGTTCAAAAGTTCCTCGTGCGTTCCGTAGTCCTTGAATAAAATCGTCTACGGTTTCGTCTAATAGGTTCAATGTGCTTGAAAAATGACCAATCACTGGCTCCAATGTAGACACCGTTTGTTCTCTGAATCGCTTATAATTATGATCGAGTAATGTTTGCTTTTTCCCCATACCATCTTTAAGTGCCTTTGATTCTTGCAACGTAAAATCTGAAGTCACAGGCGGCGCTGAGACTCGTTCTATTTTTTGAGTGGCGGTTAAAAGCTTGTCTGCTTTTTCTAATTCTTTAGATACATAAGTGACTTGTGTACCGAACGTAATAATTTGACTTGTTACAACCTCTTTATTTTCATCTATCCTTTTATA
>NZ_CAUYTK010000013.1:0-60269 GCF_963575625.1 Listeria tempestatis
AGCATTCACCTGCCTGTTGTTTTTATTTCAGTTTAGCATAGAAGAAAAAAATAGTATGTGGATAATTTATGAATTTTTAAATGAAATATATACTAAAAGTAAATAGTTTATGGAAATGAATGATAACTACAGTAAATACATACTTTTCCCGTAAAAATAATGTTTAAAAAACTCTTTAAACGGTTGTAAAATAACTTCTTTCACGCACTGAGATTATATGTCACATCCAGAAAACCACACGAAAGAGCGATTTTGTAATACATTAAATAGAAAAATCTGGTTATGTCAACAGTTTTACTGCTTTCCTTTTAAAAGCTTATACTTTAAAATAAAGAAGTAATGTGTTTTATGATTAATGATTTGAGGAGGATTTTAAATGGAACACAAGAAACGGACAAGTTTTCCAAAAGAATTTTTATGGGGATCGGCTTCTGCAGCCTATCAAATTGAAGGTGCATGGGATGCGGATGGCAAAGGGCCTTCTGTATGGGATAACTATGTACGAATTCCTGGCACAACCTATGAAGGAACAAATGGTGATGTAGCAGTTGACCATTACCATCGTTATAAAGAAGATGTTAAATTGATGGCAGACGCTGGGTTAAAAGCATATCGCTTTTCAATTGCTTGGTCGCGTATTTTCCCGCAAGGTAAAGGGGAGGTCAATGAGGCTGGCTTGAAATTTTATGATAACTTAATTGACGAGTTATTAAAATATGATATTGAGCCCCTCGTGACAATTTATCATTGGGATATTCCACAAGCATTGTTTGACGAGTACGGGGGCTGGGAATCACGCGAAGTCATTCGGGATTTCACTAATTATGCCATTACGCTATTCAAACGTTACGGTGACCGCGTTAAATATTGGGTTTCTTTAAACGAGCAAAATATTTTTGTTGGAATGGGCTACGGACAGGCGCTTCACCCTCCAAAAGTTTCGGATTTAAAACGGATGTACGAGGTTAACCATATCGCGAACTTGGCGAATGCTAATGTTATTTTGGCCTTTCATGAAATTGTTCCTGATGGGAAAATTGGGCCAAGCTTTGCATATACTCCTCACTATCCGATTGATACAGATCCAAAAAACGTTCAGGCAGCCGATGATGCTGAGGAATTAAATAGTTATTTCTGGATGGATGTTTATGCTTATGGTCGCTATCCAAGCGCAGTTTGGAAGTATCTAGTAGAGCATGATATCGCGCCTACAGTTGAAGATGGCGATATGGAATTGCTTCGTGCCGGTACACCTGATTTTATGGGTGTCAATTATTATCAATCCGCAACAGTTGCTTTTAACCCACTTGATGGTGTTGGTATGAGCAATGAAATGAATACAACGGGTAAAAAAGGGACTTCAAAAGAAACAGGGGTACCAGGCGTTTACAAAAAAATGGTTAATCCTTTTGTGAAAACAACAAACTGGGACTGGACTATCGACCCTAAAGGTTTACAAATTGCCTTACGCCGCATTAATAGTCGCTATCAACTTCCTATTTTAATCACAGAAAATGGTTTAGGGGAATTTGATAAGTTAGAGGACGGGCAAATTCACGATGAATATCGAATTCAATATTTGGCTAGTCATGTGACGGCAATTCGTGATGCGATTAGCGATGGTGTAAATATGCTCGGCTACTGCACTTGGAGCTTTACGGATTTGCTTAGTTGGTTGAATGGTTACCAAAAACGTTACGGTTTTGTCTATGTGGACCGTGATGTATCGGATGATGCACCGATGACGCGCATTCCAAAAGATAGCTTCTACTGGTATAAAAAAGTAATTGAAACAAACGGGGAAGAATTATAATCATTGTTATTTTTGCTCATAAAAAAAGCAGGGTGGCTCTCTAGCCACCCTGCTTTTTGATAAGGGTTATTTCAATTTATTGTGCATTCACAAATTCTGCTGATTTAATGCCTGCTTGGCGACCGAAAATAATAATTTCTGCTACCGAGTTTCCGCCAATTCGATTTTCTCCGTGTAAACCGCCAGTTACTTCCCCTGCCGCGAATAAGCCGGTAATGGGTTGACCCTCTTTATTTAGAACCTCTGTATTCGTATTAATTTTTACACCACCCATTGTATAGTGAACACCTGGGCCAATTTTGATTGCGTAGTAAGGTGCCTTAGATAAATCATTTTCCATACCTGTAGTACGGCCAAACTCAGCATCTTTCTTATCCGCTATACTTTGATTCCATTTTTCTAGTGTTGTTTGCAATTCAGTAGCTGGAACATCGATTTCATTTGCTAGAGCTTCTACCGTATCAGCCTTTTTCACAAATCCCATTTCTTCATATTGCTTAATTGCTTTCACACGTTCCGTTACCCCCGCATCAAAAACTAAATAAGCCGATCTTTCAGGCAACGTATTGATAGCCGCAGTCACTTTATCTCGTGTGTTAAGTTCATTTGTGAAGCGTTTGCCATCGCTATTTACTAAAATGGCACCTTCACCACGAACAGCTTCCCCAATTAAGTATGACTTTTCTTGCTGAACAGTTGGATGGACTTGAATTTGATCCATATCAACCGTTGTGCCACCAAGTTTTTCAATCATCTTAATCCCATCACCAGTGCTGCCTTCTTGGTTTGTTGTCACATATCCTTTTAAATCAGGACGGACTTTTTCAATTAATTCAGCATTTGCACCATATCCACCTGTAGTGACAACAACTGCGTCTGCTGCAATATTTTTTTCTGTCTTATTATTGAACGTCACTTTTACGCCGTTTACTTTGCCATCTTTTTCGGTAATTTCTGTTACATTTGCATTTACAAATGTTGGAATTTCTTCTTTTTGCACATTTTCTAATAAACCATCTACTAAGTATTGACCTACTGCGGAACCATCTTCTGGACGATGCGTCCGTTTTTCATTCATTCCGCCAGTAATCGTAATATTATTTAACGTAATTCCTTTTGAATCTAGCCAATCAATTGCGCTAGCAGAATTATCTACAAAGAAGCGAAGCATCTCTTTATCATTTGTTCCGTGTCCACCCGCTAAAGTTTCCTCATAAAAGAGGTCATTACTGTCTTCAATTCCTTGTTCTTTTTGAAATTTGGTTTCTGAAGCATTCATGCCAGATGACGCCTTGGATGTATTGCCTCCAGCAACGGGCATTTTTTCAAAAATAACTGGATTTAATCCCTTTGCTTTTGCTTCAAGGGCTGCAGACATTCCCGCGCCACCTGCACCGATAATAATGATATCGTAGTTATCTTTTAATTTATCTAGTGATGTATAGCTTGCTTGTGATGCTCCTGAATTTGCTTCTGTTGCTTCCTTTTTTTCACTCGACTTACTTTTCTCGTTTGACTTATCACTAGACCCGCACCCTGCTAGTACAAGTGTGATAGAAAGGATAAAAATAAGTGTCGCAAGTAATTTCTTTTTCATCGTTAAACCTCCCAATTTTATTCCCTTTTCACGTTTATACCCTTACCTTGTGAACACATGAACAATAATAACATAAAAAAAGAAGCTTGTGTGCGTATTCACAAAAAAAGTGCTCAAAAAATTAGAAATGGCACTTGTAATAGATATGACAATACGATTTTTCAAAAAAAGAACGCTTAAATACGATTACAAAACGAAAAAAATATACACCTCAGCATAAATCAAGCCGCTAACCTAAACTAAGGATAGCGGCTTTTTTCAGTATTAAACGCGAGCTTTTTCCAAATGCGCCACATCATTTAGCTTAACAATATGGAATTTACCATCGCTATACTCTACTTTACTAATACTCGTATTTAAAATCCGTTCACCCTTTGAGCGATGATCGGCCATTTCGCCACCCGCTAGAAGGAACATGAGAAGCGTTAACGTCATGCCGTGAGAAACGACCAGAATATTACCACTTTTTTGTTCAGAAATAAGCTTTTGCATGCCTTTTTGAATTCGTGTTTCCAGTTCGTAGTAAGTTTCACCGCCATTTTCACTTGCGTCAAAAGTCGCTGGGCTATGTAACATGGCTTCGCGCGCTTCTTTAAACTGAATATCTAATTCGCTAACACGTATACCTTCCCACGAGCCAAAGCTCATTTCACGAAATTCTTCTGTTAGATGGATTGGGACTTTTTTTCCGCTTAAAATGTATTTAGCGGTATCTTGTGTACGTTTACTCGGACTTACATAAGCTGCTTTAAAATGAATATCTTGAAGGGCTTCGCCGACTAAAATCGCACCATTTTTACCTTCCGAAACAAGTGGAGAGTCTCCCCAGCCTTGCATTTGTCCAGTTAAATTCCATTCTGTTTTGCCATGTCTTACAAAATAAATTGTCAGTTTGCCTTGTTCCAATTTATTGCCTCCTATATTTTAAAACACTAGTGTTCTCATTGTAACACTCTATGTATTTTTTTAAAAGAGGACAAAACATGGGCATTTCTTACTTTAAAGCTTATCTAGACTCATTGAAAGCGGTTTAGTTGCCTTGTAAATTTCACGATAAATGGCATATATTTTTTCATATTCCATGACATTTTGATTATTTGGCTCGTATATCTCATCGCGGTATTTCACAAAAACGTCCGCGCATGCATTTAAATTGGGATATAAGCCGAGACCTGTTGCAGCAATCATTGCGGCACCAACACCTGGACCCTGTTCACTCGTCAAGGTTCGAATATTTCGATTATACACATCTGCTTGCATTTGGAGCCACAGCGGATTTTTTGCACCCCCACCAACTGCAATAATTTCTGTTGCATCACGATTTGCCAGTTTTAAAAGCTCAAAAGCGTCACGAAGCGAAAAAGTAATCCCCTCTATAACCGCACGCATGAAATGACTGCGCGAATGGCGACCGTCAATACCAATAAAAGCACCGCGAATCGCACTATCTGTATACGGCGTGCGCTCACCGCTTAGGTAAGGCGTGAACAAGAGACCTTCCGCACCAATCGGAATCGCCTTTGCGCCCTCAAAAAGATCATCAAAACTTACTTCTGGCGCAAACGTCTGCTTAAACCAGTTCAAACTATTGCCCGCAGAAAGCGTCACACCCATTGAATAGAAAGCATCTTCTTCTACATGATTAAAGAAATGTAAAGGAGATACGTCAGCCTCCAAAACGTGTGATTCGAAACTGAGGAAGACGCCACTCGTCCCAATGCTCGAAAGTGCCAAACCTGGTTTGGTGATGCCAGCACCAATTGCGGCCACCGCGTTATCCGCTCCGCCCATGAATACTTTGACACTCGTTTGAATCCCAAGCTGCAAAACAATTTGTTCGGTGACAAATCCGGTACAAGTCGTAGATGAAACGAGCTTTGGAAGCTGTGATTTTTGGATGTCAAACGCGGATAGGATTTCCTGTGAGTACGTTTTGTGTGCCACATCGAGAAGGAGCGTGCCCGCCGCATCAGAATAATCCGTGCAGAGTTCACCCGTTAAAATGAAAGCGAGATAGTCTTTTGGTAGACAAAAATGCGCCGCTCGTTCCCATGTTTCTGGCTCATTTTGTGCAAGCCACACTAGTTTTGGGAGTGTGAACCCTTCCAACACATCATTTCTCGTAATCGATTTAATTTGCGGTAACTTTTCGCGGATGTAGGCGCACGCTTTTGTTGTCCGTACATCATTCCAAAGAATAGCAGGGCGCACCACTTGCATCTCGTCATCTAAAACAACTAAGCTGTGCATTTGTCCGGAAAAGCTAATTCCCGAGAGCTCTTTCTTTAAATTGGGCACCTCCGCATGAAGCGCCTGAAACACTTCTTTTAGTGCACGCACCCATTCAGAAGGCAATTGCTCACTGTAGCCCTTACGCTCACCTATTAGCGGGTACTCCGCCGAAGATTCGGCAATCAAATCGCCTGCCTCGCTCATCAAAACCGCCTTTAGCGCGCTCGTTCCTAAATCCAACCCTAAAACATAAGCCATTTTTTTCTCCTTTAAATTAAATAATCGTTCAAGCGGGACTTCACATATTCAATGTGGCTTGACGCGTTTTTGACTTCCTCATTTGCTAGCGCATATTCAGTTAGCGTTTTAAGATCTTCCTCACCATTTAAAATGCGTGCGCCAATTCCTTCGCGGAAGCTTTGATATCGTTCTTCCTTGATTTTTTCAAAAAAGCGATCTTCCGTCAATTTTGCTGCCGCTTTTAGTCCGCGTGCATATGTGTCCATACCCGCGATGTGAGCCAAAAGAAGGTCTTCCATTTCAAAAGAACTGCGCCGAACTTTAGCGTCAAAATTAATCCCGCCTGGTGCTATCCCACCGTTTTGGAGGATTTCATACATTGTAAGCGTCGTGTCGTAAATGTTCGTTGGGAATTCATCGGTATCCCAGCCAAGTAGTAAGTCGCCTTGATTGGCATCAATTGATCCAAGTGCATCATAAGTGCGTGCCACGTTCAATTCATGTTCAAAAGTATGACCAGCAAGCGTCGCATGATTGGCTTCTAGATTCAATTTAAAATCATTTTCGAGACCATATTTTTGCAAGAATGCCATTGTTGTCGCCGCATCAAAGTCATATTGATGTTTGGTTGGTTCTTTCGGTTTCGGCTCAATTAAAAATTGTACGTCATGACCAATTTCTTTTGCATAGCGAATGGCCATTTTATACATACGCGCCATGTTAGCCTGTTCAAATGCCATATCCGTATTTAAAAGCGATTCATACCCTTCACGGCCGCCCCAAAAGACATAATTCTTACCACCTAACTTTTTACTAATATCAAGACCTTTTTTAATTTGCGCCGCGGAATGCGCATATACATCAGCATTATTTGTTGAAGCTGCGCCATTTAAAAAGCGTGGGTGCGTGAATAAATTTGCCGTATTCCAAAGCAATTTAATCCCCGTTTGCGTCATTTTTTGCTGAATTAAATCTGTAATTTCATCTAAATTGCGCATAAATTCTTGAAGCGAGTCCCCTTCAGGTGCGATGTCCACATCATGGAAGCAAAAATATTCCACGCCAAGTTTTTCCAAAATCTCAAAAAACATCTCCACACGATTTTTGGCAAGCTCCATCTCTGTTGCCCCGTGAACATCACGAATATTTGTCGCCGCACCAAACGGGTCAGAACCATCTTGTGTCATTGTATGCCAGTACGCCACAGCAAAGCGCAAATGCTCCTTCATCGTTTTCCCTAACACAACTTCCTCCGGGTTGTAATGTCTAAATGCAAATGGATTTTCAGATGATACACCTTCAAAATTAATTTTTTCAATTTGTTTAAAATAAGTCATAATATTCTCCTTTATTTTTCGTTTTCTCTAAACTCTCGATTTCGTTCTTCTAACTCTACTAAATATTGTTTTTCCTGCTTGTCAGCCCGGTAGAAAAATAGCGCTATCGCTGCAATTGCAAAGCCAACAATTGGGATCCACACAAAATTGAATTCAATAGCGGAAAGCGATGCATCTGTCTGTACTTGATTCGCTTGATAACCGCCCATCGCTAAAATTCCAGCCGTTAAGGCGCCGCCGATGCCCATACCAAATTTTGCCCCAAAACTAGAAGCAGATGTCAAAAGTCCTTGAGCGCGAACGCCGTTTTTCCATTCGCCATAATCGACAGTATCGGCAAGCATAACCGACAATAGTCCGGAAATAAAACCGGTTCCAAAAGCATTAATGATAACGCCCAAAATAATAATGGCGATACTCAAATTGTGTGCCCCAATCCCCATAATCACCTGACCAATGATTGCAAGAACTAGCCCCATCACCATAGTATTTCGTTTACCAAGGCGAAAAGCCACTGCTGGCGTAAATAAAAGTGTTAAGAGCGAGCCAAATGCGAGTGCCATAATGATTGGCACCAAATCTTCTCGACCAAGATTGTATTTAAAGAAATACACCGTCGTTTGATTTTTCATCGTCATCGCCATCCAATAAATGAAGTTCATCAAAATCATAATCATCCACGGCCAGTTGCGCTTCATTGCTTTTACGCTATCCTTCACGCGCACCACTTTTTGAACGTTTACAATACGCTCTTTTGTGTTGACGAAAGTATTTAAAAGTAAAACAACGGCTACGACTGAAAATAACAAAATGGTTAGGAAAAAACCTTTTTGTTGGTCACCAGCACCTAGAAAAGCCACAATTGGTAAGGTGAATACGGTCACAACAATTTGTCCAAGCGTGCCACCAAATTGACGAATGGTTCCAAGCACTGTTCGCTCTTTCGGATTGTTCGTTAAGCTCGGTAAAATTGATGTAATCGGCAAATTCACGCACGAATAGAAAATGCCAACTAAGATGTACGTTACGTAAGCCCAAACAATTTTCCCGCCGTCTGACAAATCTGGCGTTGTAAATGTGAGCACACACAAGAGACCAAACGGAATGGAGAACCATAAGAAAAATGGTCTACTCTTCCCCCACCTCGTATGCGTTCGGTCAATAAAAATCCCAATAATAGGTCCATCAAACGCGTCAATGACACGTGCGACTAAAAACAGCGTCCCGACAGCTGCCGCGCTAATCCCATAAACGTCGGTATAAAAAAACATTAAATACGTTCCGATAACTTGAAATGCTAAATTACATGCTGTGTCACTTAAGCCATAGCTAATTCTTTCTTTCCATGGAACCATTGCTTTGAGTGTTGCTTTTTCATTCATACGTTCAGTTGCTTCCATTTCGTTACCCTCACTTTTTTATTTTTTATATAAGACGAAGATTTTCTACTCCCTGAAAACGCAGGACATCATCTGATTCAGGCTTATGCCAAACAACAGAATATTGTGCGATATTTTCCACATCAACGGAAACAACATCCGCTTGCTTACTCACCGTAACACGCGCCACCTCTTCACCCGCTTTAGAAAAAATCGGCTCTGTTACAGAAATATCTGCATCAGTAAACCCATATACGTGAATTTCAGGATTTGCCGCGTAGTCATACTCAGCGCGCTCGCTTTCCTGCCCCATCACAATCACACTATTTTCCATAGCGAGCAGCGGAAATGACATATAATCGTGTGTTTCGCTATACCACTTTTCACCTTCATATGTTTTTTCAGTTAAAATGTTCGTCCATTTCCCTTGCGGCAAGTAAAATTCGCCTCTTCCCGCAGAATTGAAAATCGGAGCCACTAAGAGCGCATCACCAAGCATATATTGCCTATCTAACGTTCCAGCAGTCAAATCTTCTGGAAAACTCATCACCATGGGGCGCATCATTGGAACACCCATTTTGTGCGCCATGACAGCATGGCGGAACAAATACGGCATTAACCGTAGTTTTAACTTCGTGAATTTACGTGTCACTTCCGTTGCCTCATCATCAAACACCCACGGGACGCGGTATTCTACATTGCCATGGTAGCGGCTATGCGAAGATAACAGCCCAAATTGCGTCCAGCGTTTATAAATATCAGGCGTTGCCCCTTCTTCAAAGCCACCAATATCATGACTCCAGAAACTAAAACCAGATAGCATGAAAGATAGCCCGCCCCGGAGAGATTCCGCCATAGATTCATAAGTCGATAGACAATCCCCGCCCCAATGAACTGGAAATTTTTGACTACCTGCTGTAGCTGATCTTGCAAACACAACCGCCTGAGCTGGCTTTTTGCGTTCTAAAAGTTCATAGACAGCCTCGTTATATTGATACGCATAATAATTGTGCATTTTAAACGGATCAGATCCATCAAAATAAGTAACGTCCGTTGGAATTCGCTCGCCAAAGTCCGTTTTAAATGCATCTACACCCATATCCATCAGCGCTTCAAGTTTCGACAAATACCATGCTTTCGCTTCAGGATTCGTAAAATCAACAACCGCCTGGCCGCCCTGCCATAAATCCCACTGCCAAACAGAACCATCTTGCCGCTTAATAAAATAGCCGTTTTCTTTTCCTTCCGCAAATAAAGCCGATTTTTGCGCAATGTAAGGATTTATCCAGACGCAAATTTTCAACCCTTTTTCCTTTAAACGTTTTAACATCGCTTCAGGATTCGGAAAGACCCGTTTATCCCACTCAAAGTTACACCATTCAAAGTCCTTCATCCAAAAGCAATCAAAGTGGAAAACTTCAAGTGGAATATCGCGTTCTTTCATGCCATCGATGAAGCTATTGACCGTTTCCTCATCATAATCAGTGCAAAATGAAGTGCTAAGCCATAAACCAAATGACCATGCTGGCGGCAGTGCAGGTTTACCCATCAAATCCGTATATTTTTGTACAATGTCAACCATCGTCGGTCCGTAAATCACGTAATATTCAAGTGTTTCACCCGCCACACTAAATTGATTTTTCGATACATGCTCCGTCCCAATCTCAAACGATACATGCTCCGGATGATTCACAAAAACGCCATACCCTTTATTACTTATGAAAAAAGGAACGTTTTTATAGGACTGGTCGCTACTTGTTCCGCCGTCTTTATTCCAAATGTCAACCGTCTGCCCGTTTTTCACAAAATTCGTAAACCGCTCACCTAAACCATAAATATTTTCCCCGACTGAAAGATTCAATCTTTCGCGCATAAAATGCCCATCTGCTGACTCTATGTATCCTTGTCCGTTTGTATCAGACGTTGTAAGAAGCGTTTCATTTCCGAAAAATGAAATTTTGTAGCTACTTTTGTCGAGTTCGGCTTTTAAGTCGCCAGATTGCACAATAATTTTTTCTTGTGTATCAATCGTTTTAAGTTTTTGCTTGGTTTTTTCGATAGGAAATTCTGGACCTTTTTTTAATCCCCCATCATGGTGTTTTAAAGTAACTTTAAGAACATCATCTTGCGGCGTCTCAAAACTTACTGTCATCATCCCTAAATTCAGCGTGTCTCCGCGAGTTTCGATTTTCTTAAACGGGGCGAAAACTTCAACTGAATCCGCTTTCATTTTGTAATCAAAAATTTCTTTTGGCGTGTGAATTGTGTAGCCTTCTTTGACAAGCCAAATCCCATCTGTAAATTTCATGGTTTTTCCTCCCATTCATCAAACAATTGCAAACGTTTAGGTTAGTTAGCATAATAAACTAACTAACAATAATATAAAGGAATACAGTTTCTTTTGTCAAGCCTTTTTGCTAAAATAAGAAGAGAAAGCGGGGGAAACAGATGTTTACTAGTCGAGCAGGAATTAGAGAATCAAACGAACGAATCGTCTTAAATAAAGTTGCGCAAAATGGACCGCTTTCGCGTGCCGAACTTGCAGACACGATTGGTTTAAATAAAGCTACTATTTCTGATATTGTAAAAAAATTGATGACACAAAAACTAATCAATGAAGTTGGCATTGGCGAAAGTACCAACCTAGGCGGCCGAAAGCCCATTATGCTCGAACTTAATGCAAAAGCTGGTTTTGCTGTAAGTGTCGATATTGGTTACAACTATATTGATGTAATGGTGCAGCGTCTTGACGGCACCGCTTATAAACGAGAATTATTTCCTTTTACGACCATCAAGCGGGACACGATTATCCAGGAACTTTCTGAAAAACTTGGTCTATTTCTTTCTAGCCTACCAAAATCGCCATTTGGGGTTGTTGGAATTTTAATTGCGATTCACGGAATTGTTTTAGATGACCACATCCAATTTACACCAGCGTATGACTTAGCTGGGCTTGATTTTAAAAATGCACTCGGCGAACAATTTGCCTGCCCAGTGTACTTGGAAAATGAAGCAAATTTATTAGCAGTTTCCGACCATACAACAGAAGAAAAATATACGAACCTTGTGAGCATCAGTATTCATTCTGGCGTGGGAAGCGGGGTTATTTTAAATAATCAGCTTTACCCTGGTATAAATGGCTATGCGGGCGAAATCGGTCATATGACTGTCGTAACTGAAAATGGCCGCCCGTGCCCATGTGGCGCGAACGGCTGCTTGGAATGCTATGCTTCCGAAAAAAACACGCTAGACACATATAAAGAGCTTTCCGGACATGAAAACGCACTTGTTACGGATTTATGCCACGCTTTTTTGGAAAAAGAAGCAGCAGCCGTGCGTGTCGTACAAAATATGATTCACTACTTAGCAATTGGCATCCAAAACGTAACAGCTCTCTACAACCCAGAAGTTGTTTTCATAAACAGTGAAATTTCAAGACTTATTCCAGATTTCACCGACCAAATTGAAACAAAACTAACATCATTCACATCTAAAAATATCAAAATAAAAGCCTCCCACCTAGGCGAGGAAGCCATTTTATATGGTGCTGGCTATTTAGTTATCAAACGCTTTTTAGACTCATAAAAATTCCAAATAATAACAAGACATACAGAGATAAAATTACCGCTAAATAATAATTTCATCTCTGTATCAACGCTAATAACTGCGTTAAGAAATCATGATAAAACGCTTTGGTATAATGCACATAGAAATTCCCCCACGGGTGATGCTTATCGAGCAAATACCTTTTTGTCGTCATATCTAACACTTGGACTTGAAAATTTTTCTCTATAAAGTCATTTAAAATATGCCAAATTTCATTTAAACGTTCCACATCCACTTTTTGATAATTCCGCGTTTCACGCCATTCATTAAGCGAACCACCATCCTCAAAGTTATCTTCAAATCGCGCCTTTACTAAAATAACTTTACACGAAGGCATCTTTTGTTGTAGAAATTGAAAAAAGGCTATCACATGCTGTTTCCAAACCTCAAAATATGCTTCAACGTCTTTCGTTATCGACCAAATTGTTTTCGCATTTTTTATTGGGGGAATTTCTTTAAACTTAGAATTATACGTGAAGAAACCTTGTTCTAACTCTACAACTCCCAAATATATATCCGCATATACATCTATCAGCAGATATTCTGGATTCCTCGTTTGAATTAAACTTAAAAATTCTTTCGTATGCTCCGTCTTATAGTGCCATTTGCTAAAAGCATTCATTTGTTCGATTTCTTGGTTTTCTATATAAGGAAGCTTTGGCGACATAAGACTTAGAAAGCTACATTGGTGTTGGTGTAACACGCATTCGACAAATTTTTTATAATCAGGGTTAAATGTTGTGTTAAAATTATCTCTCGTTAAACAAGAACCAACAATGGCAATTTTTATCACTTTTTCTTCCATCTTATCTCCTTCACTCCGTCAACATATGGAGTCTCTCCTCAATTTTATGTAAATTAGTCGAAGATAACAGTAATATATTAATCCATGTAATTTGTTCTACTATTATGTTACGTGAAATGTCTGCATGTTTATGCACGGACGAATCAAACACATCATGAATTTCAACTGAATCAGACGGAATCTGACTGTACAAGTTGTAATTAAAAGAAACGAGTGGATAACCAAAAATAATTTTTTTAGTCGAAGTTTTTTTATTAGCAAGTCTGGCTAAATCATTCAAAAGATTCCATTTCCTAAAGTCACGCAAATAATGCAAATCATTTTCTTGATTATACTGCTCCGTGCTAATAATTGGATCTACAGTAACGGAATTAAAATCGCCAAGAAAACTATGATATAAAGCCCCCGTCCCGCCTTTTGATCCGCCATACAAAACAACATCTTCTTTTATAATATGGTTTACGTCCATGACAAATTGAATAGCATTTTGAACATCCGATTCCATCTCCATATAATTAAATGTATTAATATAATGGCTACCATAAGACAAATTCAAGTCCATAATTCGCATCACAAGCGTATTCTTCACTAAATGTTTCTGCATACTTGCGAATGAAGTTGTAAAACAGCGATGTGCAATATTGGCACTATGATAGTTTTCTTTTGCTGGCATGGGCGAAAAAATGACCACTAGCCTTTTAGGCGCCAACTTGTTATCCTTTTCACTAGGAATCTTCTCTAATGTATAAAATAATTCCCCATGTTTAATCAAATCTTTTCTTTGCCAAATCGTGTGCACATCTTTACGTCGAATAAAATAAGAGGATTGACCAATGTGCATATAAAGGATATAATCATGCGCCAAAACCGCTTTATACATCTCTAAAATGGGTTGTGTTTCCCGCGATAATTCTAATATGTTTTTATCTGAAAATGTTTTTATAACTAACTTCATTTTATTATACTCACATTTAAAATGATAAATATCTGTAAACTCAATATCTTTATTTGTTGTCATAAAACGATGGTCTCTCCTTTAAAAATAATAATTGCATCAACTTATTGTTCATCATAACGCTATCCTTAGAAAGTAAATTTTTCTGAATCGCTTTACAATATTGCATAACATTTGAATTTTCATCAAGAATGGCTCTCACTAAACTTTTTGTCGTATATGTTTTCCCTTCTAATAAGCATATTTTTTTCATATCAAAATACCAACCAACTTTTTTCTGATATACTTCCGAATCCTCCTGCAAGATAATAATCTTTTTGTTTAAATGAGCAAAATCAAAAATCGCAGAAGAGTAATCAGAAATTAAAATGTCTACTAGCACAAATAGTTCTTGAATATCTACCAGTTCATTATAAAAACAATGAATCCTTGAATCTAACGCTTTATAAAATCTACGTAGAGAAGCTTCCAAAGGATGAAGTTTTACAATAATTTCATATTCAGGTGGTAAATTCTGAATTAAAGTTTTTAGATCAATATCTGTTATTTCATTTCGTTCTTGCTTACGCCACGTTGGACAAAATAAAATATATTTTTTATTTGCATTTAACGGTCGGTTGAAGTATTTAAAATGAATATGCAACTTTTCTCTATAATTATTTCTATTCTTAATTAAGTAGGCATTTCGCGGTGCGCCCATCTCCACAATCTTTAAATCTGGGCTTTCTTTTAACGCAAATGCTGAACGAAACAATGAAGTATTCATAGGCGATGAAGATAAAAGATAATTCCATTTTTTCATTCGGGGCAAAAAGGCGTTCAATTCTTGTTTACGGTGTTTCGCATCCTCTAAATCTGCTACCATTTTCTTTAGAGGAAAGCCATGCCATGTTTGAATGATGATTTGATTAGGTAATTTGCCAACTTTATCAAGCGTGTTTCCGTTCACAATGATATACTTGCATTTCTCGAATTTGCGCTGATATTCCGCGCTTCCAAGTCGAAGAGCCTCAAAGCCAAAATAGCGAATTTCCATATCTACGAGTTGATTCACGGAACTAACGAATATCTTCGCATTTGGTATATGTTTTTTTATCCAGAGTGCAATGTATTTCGGATCTCCTGAAAAAGACTTCCCGTGAAAAGATTCAATAAAATACATCTTCTCATTGACTAACTTCGCTCTTTGCTGCATGTTTTTTCTCGCTTTTAATTTATACAATAAAGTATGTGCCATTGTTTTAATATGAGCGTTCATCAAAACCTTTCCAATCACAGGCTTATCTTTTAAAAAGCTATATAGGTTAAAAAGAGAAGTTAGCGACTCTGCTTGAACTAACATAACGTCTGCCCAAATTTCTTCTATGTTTTTACTTGGATTAAATTTCTTTTGTTTCTGTTTTTGGAATAAATGAAACTGTTTGACGTACATCGGAACGTAACTTTTTTGTGTCAAAATAAGTGAAATCCCTTGATGATAACTAATTGTATCGATAGATGAAAGAAATTTCAGAACTCGCCTCGCATCTATTGGTATATTTTTTGTAATCCATTGAATATTAGATGGATTTTTATAGATTTCTTGCAGCACCCCGTCTTCACCAGGAAATACAATAGCACGTTTTTCTTTGGCAAGTGCTTCAAGAATTGAATAACCAAATGTTTCATAACGTGAGGTAGAAAAATAAATATAGTCAGGAGGTGTTCCCTGGTTTAAAAACACATTTGCTTGCAACCCGTAATGATTAATTAAATTGCGATACAATGTTTCAGAGGGTCCATAACCTTCAATATAAAGTTTGATATGAGTAGCTTTATGATAATGGACAAGATAGTCTAAAAGCCGAATAGCATAAGAAATATCTTTTACGCCATCCTCAAACCGAGAAAGAATATAGAGATTATTTGTTGGTTTTGGTATAAAATCCTTAGGTAATGTCATATGATCTGTGCTAACTTGATGAACAAGCAATGTTTCATAGTGATATTTTTCTTTAAACTTTTTTTTGATTGATTCTGTGGCTACCCTTATGTAGTCTAGAGCATATAAGTCTTCCCCTAAGTTTTCAGGTAACATGCTGAGAGGCGCATGTATTTCACCTATTGTCATTGCATGCGGACAATAAAATTTTATAATTTGAGCTAAGGGAAAAAATGTTTCACGCGTTATAATATAAAAATCAATGGAACTATCTTTTCCTAATTCTATAAGTGGCGCAAAATGAACATTCATACTTAAATTTTCCTGATAACGAATACTTAATATATCTGTTGGTGAAAAAGGTCGTGCATTGTAAATAACAACATCTATGCCTTCCTTGTTAAATTCTTTTGTTAAGTTTAGGTTACTACGACTTGTTCCTCCTGCTGAAAACACATTAAACCCTACGATAGCAACCTTCATTCTGTTAGCTTCCCCCATTTTAAAAATCTCTCCTCACCGACATTATTTATCTGTTTTAGAAGAGGAAAGTTTTAACATTACCCGTGAGCGCTTCCGGCAAGTTGTTGCTTGATATACGTTGTGGAAATGTTTTCTGTGCGCTCTAAATAAATGACTTCGCAGTAACTATTTAAAAAATCAAACTGACCTTTCCAATCATCTCCCATTACAAAAATATCAATCTCATTCGAATGAATATCGATTATTTTTTGTTCCCAGTCCGTCTCTGGGATAACTTTGTCTACATGTTTGATAGCTTCAAGCAAATATTTACGCTGTTCATACTTATGAAAGGCTGACTTTCCTTTTAATGCATTGAATTCATCAGTAGAAAGCACAACAGTTAGATGGTCCCCTAACGCTCTGGCTCGTTCTAACAAGCGAATGTGCCCCCAATGCAATAAATCAAATGTTCCGTATGTAATCACTTTTTTCATAAAATTCTCCCCTCATTAAAAATAAACATAGCACTATGATGTTATGTTTATTTTCTTGATATCATAGTACATTATATTATAAAAATGATATTTAAAAATCGAACATATTGACATATTAAAATAAAATAAAGTCATTAATGCACTAAAATTTTCCTTGTCAAGATAATTTGAAGGAAAAACTTCTTACAATACCAAAAAAGAGCATATATAGACAATAGAGCATGCTTATTTTACTCCTGAAAAATGAAGAAATTGCATGAAAATAAAATAGAGACGGAATCCGCCTCTATTCTAATTATCCTTATAAGTCATTGTCATATTATGATTCATCCGCCAAAAACACTAAGCCTGCTGTAGCCTTCGCTTTTGTCACCACATCCATGACAATTTGGCTGTGCCGAAGTCGGCGGAGCATCTCTTCCGTATCTTTCTCATCAATCATTTGCTGAAAAGCTGAAAATTCGTCATACATGCGATGTTCGCTATCCTTCACATCTATATGTGCGTCTTCACCTTGATTTGGTAAAAATTCAAAAGAGTCACAAACACTCACAGTACCATTCACATGAATCGTTCCCGCGTCACCTTGAACATTCGCTGAAATAGGTGCTTTACTGTCTTTTGAGCCAATGCAGACAGCCTTAAAGTGACCATAATCCATCACCAGAACACCAGACGTATCAATCCCTTTTGCCAAGTTCGCATAATAATGAACATCTTTTGGCGCTCCGAACAAACCAACAACAAAATGGATATTATAAATGTTCAAGTCCATCAAGGCTCCACCAGACATTTCTCGGTTGAAAGCAGGTAAAATATTGCCTTCTTTAAAAGCATCATAGCGCGAGGAGTACTGCGAATAATTGGCTTCCACAATTTTAATTTCCCCAAGACTACTCACCCGTTTTTTAATTTCCAAAAAGTTTTTCATATATTGATTCGTAATCGCTTCAATCAAGAAAAGACCTTTTTCTTTGGCTAAATCAGCAAGAATTTGTAACTCCTTGGCGTTCGATGTGAAGGGCTTTTCACAAATGACGTGTTTGCCATGAGTGAGCGCCATTTTCGTATACTCAAAATGCAAATGATTTGGCAGCGCCACATAAACCGTGTCGATGGAATCATCATTTAGAAAAGCTTCAAAATCCGTATGCACCTTTTCAATGCCGTACTCTTTTTGCAAGCCTTCAAGCTTCGCACGACTTTTTTCCCGCCCGAAAATTGCCGCAAGCGTAATCTTAGGAAGTTCCGAAAAAACAGGTAGCAAGTCATGTACAATCATTCCAGAGCCAACAATACCTAATTTCATTTTATTTACACTCCTTTATCCCTTTTTCTAAAATTTGCATTTGCAGTAGGGTCTCATCATCTTTCACTTGTTTCGGTTTTCCATTTATAATGGCTTCATAAAGTTCGTCGTAGACTCGGCCGTAATCGCCTACTTCTGAAATTACTTTTTCCTCGCGGTATTCACCGTTTTCATCTATATAGGTTAGCGTTCCGTAATGTTCTGGCAAGTCAATTCCAAAATCTGGATTTTCTGGCATGTAGAACAGTTTTAAATGCTCTTCTTGGCGGTCTTTTGTCTCTTTCACAAAAGCACCTTTCTTACCGTAGACGACAAAGCTAGACCGCGCTTTCAAACGGAAATAACTCGATTTAACGGAGACTTTTAAAGTTTGATAGTAAAAATCTAAGTCAAAATAGTCATTCATACGGTTCTCACCGAGCAATTGCCGGACGTCATAATGAATGTTGTCAGGTTTTCCAAAATAAGATAATACTTGATCAATTGTGTGGCAGCCGTGACCATATAGGTAGCTATTGTAAAACTCAAATTTATGCGCTGATTCTGGCACTTCAGGCCTAAAATAATCATAATGCATTTCCACTTCTAACAAATCGCCAAGTTTCCCGCTCTCAATTACCCGCTGCACCGTTAAAAAGTCGGAATCAAAACGGCGATTTTGGTAACATTGCGCGATTAAACCTTTCGCCTTCGCTAGTTGAAAAATTTCTTCAGCCTCTTTATACGTCATCATAAAGGGCTTTTCGACTAAAACATGTTTTCCAGCTTCTAATACTTGCTTCGCAAATTCAAAGTGGGACTCCTGCGTTGTGGCTACCACAATCATTTGAATTTCCGAATCAGACAGTAATTCATCTAAATTCGTTGTATAATGAATATGATCAAATTTTTTCCAAGCATCGTGACTTGGGTTTCTTCGGTAAATGGTTTTTATGCGAATGGTATTTCGCTCTAATACAAATGGTAAATGGTATCGGTTGGTACTTTTTCCGTTTCCGATATAACCGATAGTAAGCATACTAAATCCTCCTCGTTTCACTTTAATACTTTTATCTTATAAGTATTTGGCGAAAAAGGCTACCAATTATGTTTATGCCTGTTCATTTAGAAAAAATTGTTCTAAACGGACTAGTGAAAACTTATTTTTTGCACAAAAAGTTCATGAAAGGAGCTTTTTTATGATTTTAACGAATATGAAAAACATGGCAGATTTTACGACAACTGAAAAAGCTATTGCGACATTTATTCTTAAAAATGCCGATCAGATGGAACATTTAACAATTCAAGAGCTTGCGAAAAGGACGTTCTCATCGCATGCCACCATCATCCGTTTTACTCGAAAATTAGGTCTTTCAGGGTTTAAAGAGTTTAAGATTGCACTTGTTAAGGAGATTCAGGGGCGCGACTTTTTACCTGCTGATATTGATCCTAATACGCCGTTTCAGGAGGGGGATTCACTTTCTACGATTAGTCGGGAAATTATGGAGCTTACGCAGCAGACGGTTTCCGAAAGTTTTCAACTACTCGATGAGGCGCAGCTAGCGAGAGCAACGCGGCTACTACATGAGTCTCAACGCATTTTTTTATTTGCGGTCGGGGATTCACAAATTCGTGCGGAGAGTTTTCAAAATAAGTTGTGGAAAATTAATCGCTATGCTTTTCTGGCCACAAAACGTGCGGAATGGGCGGTTCATACGGCAAATATGACGAAGCATGATTGTGCATTTTTTATCAGTTATGATGCATTATCGAAGCTTGACTTTGCGGCGGCAAGTTTTTTAAAGAAGCGTGCCGTGCCCATTATTTTACTTACCTCTCAAACGACGAGCGAATTAGCTAAACTAGCAGATATTTGCATTTCGATTCCGAAATCGGAGGGGAAAACGGCTCTTAAAATTTCTACTTTTGCTTCACAAATTGCTTTTGACTATGTACTAAATGTATTTTTCTCGGCGCTTTATCAAATGGACTATGAAAAAAATACAGCTTATCTTGCTAAAAATCGGGATTTCTTTAGCGAAAATGATGTTTAAAAATCAGACTGCTTAAGGAGGCTTTAAAAATTAAACTTGCCGCTTGTCAGCAGTCTGAAATTACAAATTTTGTTTATTTATCGGTATCAAGTGGCGTCAAATGCGCTTCAATTTCAGCACGGCGACTTTCAAATTTTGGCGGGAGCTCAACATACGTACCATGTTCTACTTCAAAATCCGTGTTGAATCCTGGGCCATCTGTTGCTAATTCAAAAAGAATTCCGTTTGATTCGCGGAAATAAAGTGAATGGAAATAATAACGGTCAATAAAACCTGAATTGGCATAGCCAGAATCTGAAATTCGCTCTACCCAAGCAAGCATTTCTGCATCGTCTTTCACGCGGAAAGCGAGATGATGTACTCCGCCAGCTCCTAAATTATGCTGTTTCAAATCTGGTCTTGCCTCAAGATGCACTTCTGATCCCGTGCCGCCAGCGCCCGTTTGATAGACGGTAAGCAATTTTTCATTTTCCTGATAAGCTCCTACGCGTTTAAAGCCAAGCAATTTGGTTAACACTGTATCGGTTTTTTCTTTTTTCAAAACCGAAATGCGTACGGGACCGAGACCAGAAATGGCATATTCGATTGGAACGGGTCCTTGAGCCCACGGATGACCTGCAGAAACACCTGTATTCCCCTCATCAGAAACTAAATGAATGGTGAGACCATCTATGTCCTTAAGACGGATAACTTTACGTCCAAATTGTTCCTCACCGGTACTATGAAAAATTTGAAACTCATCTAGCCGCTTATGCCAGTATACGAGTGCTTCATCATTTGGGACACGCAAACTCATAGCGGAAATTTGATTGCGACCTAACTGATTTTTCGCCATGTTAGGGACTTCAAAAAAGGTCACTGTTGTACCAGGGTTACCAATTTCATCTGCATAGTATAGATGATACGTATAAGGATCGTCTTGGTTGACGGTTTTTTTTACGAGCCGCATTCCTAGGACTTTCGTATAAAAATCAAAATTTCTTCTTGCGTTTTCAGTGAAAATGGAAATATGATGTAAGCCTAATAATTCCATGTTTTCTGCCTCCTAATTTAATTTTTTCAGTAAATCAAGTAGCTGTTTTTGTTCTTCGCGCGTTAGGTTACTAAATTGGTCTTGTTGAAAAGCTTCTTGCTTTGGCACCAATTCATTGTAACAAGTGATTCCTTTTTTCGTCAGCATAATAAATTTTTCACGTCCTACTTTTTCGCGACGCACATAATTTTGTGTTTCGAGTTTTACGAGCAACTGTGTAATATTCCCTTTTGTCACAACGAGTTTTTTACCAAGTTCTTGTTGTGTTAGTTTGCCCTCTGGACCGATTTGAGCAATGCAGTCAAACATGGCTGTTGAGAGGCCTGCTTCTTTAAAGTTTTGATTTGTGAGTTTCATATTCCGATTATAAAAACGACTTATGCGAAACCAAAGGATGACGCCTAGTCGGTCATCTGTTTTTACCATTTTGAACCGCCTCCTGTTTTATTTAGTTTATCTCTAAACTAAATAAAAAGCAAGCTTTACGGCTTGCTTACAAATTCTAATAGTGTTTTGGCAACTTTTTGTGTGTCGGCTTGTTGGATGCCTAAAATGTGTGTATGCCACATGCCATCGATGGTATAGCGAACAAAATTGGCTTTTTCCGAGCCGATTTCTGGCGTGAGGCGTTCGTCATCGGCATCATAAACGGCATTCCATTCTTCATTATCGACGTTTTGAGTGATGACGGATGCTAGGAGTGCTGCGTGTAGGCCAATTAAATCGTCGTCTTCTAATTGGCGCAGATTTCCCGCAATATAGGCTTCTGTAAAAGGAATTTTAGATGTATTTTTGTGTTTTTCATACTCTGCTGTAAGTATTTCATTGTAAGCATCGATAGTATATGTGATGAGTGATTTCGTGAGTTCATCTTTGTTTTTAAAGTAGTAAAAGATGGCAGCCTTCGTAATACCAGCATTTTTAGCGACTTTGGCTAAACTATAATTTTGAATGCCTGCTTCTGAAATTACTTCGATGGCAGACTTAATAATTAAATCTCTGCTACTCAATTTTGTTCCTCCGTTCGCTTCTTTCCTAAATTTTAACTAAGAATTGCTTTTTTAGCAATTGTAACAGCATTCTAAGCTTGAAAGAGGTGGTGAAATTACCCTTTTATCTTCTTCTGAAAGGGTATTCAATTTCAGGCTTGACATGTAATGCATTACAGAAAGTATGATGAGAGTGTAAAAAAATGAATGATTGAAGGAGCGACTAAAATGACGGAAGTAAAAAATGGTTTTCCAAAGAACTTTTTATGGGGCGGCGCAACGGCTGCAAACCAAGTTGAAGGAGCTTACAATTTGGATGGTAAGGGCTTGTCGACAGCAGATATGGTCAAATTTGTGCCAAAATCAGAACGTGGTAATGACTTTTCATTAGATGTGACAAAAAAGGAAATTGATGCCATTTTAGCAGGCGAAACGCATGCCCGCTTTCCAAAACGCGACGGAGTCGATTTTTATCACCATTATAAAGAAGATATTGCTTTATTTGCGGAGATGGGCTTTAAGACTTTTCGTTTATCGCTAAACTGGGCTCGGATTTTCCCAAATGGTGATGATGCGGAACCAAATGAAAAAGGACTTGCTTTTTATGATGCGGTTTTTGATGAGTTGAAAAAATATGGCATTGAACCACTTGTGACGCTCTCACACTATGAAACTCCGCTTAATTTGACACTGAAATATAATGGTTGGGCTGACCGCCGCGTCATTTCTTTTTTCACCAACTATGCAGAAACTGTTTTTAAAAGATATAAGGATAAAGTTAAGTATTGGCTCACTTTTAATGAAATCAATGTTATTTCACTTAGCCCCTACACTGGTGGTGGCGTCTTAGTTGAAGATGCGGAAAATCCACTTGAGCTTTCATATCAAGCAGCGCATCATCAATTTGTCGCAAGCGCACTTGCAACAAAACTTTGCCATGAAATTATTCCAAATTCACAAATCGGCTGCATGCTTGCTCGCATGGCGACTTATCCAGCAACAAATAACCCAGATGACGTCTTAAAAGCACAACATGAAAATCAAATGAACCTTTTCTTCACAGACGTACATGCTCGCGGAACTTATCCTACTTACATGAATCGCTTTTTTAAAGAAAATCATATTTCGATTAAAAAGGAAGTCGGAGATGATGAAATTCTAAAAGAACATACCGTTGACTTTATCTCGTTTAGTTACTACATGTCCCTTTCTGCAACCGTAAAACCTGAAGGAAACCGGACTGCTGGCAACTTTATGGGCGGTGTGAAGAACGAATATTTGGAGACTTCCGATTGGGGCTGGCAAATTGACCCTAAAGGATTGCGCTGGACGCTTAACGACCTTTACTCGCGTTACAATTTACCACTTTTCATCGTTGAAAATGGCCTCGGTGCCTATGATACCGTTCAGGAAGACGGTAGTATCCATGATGATTATCGCATTGACTATTTGCGCAAGCACATCGTTCAAATGAAAGAAGCCATTAAAGACGGCGTTGATTTAATCGGCTATACAAGTTGGGGGCCAATTGATTTAATTAGTGCCTCTACAAGCGAAATGTCAAAACGTTACGGATTCATTTATGTTGATCAAGATGATGAAGGCAATGGCACATTAAAACGCTCGAAAAAAGATTCATTCGATTGGTATAAAAAAGTTATCGCAACAAACGGCGAGGATTTGGCATAAAATAAAAATGAGGTTGGAACTATTCCAACCTCATTTTTTTATTTTGATATTCTTTTGCGGCGGAATAAAACGAAACCACTTAGTACTAGAAGGCTACCTAGTCCCACATAAAGCATACTATTTGTATCCCCTGTTTTAGGCAAGAGCTGTGTTTTTGTTGTTGTTTTTTCAATATTTGTTTTTGGTGCGCTTGCGCTGTTTTGTTGTTTGCTTGTCTCATTTTTTGCAATCGTCCCGTCCGGTTCTGCCTGCGTTACTGGTTGCACTGGGGCTGTGGGTGTTTCTGGTTGCGTCGGAATTATAGGTTGTTCTGGGTCGCTTGGTATTTCTGGTTGGTCTGGTGTTTCTGGATTTGTTGGTGTTTCTGGTTCAACGGGTGCCGGTGCAGGCGCCATTTCCTTTACAGTAACTTGAACTTTGACAGGTGTTGCTTTTAGCCCCGCCTCGTTTTCAGCATTCAATGTTACTTCATAAGTTCCTGGTGTTTCTAAATCAACCACTTGCGCAAAATCACTTGTTACTGGCGAGCCATCATCGGTTGTCGCATGTACATCTTGTAAAAATTGCGCTTCTGTGACTTGTTGACCTTTGTCGTATTCAAACGCTTCGTCTGCTGTTAAGGTAATAAAATGTTCAATATCAAAATATTGATCATATGTGCCTGATGAAGCATTATATCCTTTTAGAAATGTTGGTGTTTCGTAGCTTCCAGCAACATTATCATAAAATGCATTGTACTCGATTTCTGAAAGGTTATCAAAGTCTTCTTTTGTTACTGCATTCACTGTAATACCTTCATCATTGATGGAAAGACGAGTACTATCCAGTCTTGTACCATTAAATGCTAAAAAGGTTTGGCTCGATGCTGTTGATTTCGTAAACGGCGGTTGATACCCATTAAAATGTGTGAAGCGGTTCACCATCATCGAAAAC
This sequence comes from Listeria tempestatis, assembly GCF_963575625.1. Lineage (NCBI taxonomy): Bacteria > Bacillati > Bacillota > Bacilli > Caryophanales > Listeriaceae > Listeria > Listeria tempestatis. The sequence continues at coordinate 24,831 of NZ_CAUYTK010000013.1, forward strand.
GGGATGAACAACGTTTCACTTCCCTCATCGTAGCTAAGCACAGAACTTTTAATTTTATTGTGCGCATCAAGTCGCCCAGTATTTTGACCAGTTGCTGCAATTGTTTCTAATGCTGGAAATTCTGAAATACATTGTAAATCTTGGATACCATCAAATTGCACAAACAGTACTTTTAATTTCGGCATACTCTTAAGCGCCGAAATATCCGTGATATTATAGTTGTTTTGCACATATAAATTTGTGACGTTTGGCATTTTATTAATTTTCGAGAAAACTGCGTTTGTATTTGACGTAGCGCTCAAAGTAATCGATTCGAGATTCGACACATTATTTAAGTCCGGCAATTTATCATCAGTCAAAAAATAACCCGAAATGGATAAGTTTTTCAAATTGGGAATTGCCGTCACCACAGAAAGATCCTTAATATTGGAAGTCTTCGACAAAGAGAGCGCCGCTAAATTGTTTGCATATTCAAGTCCCGACAAATTCGTGTAGGTATCGCCAGAGAGTGAAACACTGGAAAGCGTGTTCATCTGTGCCTGAGTAATATCAGCATCTTGAGCTTGTTTAAATTGAGTATTTAAATATTTCTTTAATTCTGGATCTGGAATCTGAACAATTGTTGTCCCTTGTTCTGTGGGAGTCACTTCTTCCGCAAAAACTGTAGGGGTGGCAAAAGGTGTCGCAACAACAGCTGTCGCTAACATAAAAGTAAGAGCTTTTTTTCTGAATGTCATTCATTAAAACCTCCTGATGTATAATATAATCATGTTAGCTCACTTTATTACACCTTTCAATGAATAATTTGTGAACTTTGTCATTTTCTTTTTCTTATTTAGTTAAAGTTCACTTGACAACGAAAAAAACCTTTATTTAAGCCATTTCTAAGTTGAGTATTTTTCAGTTTTTAGACACATTTTAGTAGGAACCTCTATTTTATGAGTCTAATTTAACTATTATTCACTTAACTATTTCAAAAAAGAGAAACGGAAATCATTACAAGCATGATTTCCGTTTCTTTATTTTAGAAAGTAGAGGGTTCTTCTGTTGTTTCTTTTTCAGCACCCACGACTTCTGGTTTTAACTTACGATAGTGGTGAATACCTGTTCCAGCTGGTACAAGTTTACCAAGAATAACGTTCTCTTTAAGACCAAGTAACTCATCACGTTTTCCTTTAATCGCAGCATCTGTAAGAACACGAGTTGTTTCTTGGAATGATGCAGCAGATAAGAAGGAATCTGTTTCAAGAGAAGCTTTTGTAATTCCAAGTAAGACTGGACGACCAGTGGCTGGTTGTTTGCCACTCATAATCGCATCACGGTTTGCTTCTGTAAACGTATGAATATCCATTAATGTACCTGGTAAGATATCAGTATCTCCAGTGTCCATTACGCGGATTTTACGTAACATTTGACGAACCATAACTTCAACGTGTTTATCGCCAATTTCTACCCCTTGCATCCGGTAAACTTTTTGTACTTCAGCAAGCAAGTATTCTTGAACAGATAAAACGTCACGAACACGGATTAAAGCTTTTGGATCAATAGAACCTTCCGTAAGAGCTTCCCCGCGGTCTACCATCGAACCTTCTTGAACACGAAGACGTGCTGTATAAGGAACTGTATAGCTACGACGATCATCTGTACCTTGGATTGTAATTTCTTGCCCACGGTCGCGACCTTCCTCGATAGAAACAACTTCCCCAGCCACTTCTGTGATGGTTGCTTGCCCTTTCGGATTACGTGCTTCAAAAATTTCTTGAATACGTGGAAGACCTTGTGTGATATCATCTCCGGCTACACCACCTGTATGGAACGTACGCATTGTAAGCTGTGTACCAGGTTCCCCGATAGATTGTGCCGCGATAATTCCAACCGCTTCACCAACTTCAACTTCTGTACCAGTAGCCAAGTTTTTACCATAACATTTTTTACATACACCATGTTTCGTGTTACAAGTAAACGCCGAACGAATCGACACTTCTTCAATACCCGCTTCAACAATTGCCACTGCAATCGGTTCAGTAATAAGATCATTTTCTTTGACTAAAACTTCGCCAGTTTCAGGGTGACGCACTGTTTTACGAGCATAGCGCCCTTCTAGACGTTCTTCTAGCGGTTCAATAATCTCAGTACCTTCGCGAATCGCTTTAATTGTTAAGCCGCGGTCCGTACCACAGTCATCCTCACGAATAATAACGTCTTGTGCCACATCAACAAGGCGACGAGTAAGGTAACCAGAATCGGCCGTTTTAAGGGCAGTATCGGTAAGACCTTTACGCGCTCCGTGAGTAGAGATGAAGTATTCAAGGACGGTTAGGCCTTCACGGAAATTAGAAGTGATTGGAAGTTCTACGATACGACCAGATGGATCAGCCATAAGACCACGCATACCAGCAAGCTGCGTAAAGTTCGAGATGTTACCACGAGCTCCAGAATCTTGCATCATAAAGATTGGATTTAAACGTTCCAAACTTAAAATTAGTTTGCCTTGAATTTCGTCTTTTGCGGCATTCCAAACGCCAATAACGCGCTCATAACGCTCATCATCAGTAATTAAACCACGACGGAATTGTTTTGTGATTTTTTCAACCATATCATGCGCCGTTTCTAGAATTTCATGTTTTTCCGTTAGCGTTAAAATATCGGCAATACCAACTGTAATACCCGCTTTTGTGGAAATTTTGAACCCTAAATCTTTCATACGGTCAAGCATTTTAGATGTTTCTGTGATATGGAATCGTTTGAACACTTCAGCAATGATATTTCCAAGAATTTTTTTCTTGAATGGGTCAACAATTGGTTGGCTAGCTATATGAGCTTTAACATCCGTTGTTGGCTCCACAAAATATTTTGCAGGTGTTTCAATTTCTAAATTATATTTTGTTGGCTCATTAATATACGGGAATGACGTTGGTAAAATAGTGTTGAAAATCAATTTCCCTACAGTCGTAATTAATAATTGTTTACGTTGCTCTTCTGTAAAGCGCTCGTTTGGAATAGATCCTGCGAAAACTGCAATACGAGAATGCAAGTGAACATAGCCATTTTGGTAAGCAAGTTGTGCTTCGTTGATATCCTTAAAGATTGTTCCTTCACCAACCGCGTTTTCGCGTTCAAGTGTAAGATAATAGTTACCTAGCACCATATCCTGAGAAGGTGTAACAACTGGTTTACCATCTTTAGGATTCAAAATGTTTTGTGCGGCAAGCATTAAAATACGTGCTTCTGCTTGTGCTTCTGCCGAAAGTGGAACGTGGACAGCCATTTGGTCACCGTCAAAATCGGCATTATATGCGGTACAAACAAGCGGGTGCAAACGAATTGCACGACCTTCAACTAAAGTCGGTTCAAATGCTTGGATACCGAGTCTATGAAGCGTAGGCGCACGGTTTAAGAGAACTGGATGTTCGCGAATTACTTCTTCAAGGACATCCCAGATTTCTGGCGCCATGCGTTCAATTTTACGTTTAGCGCTCTTAATGTTGTGCGCAAGACCACGTCCAACGAGTTCTTTCATCACAAATGGTTTGAATAATTCAAGTGCCATCTCTTTTGGAAGACCACATTGGTACATTTTAAGGTTAGGTCCAACGACGATAACGGAACGACCAGAGTAGTCGACACGTTTACCGAGTAAGTTTTGACGGAAACGACCTTGTTTCCCTTTTAGCATATGTGATAAAGATTTTAATGGACGGTTACCAGGACCCGTAACAGGACGACCACGACGACCGTTATCAATTAAAGCATCCACAGCTTCTTGAAGCATCCGTTTTTCGTTTTGCACGATAATGTTAGGCGCGCCTAAATCGAGCAAACGTTTCAAGCGATTATTCCGGTTAATTACACGGCGATATAAATCATTTAAGTCACTTGTTGCAAAGCGGCCACCTTCAAGTTGCACCATCGGACGAAGCTCTGGAGGAATAACAGGTAGTACGTCTAAAACCATCCAACTTGGATCATTTCCTGAATTACGGAAAGCTTCCATGACTTCTAGGCGGCGAATAGCACGCGTACGGCGTTGACCTTGTGCCGTTTTCAATTCTTCTTTTAACTCATCTGTTTCTTTTTCAAGATTGATGTCAGAAAGAATTTTCTTAATCGCTTCGGCTCCCATTCCAGCTTGGAAAGTTTGACCATATTTCTCACGATAAACGCGATATTCTTTTTCAGAAAGAAGTTGTTTCTTCTCAAGCGGTGTGTCGCCTGGCTCTGTCACTACATAAGACGCAAAGTAGATAACTTCTTCAAGCGCACGTGGACTCATATCCATCACAAGACCCATACGACTCGGAATACCTTTAAAATACCAAATATGTGAAACTGGCGCTGCGAGTTCAATGTGTCCCATGCGCTCGCGGCGAACTTTAGATTTCGTTACTTCAACACCACAACGGTCACAAACAACACCTTTATAGCGTACACGTTTGTACTTTCCGCACGAACATTCCCAGTCTTTCATTGGTCCGAAAATACGCTCACAAAATAGTCCATCACGTTCTGGTTTTAGCGTACGGTAGTTGATTGTTTCAGGCTTCTTCACTTCACCGTGCGACCAAGAACGGATTTTATCTGGAGATGCTAGACCGATTTTCATATACTCAAAATTATTAACATCTATCAAGTGCCCAACCTCCTAATTTTGGTCATGATTTCTCACTTATTAGGTTTAAATTATATGCGTTTCATATAACTTGGCCCGCAAGGAAGCACAACTACGTTCAGCACTCCTTGCGGCTAATAAGATTATCATGTTTAAGTTTATCGAAAAATAATTTTAATTTTGGAGTTTTGTTTCGGGCGGGTTAGTCAACCTGCTCGGTAGCCTCTTCAGGCTTCACAATATTAAATGCATCGTTTTGACCGGAGAAGTCATCATCATCCGTATCGCGCATTTCGATTTCTTCCTCGTCAGCGGATAGGATTTTAACGTCCATCCCTAAACTTTGCAACTCTTTGATTAATACGCGGAAGGATTCCGGTACGCCTGGTTTTGGCACACTTTCACCTTTCACAATTGCTTCATACGTTTTCACACGTCCAACAACATCATCTGATTTAATTGTTAGAATTTCTTGTAACGTGTATGCTGCACCGTATGCTTCAAGAGCCCAAACTTCCATCTCACCAAAACGTTGTCCACCGAACTGAGCTTTCCCTCCGAGTGGTTGTTGTGTAACGAGTGAATATGGACCAGTCGAACGAGCATGCAATTTATCATCGACCATGTGAGCAAGTTTAATCATATACATGACACCAACAGAAATACGATTATCAAAAGGTTCCCCTGTTCGTCCGTCATAAAGAACTGTTTTCGCATCACGTGCCATTCCAGCTTCTTCTACAGTGCTCCAAACATCTTCTTCATTTGCCCCATCAAATACTGGTGTAGCAACATGAATGCCAAGTTTACGAGCCGCCATACCTAAGTGAAGTTCGAGTACTTGCCCGATATTCATACGAGATGGCACCCCTAGTGGGTTAAGCATGATGTCAACAGGTGTTCCGTCTGGCATAAATGGCATATCTTCTTCTGGTAAAATACGGGAAATAACCCCTTTATTACCGTGACGACCGGCCATTTTATCGCCTTCATGGATTTTACGTTTTTGTACAATATACACGCGTACTAATTGGTTTACGCCTGGTGGCAATTCATCGCCAGCTTCACGAGTAAAGATTTTAACGTCTAATACGATACCGCCACCGCCGTGTGGTACACGCAAGGATGTATCACGTACTTCGCGCGCTTTTTCACCAAAAATAGCATGTAATAAACGTTCTTCGGCAGTAAGTTCTGTGACACCTTTTGGCGTTACTTTCCCTACAAGAAGGTCGTTATCTTTTACTTCAGCACCGACACGAATAATACCGCGTTCGTCAAGGTCGCGAAGAGCGTCTTCACCAACGTTTGGAATATCGCGTGTCATTTCTTCAGGTCCAAGCTTCGTATCACGAGCTTCAGACTCGAATTCTTCAATGTGGATGGATGTATAAACGTCATCTTTAACGAGACGTTCGCTCATAATAATTGCATCCTCATAGTTATAGCCGTCCCATGTCATGAAGGCAACTAAAACGTTACGTCCTAGTGCAAGTTCGCCGGAATCCATTGAAGGACCGTTACCGAGGATTTCGCCTTTTACAACGCGGTCACCTTCTGCAACGTTTGGACGCTGATTATAACATGTTCCTTGGTTAGAGCGAACAAATTTACGAAGCGTATATTTATCAATTCCACCAGTTACTTCTTTACCGTCAACCATAGAAACGCGGCGCACCCAAATTTCGCGTGCTTCAACGTGTTCTACAATACCATCATGTTTAGCTGTTACAGCGGCACCTGAGTCTTTAGCTGATACGTGTTCCATACCAGTTCCTACAAACGGCGCTTCCGGGTGCATCAAAGGAACAGCTTGACGTTGCATGTTCGCACCCATTAGGGCACGGTTACTATCATCATTTTCAAGGAACGGGATACAAGCGGTTGCGACGGATACAACTTGTTTTGGTGATACGTCCATATAATCGACGCGTTCTTTATCAACAGCTAAGTTTTCAGAACGGAAGCGAGCCATTACTTCTTCTTCCGTAAATACGCCGTTCTCGTCTAATTTTGAGTTTGCTTGTGCTACTACATAGTTATCCTCTTCATCTGCTGTTAAATAATCAATTGTGTCGGTAACTTGGTTTGTTTCAGGGTCAACGCGACGATACGGAGTTTCAATAAACCCGAAGCGATTGACTTTTGCATAAGAAGAAAGGGAGTTAATCAAACCGATGTTTGGTCCCTCTGGCGTTTCAATTGGACACATACGACCATAGTGAGAATAGTGAACGTCACGTACTTCATAACCGGCACGTTCACGCGTTAAACCACCAGGCCCTAGGGCAGATAGACGACGCTTATGCGTAAGTTCACCGAGTGGGTTGGTTTGATCCATAAATTGCGACAGCTGTGAGCTACCGAAGAATTCTTTAATGGATGCAACTACTGGGCGAATATTAATTAATTGTTGCGGTGTGATGGTTGTCATATCTTGGATGGACATACGTTCACGAACCACACGTTCCATACGAGACAAGCCGATACGGAATTGATTTTGAAGAAGTTCACCGACTGAACGTAGGCGGCGGTTACCTAGATGGTCAATATCATCTGTGTCGCCAACGCCGTGTAGCAGGTTAAAGAAATAACTAATGGAAGACACAATATCAGATGGTGTAATGTGTTTTACATTTTCATCGATATAGGCGTTTCCAATAATGTTGATTTCTTTTTCTTCATCATCAGGTGCATAAATTTTAATAGATTGAACCACTACGTTATCTTCTAATACACCATCAGTTGGGCGAAGTGTACGGAATCCAACGCCGTTTTCAAGATTAGGAATAATGGTATCAAGTTTACGGCGATCTAAAATGTCACCTTTTGAAGCGATAATTTCTCCTGTTTCAGGGTCAACTAACGTTTCAGCTAAAACTTGGTTGAACAAGCGGTTTTTAAGGTGTAGTTTCTTGTTGATTTTGTAACGTCCAACGCTAGCTAAATCGTAGCGCTTAGGATCGAAAAAGCGAGACACAAGTAAGCTTCTTGCGTTTTCTACAGTAGGTGGTTCTCCTGGACGTAAGCGCTCGTAAATTTCAAGAAGTGCTTTGTCTGCATTGTCAGTATTGTCTTTTTCAAGTGTGTTGCGAAGATAGTCGTTGTCCCCGATTAAATCCAAAATTTCTTGGTCGGAACCAAAGCCTAGTGCTCGCAGTAAGACGGTAACAGGCAATTTACGTGTGCGATCGATACGAACGTGCACAACATCTTTTGCATCTGTTTCATATTCTAACCAAGCACCACGGTTTGGGATAACGGTTGAACCAAAGCCTTTTTTACCGTTTTTATCTAGTTTGTCATTGAAGTAAACGCCTGGGGAACGAACGAGTTGCGATACGATAACACGCTCTGCTCCGTTAATGATAAATGTACCCATTTCAGTCATTAGCGGGAAATCACCCATAAATACTTCTTGGTCTTTTACTTCGCCAGTTTCTTTATTGATTAGGCGGAGCTTCACGCGTAAGGGCGCTGCATAGTTTGCATCACGATTTTTAGATTCTTCTACCGAATACTTCGGTTCTCCTAAATCGTAATCAATAAATTCTAGTGATAGGTTCCCTGCAAAATCCTCAATTGGAGAAATATCGCGGAACATCTCGCGGAGCCCTTCATCTAAGAACCATTGGTAAGACGCTGTTTGAATTTCGATTAAGTTTGGTAATTCAAGTACCTCACTAATTCGAGCGAAACTTCTACGTTTACGGTGTCTGCCGTATTGTACATCATGTCCTGACAAACTCTTCACCCCTCAAATTATTTATAAGCACATTCAAAATGGCTGTAATAGAGACAAATGGTGGAACCCCCCGCACCCGGAATTTAAGACGCTAAGAGCTTTTTTTACACGTGTAAAAACCACTCGCTTAAATACCGTTCATCAAAAGCTTCCTGCCACTTTCTAGCCGGCTTAAAAACCAGCAAAATTACAACTTTGAATGGAACTTTAAAAGAAAATTCTATGCTGTTTTAGACAAAAAGAAAGCGGATTTCATTCGGCAAAGAGACTTTTTTAAAAAAAGTTTCATAATAAATCAAATTTGACCTATTTGCTTGAAAACCACAACCATGTCCATTATGCTACCAAAACGATGGAAACGCTTCATTTTACTAGGTTTTAAGATAAAAATAAGCGCACCAAAAAACAGTATAGATTCTTTTGGCATTTAACAATAATACAACATCTAACGTACATTGTCAAGGGGTGGCACCGATAATGATTTATCCAAAAACTTAAAGATTATGTTTTATTCTGACTAAAAAAAACGACCAAAATCCAATGACTTTTTAGGTTATGTTTCTTTGAACCATCATTTTGATTTAAGTTTATCTAAAACAACTGTGTCTACGCTGCAACGTGCCCATTTTGAAACTGATTCAATAAAAGTTTTTAAATTTTCTGGTTCAAAATGGGCAACCACTACATAACAAGCATGTCCGCTCACTAATCCCATCAAATTCCATGATTTTTTGTTCAACACTTTTAAAATCATTACCTTCCATAAACACACGAATAAACTGTTTGCTACTGTAGTGAACTTTTATTGTGTAACCTTCTATAATGCCCTCATCTTCTAAACTTAATATACGCTTACCAACTGCCTGACCTGTTAGGTGAACCTTGTTACCGATTTCCTTATTCGTTAATTGCCCGTCGTTTTTTAATAGGTTTATTATTTTTTTATCGAGTTCATCCATTTTATAATCCTTTCATAATGAAAACAAATCATCGTTTATTTTTTCACAAAGTTGTATGTTTATTAGAAATTATTTTCTATAATAAATATATCAAAACCAAGAGGAGGCTTTTCACATGAATTATCCATATTATACTACAAAAGAACAATTGAGCGCCGCAATACATATTGCACGTGCTCTATCACAGAGCTTGGTGGAGGAGAACACCTTTGAATTAAAAAACCTCATTATGAAATGGATTTCCTTCCAAATCCCTCCTTTGGCTTATGATGAGGACAAGCCTGAGGAGAAGTGAATAAGGATAGAAAAAAGAGAAACATTTTCTGCTCTAGTAGCTGTTTCTCTTTTTTGTGTTTTAAAACATTGATTAATCTGTTACAACTGATTACCCCAACCTCTTCTTAAGACAACTCACATGTTATAAACCGATACTAAAATTCTTGGAATCAGTAAAAATTTTAAGTCTATAACAAGACTATTTTCTCGGCAATATTTCTACATTCTTCCTCTGTTTTCTCGAAAAGAGACCCAAAACTCTCTAAAAATACGTTGTAAATCACGGCTGTAACAGAATCTATTGATTTATTTTTTGATAGGCTGGTTACTATTCTCTTAACTTCATCTTGGTATTCATCATGTAGCAACGGGTAAATTTCTATTGGATTCCAATTATTTATTATATTTGTCACTGTTTCTTCCATTTTATCCTCCTCTAATCTCCAAATAATTTTAGTGATAGTTCTTTGTAGGCATTATCGTACTTACTTACAGGAATAGCTGTAACCAATGTCCCATCTTTTGCAACAACAACAGCACCTTCCTTTGTAAAAAATAGATGTTTATTTCCTCCTGCCTGTTCTAGTGCCTTCCCATTCTTCACCCAGGATGCGACATTTTTCTTTGTTACCCCCCGTTCATCCATTCTTTTTAATCCATGGTCTGTCACCTTCGACCAATCAATCTTTATTCCAGGATTTTTTACTAATGTCCCAGATTTCCCAAAACTCTCTCCTATTTTCGCAGTACCCCCACTACCTCCCCTATACATCATACTCCCGCTAATTGCCGCCAAACTCAAACCCACGCCCGCGAGCGCATCCATCACACCTGCTTCTGATAGTTTTCCTTCCCAGTCTTCTACATATGCCGAGGCCTGTAATATTTTTCCTGCTGCACCTGAATATACTTTTCCGTCCATGTAATACGTTTTATTTTGCCACGATTTCATAATTTTTTCGTTGAGCTCGTCTAACGTTAGTATAGTATATTTATCTTTGTCTTGGTAGTCGCCTGTTCGTTTTAAATAGGCTTCAAGTTCGCGGTTCGGGACACGGACGCCGTCTTTCTCCAAAATCCACATCGCTTGCTCTTTTCCGTTTGAATCGGTATAAGGCACCTTGAATAAGAGATAGCCTTCTAACTGGGCTTCGCGTTTTGGATCAATCCCGCGCGCTTCATTCAGCGACTGCTGCAAGCGTTGCATCGCCGGCGCAAAGGTTTTCGCGACACTGTACATGCCCGTTTCTGCGTGAAAGTGTACTTGATTTTGAAGCGCATCCACCGCACGCTGCACAGCGTGCACAAGCTCACGAAACGGGGCGAAAAAATGCGTATGACTTTGTTCAAAGGCGAGGTATTTCTCGAGTATTTTTTCTTCCTCCATCGCTTCATAAAGCTGCATCGAATAGGTTTGTTGCTGACTTTGTAACGTTGTCCCCATGCCACCGCCCATCGATTGTGCGAGTCGCTCTTTTTCCCGCTTTAGCCGCCGTACGTCTGCCATCACATCCTGCAATAGCTCCGCATCAATATACGTATCTGGCGTGGCATCAACTTGGCTATAAAAATCTTGTATGTACTGCGCGAGTAGCGCCTCACTCATATCCATGGCTTGCAAAACGGTGTCCACCAGAGGCACATAACTTGCTTCAAAATAGGCTTTCGACGCCTCGACCGCTTTCCCCGAAACACGCGATTCCTTCGTATAGGCGATAACCGCCTGTTGAAATGCCTTCAGCCACGTGCGCGCCTCCGCATTGGAGGTTTGAAGCGTCACTAAAAAGGCCTTCACTTCCAAAATAGCAATCCGACTCATGTGCGCCACCTCTTTTGGATGTTTTGTTGGTCTTCTTTGAGTTGATGTAATACACGTTTTTCACGATGTATCGCCTCCGTCATATTGCCATCTTGAAGCGGCAAATAGGCCTCATTTTTTAGCTTGCCCATTTTTTCCGCGTGCTCATGAAACACGGATTCATTTGATTTTATTTCCCGCATGGTTTTTCCTCCTGATGTTTTTGTCTATTGTTTTAGTATACCATTCGAACTGCTTTCAAATTGTGACTACTTTGTGAATTTTTTGTCTTCACGCATCAAAAACATGCTAATATATTAAAAAAGGAGGCTGGGAGTTATATCCCAGCCTCTGGCACTTGTTATATTAATTTAATCGTCATGATTTCTGCAGGTTGTAGTTCATTCGGGAGTGGGGTCTTTCCTTCTTCAAGGAGGTTTGTACGGTAGCTACCGCGCGTACCTGCTTTAATTTTGAGTGGTTCTTTTGTTGTTTTTAAATTATAACCGCGCAGGATTATGGCATCTTCTGTTTGGGCTTTTTTAAGGGCGGTCATTAAGAAAGCGTCGTTATTTGCTTTTAGGAAAGCTGCTGTAGCAGGGATTTCTCCGTGATGGCGATCTGTTTGTTTCGCGCTAAAGGGCACTTGGAATTGTTTTGCTTGATGGAACGATTTTTCACGTTCATCAGCACCGTGCACAATTAAACCGTAGCGGAAAACGTGTTCACCTAGACACTGCGCTTCTGGCGTAGGGAAGTATCCCCAGTCCCCCATCTCACCCACAGAGCGGAATAGCGTCAGCGCGATTGTATTATCCGCTAACACCTCATACTCATTTAAACCAATGTTTGCAATTGTCATTCCGCAAACCTCGTCTTCCATATGCACGAAAGCATGTTGATGATTCGGATTTGTCGGGTTTTCCCACGTTTCTGGCATCTTATTTTTCCGCGTCACCACTTCATAAATGCTGTCTGCTTGATGGACGCTCGTTTCAAAGCTCGTTGGGAATAAAACGCGCAACCTGTGATCTTTGATGTCGTTATTCACGGTCGTTTCAAATTGCACGAGCGAATTGTTTTTCTCTAAAATAACACGAGTCGTGATGACCATTTTTTTCATTTTTTTAGAGCGTTTAGCTTGCCTTAACTTAAATTCGAGCACCATTTTTTGTTCCTTGTCGAGCAAATCGTCCGCGGATTCAGGGACAAGCATTTCTTTTCGGATTTCAATTTCCCCAACATTTGGCGTACTTCGAATGACCCGAACTTCAGCTGGGCTTTCATGCGAGTAGTAGCGCGGAACTCCGGTCGGCTCAAAGAAAATATATTCGTTCCCAATATCTCCCGTTTCCTCAAAAGAAAGAAGGTTTTCATGAACGCGACCAGTTGGCTTGTGCGTTACTGTCAGAAGTCCGTTTGGCTTTACATCAACACGAACAGTATCATTTTCAAGTGTACGCTCACCCGTCAAAACGCTACCCGAACTAGCAATAGGTGATTTTTGTACAAGGCCAAAAACCTCATGGCTGTATGCCGGCATGTCTGTCAGAAACAGCTCGACAGTAATGTAGCGCGCAATATAAGGCACTCTAAAAGCATCTTTAGGTAAATCGAAACCAAAACGTACGTCTTGCGATAAGAGCTCAAACGGAACTTGATTGCCGCGAACGTCCACAACACAAACTTCAGGTGCAGGTTTATTAGAAAGTTTATCGTAGAGCGTGTCATGTTTATTGCCTGCAAAAAGCATTCTCTCCCATTCAATCTCAATCGTAACAGAGCCCGTTTTTTTGAAAGAGGTCGTATTCCAAACAACGAACGGTTTCGCGTCAGCATCAAAGGCACTCGTATCAATTTTATCCGCGAGGAATACCGCCGCCTCATTTGCTACATATTTGCCAACTTCATTTGCCGTTTCAAAACGTGTTAACATGCCGCGGTGAACCGAATCTACACTACATCCACAAATGCTATCATGCGGGTGGTTTTGCATCAACGTCTTCCATGCATAATTGAGTTTGTCAGTTGGATATTCAAAACCTTCCGCAAACGCCATTGTCGCAAGCGGTTCAGCGATATTTTCTAGCTGGCAGCTCACTTCCGTGTTTTGCTGTTTCAAATATACGCGCGAAGACGCTGTATTCGCAAGCGTGTACCAACCGTCTGATTCTTGACTTGTAAGTTCACCTTCAATGACGCTCATTTCTGCCGGCAAATCCGCTTTTAGTGCGGCTAAATACGTATCAAAACCAGCATGAATAAATTCAATGTCAGGATACAATTCATTGGCAACACGAATAGCTTCTGTAATATCCTTTTGGACTGGTTGGTGGTCACAGCCGTTCATCATAAGCAAATGGTCTGTTGCAGCATATTGTTCGGCATCGTGCAGTTTTTGCTCCCAAAATGATTTTGCAGCCGTTTTGTCCGTTGGGATTTCATTCCCGTTGCTGTACCAATTGGCAAATAGCACGCCTAGAATGCGACTACCGTCTGGGCCGTCCCACCACATCTCTGAAAACTGTGAGGAATATTTTTCATCGTTTATGACAACATTATTAAAACCAGTCGGCTTGACTCCTCGGCCAAAAGCAGCCACATCCAAATTCGCTTCTTTCATCAATTGCGGAGTTTGTCCCATGTTGCCAAATGTATCTGGGAAGTAGCCAAGCTTAACAGGTTCCCCCCATTTTTTACTTTCTTGCATACCAATTAGCATGTTGCGCACGTTTGATTCGCTGCTTGTTAAAAAGGCGTCTTGTAAAATGTAAAATGGGCCAATTTTCAGCTTGCCTGCTTTAATGGCTTTCCTGACAGCCGCTTCTTTTTCTGGGCGCACTTCTAAGTAGTCGTCCAAAATGATTGTTTGTCCGTCTAAATGGAAACTTTCAAATTCTGGATCGGTTTCAAACAATTCGAGCAGGTCGTCAATCAATTGAATGAGCCGCATATGATGCGCCTCGTACGGAATATACCATTCTCTATCCCAGTGACTATGCGAAACAATATAAACTTTTTTCACGTCTTCTCCTCCTATTTTTCAACTCGAATATCAAAATAATCCATTACAAGCTCACAAAACATCATATTCGCCCAAGAAAACCATTCACGTGTATAGGCATTTGGATTATCCACATCAAAACCTTCATGCATTAAATTCGTTCCACCGTCACAATCAACAAGCAAATTTAAAATACGTTCTTTCTCCGTCTTATCATCTGTTGTCATGCCCTCCATCGCAAGCGCAATTGGCCAGATATAATTAGGCGGCGTGTGCGAACTGCCAATGCCTTTCGCAAACTCTCCTTTATAAAAATAAGGGTTTTCCTCACTTAGTAGCACCTTTCTCGTTGCCAGATACGTTTCATCATCTGGTGACACGTAACCTAAGTACGGCGCCGAAAGTAGGCTTGGTACGTTTGAATCGTCCATCACACTCACACCTCCAAGACCATCCACCTCATACGCAAAAATCGTCTCACCTGCTTTTGATTTTGTTTTTCCGTATGTCTCAATACCTTCTTGAATCGCTTCCCTAAGCGCCTGAATCCGCTTCACAAGCGTCACATCACTTTTGATTTCCTTGTAAATTTCCTCCAAATAACCAAGCACAACGACCGCAAACATATTTGACGGGACTAAATAGCCAAACTTACAAGCATCATCACTCGGTCTAAAACCTGACCAAGTCATGCCTGTGTAGCCAACCCGTGTCCCTTTTCCGTCTTCAGGTAGCGTATCTTCTATGCGCCACGTGTCGCGCGTAAACATATACGGAGAATGTTCATGTTTTTGTTCCACTTCCCACACATTTAAAATATTCTTCACTGCCTGGTGGAACGTTTCATTAAATTGTTCTGTTTCTCCCGTCGCCTTATAAAGTAAATAACTTAATTGAATAGGATAACAAAGTGAATCAATTTCGTATTTCCGTTCCCAAACTTGCGGATGCATTTCCGTGTTATCCGTTTGATGACCTGCACCATTTGCTTCTTCATTGAATGCGTTTGCATAAGGGTCTAAACAAATAAATTGCATTTGGCGCTCGACTAAACCGCGAATCATTCCAGCTATTTTTGAATCCTCTTTTGCAAGAACGAGATAAGGTCTAACCTGTGCTGTAGAATCGCGTAACCACATAGCTGGTATGTCACCCGTAAGCAAAAATGTTGTGTCGTCTGGTAAACGTTTGACCGTTGTGAGAAGTGTATTAGCAAAACAGGCATTAAAATTTTTCGCCCAGTTCGCATGCGACTCCCCACATTTCTCCGTTATTGTTTTCATGAATTTTTCCACCGAAACCGGCACCTCTTGATATGTCATTTAAAACACTCCTAAAATTTGATATATCTTTTTATTACTAAATACAGTATAACGATGTTAGCATAAATTGTCTAGTGTTTTTTCATTTTATTTTCCTTTAAACTATAAATTTGGTATAGTAAAAATATCAAATGATATATCAAAGGGGGTTATTGGAATGGTCAAAAAACCACTTTACCAGCAAATTAGCGAACATCTTGAAAGTCAAATTATGTCTGGCGAGCTACAAGTTGGCGCACAGTTGCCTACAGAACATGCGCTAGCTGCCTCCTATCAGACAAGTCGAATCACATCAAAACGTGCGTTATCTGAACTGGAAAACAAAGGTTTAGTGGAGCGAACTCGCGGTAAGGGGACTTTCGTTAAGGCGCGTTCCATTTCAAGAGCGGCTACTTCTATGAAACAAGTCCTTTTTATTTTGCCTTTTCCAGGCCAACATGACCTTGGGAATTTCACGGCGCTAATGCTCCCGTATTTAGCGGAAAAAGGTTACCATGTGCATATTCAGGACGAAAGTTTCCTAACTCAAACGCATTTTTTCCAATTGATTGAACAATATGACGGGATGATTTACTATCCAGAAACTGGAAATTCAAACTTGGATATTCTTTATCAATTGCATTTTCAGGATTTTCCGGTTGTTTTACTCGATAAAAAAATGGAGGGTATTCCGTTTCCGTATGTGACGGCTGATAATTTTAGTGGTGGGTATTTGGCGGCTCATTTGCTCCTTTCGAAAGGCCATAAGAAAATCGCCTTTTTAAACAGTAGAACAATTCAAGAAACTTCTACTGTCCGTGAGCGTTATATGGGTTATTTGCGGGCTTTGTTTGAGGCGGGGATTTCATTTCATACGGAAGCGGACGTGCTCTCCGAGGAATCTTATGCGAGGCGCGCGCAAAAGTTTGTCGCAGAAGGTGTTACGGCGGTTGTCGCAGAAAATGATTTGATGGCTATTCAATTTATGAAGCAAGCGAAAGAAGTGGGGATTCGTATCCCTTCGGATTTGGCTGTTACTGGCTTTGATAACATTCAAGCTGCAGAATTTGTTGAACCATCGCTCACAACGATTTCGCAAGATTTTGAAGCGATGGGAAGAACAGCCGCAATTCATTTACAAAAACGAATTCAAAAAAAAGACGTGGAAAACGCCATTATTCCTGTTTCTTTAATTGAAAGGGATTCGAGCGGGACACGTTAGAACTGGAGGAAATTATGGACGTTACACAAATCGATACTCGGCATGGCACGAATAATCAACACAGCTATTCAAACGGGAATACGCTTCCCTACACTTCTGTCCCGTGGGGCATGAATCATTTTGTGCCGCAAACAACAAACAATAATGGAAGTTGGTTCTTCCATCCGAACGACCACACCTTCCAAGGCTTTCGCCTGACACACCAACCAAGCCCGTGGATGGGCGACTTTTCTTATTTTTTACTCACCCCGATTTCTGGAAAATTGGCAAATTCCGACTTATATTTTGCCCAAAGTTCTTACCGACCGAACGAAGCTGTTTTTAGCCCGCACTACTTGAAAATCAAACAACTTCGCTATCAAATTACAAGCGAACTCGCACCAAGTACTTACGGTGCGAAAATCCGACTTTCTTATACGAAAGAAGAACAACACGGCTTCATTTTTTCTGCTGAAAATATCAGTTATATTGAGGTGGACGAACAGCAAAATCGCGTTTTAGGGTACGTACAAAATTTTGCTGGCTGCGCGGATCCAGAATTCAAAATGCACTTCGTCTTAACGGCTGACTACCCGTTTGATTTCGCAAACACGGGGTTCCAAGCATCTGGTGAAATCATTTCAAATTCGGCACAAAAAGCTGAGAATCAATTTTTCCAAGTTAGTTTTGGCGGATTGGCAGCTAAAACGGTGGAAATTAGTTTGGCGACAAGCTTCATCAGTTCAGAACAAGCATGCCTCAATTTAAAGCGGCGAGCAAATGATGATTTTGAAGCGACCAAAACGAGGGCAGCCGCGAAGTGGAATGCCTATTTAAGCAAAATTCAAGTAAGTGACTCGGATCAGGCGAAAGTTTCCACATTTTATCATTGTCTATACCGAACGGCGCTTTTCCCGCAGCGCTTTTATGAATATGATGCGAATCAAAATGCCGTTCATTATGATACGACGGCGCGGCGCGTTTCGGATGGAAGATTATATACAAATAATGGATTCTGGGATACGTATAAGACGGTGTTTCCACTTTATTCGCTTTTGATTCCTGATGAGTACGAAAAAATGCTTGGTGGCTTTTTAAATAGCTACCGCGAAACAGGCTACCTGCCAAAATGGCTATCGCCTGACGAGCGCGGCCTCATGCCAGGCACACTCATTGATGCGGTCATCGCAGACGCTGCCGTAAAAAATATTGGCACACATTTAATGCCAGAGTTCCAAGACGCGATGCTAAAAGCGGCTACGACACAGTCTGACAAAGAGAATTACGGTCGCCGCGGCGCGCTTGATTACAACCGTCTTGGCTATGTTCCTCTAAGCTACCATGAAAGCGTCAACCACACTTTAGATTACGCCTACAGTGATTTTTGCATTTCAGCCGTCGCAAAGACACTCGGAAACAAAGCGCTCGAAACCGAATACGAGGAACGCTCGAAAAACTACCTACATATTTTTGACAAAGAAACAGGTTTTATGCGCGCTAAAGATGAAAACGGAAATTTCAGAACCCCCTTCAATCCTTTTTCTTGGGGGAAAGACTACGCCGAGGGGAGCGCTTGGCAGAGTAGTTTCGCGGTTTTCCACGACTTTTTAGGCCTAAAAGAAGCATACGGCGAAGGTGGATTTTTGCGTAAGCTGACCGAGCTCGCAAACACGCCTCCCGCGTTCGATGTAGATGGCTACGGCTATGAAATCCACGAAATGAGCGAGATGGCGATGATCGACTTCGGGCAAATTGCACTGTCCAACCAACCAAGTTTCCACCTACCCTATTTGTTCGCCTACGCGAAAAAACCTGCTTATACGCAGGTTCTAATCAAGCAAGCTATAAATCAATTTTATGACGCTAGTGTGGACGGCTATCCTGGCGATGAGGACAACGGCAGCATGTCTGGCTGGTACATCTTCAGCGCGCTCGGTTTCTATCCCGTGACACCCGGCTCGGGAGAATACGTCTTTGGGATTCCCGCTTTCGAAAACGTGCGCATTGAACTGCCAAACGGCAAAACCTTAACGTTAAATACAGCGAACAATTCGCCTGCGCATCAATTCGTCACAGCCAGAACGCGCGACAATAAACCTTTAAAATCGCTTTTCATCACCCACAGCGACCTAATCCGCGGCGGCAATCTAACCACCACGTTAGGCCTTGTACCAGAAGAGCATGAGATTTCAGAGGAAGAATTACCGTTTTCCATTTCAAATAGAGAGTAAACTAGCAAGCTAAAACCGAGAAACATTGTCTCCACTTGGATTCGTTTCTCGGTTTTTAACAGTTTATTAATAATGTACTTTTTATTTTTCCAACTTAACTATACATATTTACCCACTCACTTTCCCATCTACGGGCGAAAGCTCATTAAATACACTATCACATTATCTAAATACCTCGTAAAGCCTACGTGCCTATAAATATTCTTCCATTTATTTTGCACTGCTTCCAGTCCCTATTGATGTATTTTCTTATCAAAAAACATATCAGGTCGTATACTGCATTTAATACTGGGATTTTTTAATTCATTAAATGTAGAATAAAACAAAAAGCGTATCACTTAGCTTAGTTGTTTTTCTCGTTGTAGTAATGGTTAATGTATAGAGAATGTTTGTGAAATATCCCTTTGGTCAAAATATGCATTAAATTGATGAATGGCATATTTAGGGAAATATATTCCTATATCACTATGCTTTTTATAATCATAGATACTTATATCAATATGGATATGATAATCTTTCATAAAAACTAACAGCTTTTTAACATGATTTTCATACATACCATCTAACGGGCTTACCAAAATAGATATTTTACTTTTGCTTTTTTTATGAATAATTGATTGGAGCATCCTTTCATTTAACTCATGACGGTTCTCTTCTGAAACACTACCCATAATATACTTGAGTAACGGTTGATGTTTATAAATGTATAAATAATCTCCCAATAAAATTTGGGGAGCCCCAGAAATTGAAGCTCCATAATTATATTTATTTTCAAAATATATCGCTGCATACCCTCCTTTGCTCGAACCACATGTTACAACATTTACTTTATCCACCTGAAGCTCGAGTCTTACTTTTTCAATTAGACGATAAACAGTTTGTTCGATATAAAAGTCTTTACTTTCACCAAGGTAATACGCACCTTTTCCTTTTGGTCCAAAATCATCTAAAATATACAGCCTTGATGTTTTTAAACCACGAAACTTAACCACATAATTATAACGTGCTTTCTGACCTTCTCCCGGATACGCTGAAAAAATAACAAGTAATTTTTTAGTTTTTTGTTTTTTAAAAAGAAGATATTTTAAATCACATTTCTCATCACTAAAATTCTTCTCAAAGATTTTTGAATACCACATATAAATTTTTATGAGTAACCGCTTTACTTTTTGGATCAAAAACTTTTTCATCCTTAGAATCCACACCTTCTCTAGTTTGGAAAAATTAAGATTTCTATCACCTGAACTCTCAAAATTTTGTATATAAACCTGCAAAGCTTATTAAACTTAATCGTATAAAAATAAATCAAAATCATATTCCTGCATGTTCACTTGAAAAATATTTTACAGTATTTCCTTATCACTTTAAACTTATTTTTAAAGCTTATTTTTAAAAACGCACTGTTTTTTATGAATATTTTGTTACAGTTTAAAAATAGACTTTACTTGCGCCATACAAGAAATCACTACTTTTTCATTGTATTTTCAAAACTAAAATATAGAGGACCCCGTTCAAAAAACACCTTCCGCGAAGAAGGTGTTTTTTGGCTTATTTATTTTCTTTCAAAAAAGCATCGTATTGTTTTTGTAGTTCTTTTCTAACTTTTTCATAGCCCGCTTTTTCAAGTTTTTTGTTCATTTCTGGGATCGCTTTATCAGGATCCAAAGTACCCGTGTTTAGGCCGTCGATGTACTGATTCATCACGTTTGCAATGTTTGAAAGCTCGGTTTTAATAGAATCTGTTTTAACATTAAAGCCTAGAAGTGGTGACTCCGTTGCGTTTGCAATAGACTCATCACGCGTTTTAATCATATCGTCTGTAATGTTTGCAGTTGGGTAAAGAACTTTGTTATTCCCTGTATTCCAAGCAGATAAATGATTATTCGCTTTATAACCATCTAATAATTTTGCATGATCATTATCTGTTTTTTCCCAGTTTTTGCCTTCTTCACCGTATACAAGTGTGTTTAGCACGTCTGGATTTGAGTTGATCACACCTAGGACTTCAACTGCTTTTTCTTTGTTTTTTGAGTTACTTGAAACGACAAAGTTTGCCATTTGGGATTGTGCATTTGTTTTAGAAGGATCTGTGATTGGACGAGATACAAGTTCTTGACCCGCAACTTGCGTAAGTAACATATCACCATAATCATATGGACCTTGTGTTTCTTGACGAACAAACCAAGTTGCTCCGTCTAAAGGATACTCAGTAGTATTTGTTGCTGCATCTTGTGCAACATAACCTTTTTTGTAGAAGCCATGCATTGTGCGTAAATTCTCGCGTAGTTCTGTTGTATCAAATTGATTCACAATTTTCGTTGTGTCACCTTTTAAGTCAACTGCAAACGGCATGCCATTTTCAATTGGGTATTCTAAATCTGCTTCAACTTTAAAGCCTTGACCAGCTGCTAGTGGCATAACACTTTTTTCATTTTTCTTCACTGTTGCTAAAAGTGGTTCCAAATCCGCATACGTATTCACATTTGAGACATCTAAATTATATTTATCTAAATATTGCTTGTTGAATGTGAGGACTTGTTGCGCGAACACATTGCCGTTTACCGGCATCGCGTACAATTTTCCATTAATCGAATTCCCTTTTATATAAGCTGGGTCTAATTGATCATACGCTTCTTTTGCATATTTTGGTAAAAGATCCGTTAAATCAGCGTAGGCTCCTTTTTGGGCATTGATGACATAGTTATTTGCGAAGGCGATATCATAGTTTTCGCCTGAGGATACCATAACGGACATTTTCTTGTCATAATCGCCCCAAGAGATGAAACGCATATCCAGTTTAGCGCCCGTCTCTTTTTCAATAGTTTCATTTGCTTTTTCTAACAACTTATCGAAGCCCTCAGGTTTATCACCAATTTGATACATCACAATGGTATCTTTATCACTGCCTTTTGCAGAATCAGATGAACCACAAGCCGATAGTGAAACAAGAAGGACTGTTGCAAGAATCCCTGCTGTTAATACTTTTATCCACTTTTTCATTTTTCCTTCCACTCCTCTTTTAAAATATAGTTTTACCTAAGCAAAGAAAACGCTTTCTAGGAAAAATTATACTATTTGTCCATACTTCCAAAAAGGTATAAATCATATTAAAAAAGCGATAAACTATAGTTTTTATATAAGCGGTACGGTAAATTGGAACTTGTCACATAATCCATTTTCTCAAGCTGATCCGCCGTTTTCTCTGCTTCCACTAAATCTTTTTTCACGAGCGCTTTGGCTAAAACGAGTTCACACTCCGCCCGGTTTAAGCACGGTGCGATTTCAGTTTGAAAGCGCGAATTGGGTAGCTCTCCTAGCTCACGCAGCGCCAAAACGAGTTTTTCTACTTCAGCATGAATCCCTTGCACATCATTTTCGCGCAGTAAAATTTGATGGCGGAGCGACAAGCCAAAATGAACGCGAGTATTTTGATTATGCTCGGCAAAAACACGAAAACTTGGCAGAAAATCGCCGGCAAATTCGGTCAGTACTTCCTCAAAATTTTCACTTCCACTATACCAAGCAAATTGGCTCATATGGTGAAGCGTAATTTTGGAGAGCTCTAGTGCGGGCATTGGATTGGCGACAAGCCCAATTGTGCCGCTTTCCGCCAAATACGGCGTCCGATTTTCATAAGGAGAAAGAAAAAATTGCTTCTTATCGTCCAGAAAGTCATTGACTGGTGTATTATCCCAAACAATAATGGGGTGACCGTATGTGTCCCTCATTCGTAGCGTATCTGCTGTTGTAATTGCATGCGCGAGCGTTTCAGGTCCCGTCCAGAAGAACGGGATTTCAGGCGGCGTATGCCTAGCGAGTTCAGCTAAATACGGCGAATCAAAGCCGTTGTCATACTCTGTCGGACAAACAACTAGCTCATAATGAACGAGCGTCTCACATAAAAATGCATCCACCTCGCGCACCAAATAGGCATGCGCCACACCCGGCGTCAGAAAACGTTTTTTCGTTTCACCTTTCAAAATATAATCAATATCATCGAGCAGTAAACCAAAACGCGTCACACCAACATCAATTAGCTGCTTTAATTTCGAAAAAAGTGCCTTTAAATCCGCCATAGACGTATAGTCAATATCATTCCCCGGACTAATCATATAGTAAAAATCAATATCCCAATCTGCCGCAAAGTGCACATATTCCTCAAAAAGAGCAAGTTCCTCTTTTGGGTAAAACTCACGCCAATTCATGCGACCAAGCGTATCATGTTTTGGCGCGTACATATAAGTGTTCAGCTTATGGTCACGAATAAAACGAAGAGCTCTAAGCCTGTCCTCGTGCTGCCATGGCTTGCCGTAAAAGCCCTCCACAATGCCGCGCATCGGTAAAGATGCCACATGACTTATTTCTAAAAGCGGCACAAAAACAGTATCTGCACGCACAATGATATGCTCCATAAACGCTTCCATGCCGTATCTTATGCCGCGCCGACAAGAAGCGTGAATCGTCACAAGCTCACGCTCAACTTTAAGTTTAAAGCCATCGCCTGGAATTCCGCGGTCAAAAACGTGACGTAGTCTTACATCGCACTTTTCTTCCGTGTCGCCCGGTAAAATTTCAAAGAGTTGTTTTGGATTCGAGCGTCCATACGGGACATCTTCTGGCTTGCCAAAACGAATGAAGCGGCTTTCCAAGCGTAATTTAAACGCCCCTTTTTTAAACGAAAGATATTCGCCCGTTACGTATTTTTCTTTGTATTTCACGCCTGTTCCTCCTATTCGATTGGATTGAAGTTCGCTTGATATTCCTCACGAAACTCCTTTGGCGAGATGCCGCAAATTTTCTTAAAGCTTTTATAAAAGTAACCTGCGCTCGTATAGCCTGTTTTTTCCGCAATCTCGCTAATGGTCATACCCGTATCTACCAAGAAACTTTGTGCCCTTTTAATGCGATATTGGTGTAGATACTGGGAAAAACTTTTGTTTGTTTCTTTTTTAAAAAGCTGACCAAGATACATGGTGTTCATATGGATTCTGCCAGCGATTTCCTTCAGCGACAGTGCAAGATGATATTCTTCTTGTACGATTTCAATGACGTCTTGCACGTGCTGCGAGTAAATTCTCCGACCCTTACTGCTTCTAATTTCTTCTATCGTGTCCCAAATAACAGGTTCAAGTTCTTCAAAATTAAGACCAGACGTAATCTTTTCCGCCTGATTTTGATAAAATTCTTCGCTCAAGCCTTCGAATTGGCGATATAAGTCAATGAAAATCAGAAAAATAATGTGCCGCGTGTAGTCTGGTTTTGCAGCTGCCGCACGTAATTTAGCAAAAATAATTTCAATTTCACCTTGAATCGTTTCAAAATCACGTAGCGATAGCGCTTTATTAAATTCAACGAAGGAAATGCTCGGTAGCGCCCCCCGAGCGTCCACATCGCCAACTTCACTACTTTTCAAGCCGTTAAAATCATAAAATTCATGTAGCCTGCTTGAACTTAGCGCGCTGTCATAACTTGATGGCACTTCTTTCATATCCACAACCGTTTCCCCAACAACCAAATCCGCATCACTTAAACTAAGCGCCGCTTTCATTTTCTTCGTAAAAATCTTAAGCGGCATTTTATCCCCTAAATAAACAAGCAACCACATATCAATTTCCAGCGCATAATGAATGAGCGGTTGATTTTCTTGAATCAAATAGTCTTGAATTTGCATTTCATCCGGTCCGCGTTTTATAAAAATAACCGTGTAGTTTTCCGTTAACACATCAATATTATTTTCTAGCAAATAGGTACTTAAATCACTGTAAATGATATCGCCGTGAATCCAGCTTAGAATGAAATATTCCGCCAAGTAACCTTGATCGCGTTCGTCCTGCTCATCTTGTTTTAGCGCTTTTGTAACCATTTGGAGCGTTTCGACCATCTCCGCTTTATTCACAGGCTTTAACAAATAATTTTCCGTTCCAAGCTTTAGCGTGTCCTTCACATATTGGAACTCCTGATAACCTGAGAGCATGATGAAACGAAAAGGAATTCCTTCCTCGCGCGCTTTCGCGACAAATTCAATTCCCGAGAGAACTGGCATGTTGACATCGACAACGACCAAATCAATTGGATTTTTACGAACATATGCGAGTGCCTCTTCTCCATTTGCTGCCGTTCCAACAACCTCATATCCATATTCCTGCCATGAAATCAGCTTCTTTAAGCCATTCACAATCATATACTCGTCATCCACTAAAAGAACTCGATACATTAGGATTCACTCCTCTTCTTTTTAAAAGGAAAGCGAATTTCAATCGTTACGCCACCCGTTTCATTTTGCATAATCCGCATTTGATAGAGACTTCCGAAAAAACCACGCATTCTTTCGTTTACGTTTTTAATGCCAATTGATTTTCCTTCTTCAAGAGAATTATCTTTAAGTAAATCTTCTTCCAGTTCATTAAGTTTGCTAAGAGGCATTCCTTTCCCGTTATCCTTCACAATAATGACGACCGTTTCATTTTCTAAAAAGGCTTTAATGCTACCAGCGTTATCTATCCGCGTATAATCTACACCGTGGACGAAATAATTTTCAAGTAATGGCTGAATAATAAATTTTGGAATCCGCATATCTCGCACTTCATTTGCAACTGAGAAAGAATAGGCCAGGCGGTCTGGATAGCGCATCTGATACAAATAAAAATATTTCTCACAAAAGTCAAATTCGGCGGCGACTGTTGTTGTTTTCTCTTGCGAAATATTATTTCTAAGTAGCGCAGCAAACGCATATACGACTTCTGCGAGTTCGTCTGCTTCGAGGCTTACAGCATACATGCGAATATACTCGAGCGTATTATATAAGAAGTGAGGATTAATTTGTGACTGAAGCGCTCGCATGTTGGCATCCTTTTGCGCAATTTCCAGTTCATAAATATCTGTGATGTACTGGTTAATGCTGTCTAGCATGGCGTTTATACCATGTGAAATCGCGTATAGTTCCCCTTCTTTGCTACTCTCATCAATTCGCGCTGCCATTTCCCCATTTGAAACATCCTGAATCGAATATAGAATCCCTTTTACTTGTTGATTGTATTTCGAAAAAATTTTGTAGAGTGCTGTAATGAGTAATAAATTAAGTAAAAATACGCCTATCCATAAAAATATAAGCGAGCTTTTCATGGAATGCCACACATTTTGATTGGAAATTAGCGTCACAACTTGATACCCATTTGCTAGTGTCACATGTTTCACAGTGTAGTTTTTGTTTAGTTCGGTCAAAGTTTTATTAATGCCATTTGGTAGCTCTGCCTCTAAAACTTCTTTACTCTTGTCGTTTTTATCCATTTGGTAATCAAACACGAGGTTTCCTTGTTCGGTTAAAATGTAGAGCGAAACAGGCAAGTCTTCTCCGTATGTCGATAGTGTTTCTTTAAATTCATCCGGTCGTAGCGTTAAATAAAGATCTCCCATTTTTTCAAGTGTCGCTGGATTCAGTAAATTTTTTTGCAAACGAACACCATCTTCTTCTTTTGGAACAGCATCGACTAAATAGCCGTTTTTATTCGCCAAATCTGAATACAGTACTTTTTTTTCGTCCTCAAGTGATATAGCAATGGACTGAACACTTTCGTCATCATAATATATTTCGCGGAGTCTTAGTGGTAAATAATTATATTCCGTGCTCGTTTCATTATGAATACTGTAATTCAAATATTCTTCGCTGTTCATATCAAAGAAATGGTGCAAGCTGTCTACTTTCGCTTGATTACTGAGTAAATCACGTGTAATCAAGTCTAATTTAGAATTTTTCCCAGAGATGATGTCTGCCACGTGCCCAGCAGATTGATTCGTTGCCGTTTGTGCAATTTTTTCATCGCGCTCAAAAATAAAGTAACTAACAAACGCTGCAAAAATTGTGATGCCAACAATTAAGACGACGGCGTACCACTTTAACAAATACATGAAAACATTTTTCTTTTTCACAAAATTCCCACATCCTCTTATTCCAGTTCAAACTTCTTGTTTATCATCTCATAAACTCCGCGGGTAATAAATAGGGCAAAAAAGATTGTAATAGCTTCCACACCGAATAATAGGAGTGCTGGGTATTTAAAAGTTAAGAAACCGACTACAAAAAAGCCCAAAGCCATTTTAATGAGGGTAAAAAAATTGCTAAAAAATGCCATGACAGAGAGATTTAAAATATTTTTCACGTTAGTCTCATAACGCGCATCTGTGATTAGTACGAAGAAGTAGCCTAGAAAAAGTACGCACAAGCAAAACGCGAGGACGAGAGTAATGACAAAGAAAACGAGCCCCTTCATTTGGACGACTAGATATAAATTGTAGGCAAGGAGTGCAAATGCCCCTGCAAATAGGTAAAACAATGCGTTCCCACGTTTAAAACTTGCTTTAAACTGTGCAAAAGCTCTTTTCCAAGTTATTTCTTTGT
This sequence comes from Listeria tempestatis, assembly GCF_963575625.1. Taxonomy (NCBI): domain Bacteria; kingdom Bacillati; phylum Bacillota; class Bacilli; order Caryophanales; family Listeriaceae; genus Listeria; species Listeria tempestatis. The sequence goes on from NZ_CAUYTK010000013.1 coordinate 52,350, forward strand.
AGGAAAATTCTTCTGAAAAGGCTAGTTGTGTGATGGTTGACCACGCTGGGCCGATTCCTAAGAGAATACCTCCACAAAACATTAAGCCGACAAAAATAAGGTTTAATTTGATGATGGTATAGCACCGTATAAAGATTTGTTCTATTGCGCGTCCAATCATGATTTCCTCTCCTTTTAAAAACGCCAGAAAGGAAGCAGAGTAAACTGCTCCCTACAAGGCCTTATTCTTTTACGCCACCGATTGTCATGCCTCTTACAAAATACTTTTGGAAGAACGGGTAGCTTAGAGCAATTGGTAATGTCGAAATAACAACCATTGCCATTCGGGTCGCTTCTCGCGGAATGGTTGCAAGGCCACCTGCCATATTGCCACTCATTCCAGCATTTTGAGCCATATAATCGATATTTGATTGAATCTTCATGAGTAAATATTGTAATGGGACTAAATTGTCGCTTTGAATGTATAGCAAGGCATTGAACCAGTCATTCCAATAACCTAAAGCGGCAAATAAACTAATTGTCGCAATTCCTGGAACTGCAAGCGGTAAGACGATTTTTACGAAAATCCGAATTTCACTTGCCCCGTCAATTCGCGCGGATTCAATAATCGAATTTGATACAGAACGATTAAAGAACGTCCGCATCACAATAATATTAAACGGACTTAATGCCATCGGTAAAATTAGCGCCCAAACGGTATCTTTTAATTGAAGCATATTGGTCATAATAATATAGTTTGGTACCATCCCTGGGCTAAACAACATTGTAATGAGCGCGAAAATGGTTAAAAAGCGGCGCCATTTAAAATTTGGTCTTGAAATAGCATAGGCATACGTAGATGTAAAGCTAACATTGATAATTGTTCCAAAAACGGTTACAAATACGGTTACAAAAAGTGATTGTAAAATTTGATCTTTCATTTCATACAAATAGCGGTAACCATCAAAGCTCCACTCGGAAGGGATAAGTTGATATCCTTCTGTTACAAGGGCATTTTCGCCCGTCAAAGAAATGATAATAACAAAAATTAGCGGAAATACACACGTAAAGGCGAATAAGCCAATTAAAATAGAGAAGAGTAAATTCGTTTTTTTCCCAAAAGTGCGGTGTCTTACTTCTGAAATTTTGATTTTTTTCTTTGCCATTTTTTACTCCCTCCTAGAAAAGTGCGGATTCCGGATCATATTTGCGGACAATCAGATTCGTTCCAACTACGAGAATAAATCCAACTAATGATTGGTAAAGCCCTGCCGCAGCTGCCATCCCAATGTCACCAGTACTTGTCAAACCATTATAAATGTATGTATCAAGTACAGAAGTTACTTCATAAAGCGCACCTGAATTTCGTGGCACTTGGTAGAACAAACCGAAGTCTGCACGGAATATATTCCCGACTGCTAAAATGGATAGGATTGTGATTAACGGAACTAGTTGCGGCAAGGTAACGTTTTTCACTTGCTGCCACTTACTCGCACCGTCCATTTGTGCAGCTTCATAATAGGTCGGGTCAATTCCCATAATCGTTGCGAAATAAATAATACTGTTATAGCCGACACCTTTCCAGATGCCCATAAACACTAATATATATGGCCAGTATTTCGGTTCTGTATACCAGCTAATCGCTTCGCCACCGTTTGCAACGATAATGCTGTTTAAAAGCCCTTTATCTGGGCTTAAGAAAGCGTAAACAAAATAGCTAATAACGACCCATGATAAAAAGTAAGGTAACAACATCGACGTTTGATAAACCTTAACAAGTCTTTTCGAACGTAGTTCACTCATAATAATTGCAATCATAACGGCCACAATAAGCCCTAGCACGATAAACGCCAAATTGTATAACACGGTGTTCCGTGTAATTAAATAGGCGTTGTCTGAACTAAATAGAAATTTAAAGTTATCAAACCCGACCCACGGACTCGCTTTCAAGCTGTCAATAAAGCCGCCAGCTGCATATTGGAAGTCTTTAAATGCGACAACGTTTCCGAAAACTGGAATATAAAAGAACACAATTAGCCAAGCAAATCCAGGCAAGCACATTGCCAGAAAAGCTTTATTTTTCATAAATTCGCGTCCCAATTTTTTCATGCCTCTCTCCCTTTCTTCTGAAAAAACAGTTTCTCATGTACTTTTATTTTAGCGAAAGAAAAAAAATCTCAAAAGATACAAAACATAGATAAAAAAGGACGAACTATATAATTTACATAAAAAAAGATTCCTGTCATTAATGACTGGAATCTCTCAGCTTGTAGAAAAACTTAAAGTTTACGCAAAACAAAACGGTCCACGCAAAATCAGACTGCTGACAAATGGTGAGATTCTAGGCAAAACCGAGTACCGAAGTGGAGCGTACTTAAGTACGTGAACCTCGGAACGGAGGGTTTAACGACGAAGATTGCCGTTTGTCAGTAGTCTGAGATTCCTGTCTATTAATGACTGGAATCTATTTAACACTTTTAAAAATGAAGTATCCTTTATCTTTTACGACGGTTTCAACATTACCAAACACTTCTTCCATTTTTTTCGCCGCAGAAGGGCCACCTTGTTTTTTCTGAATCACAATCCATAATTCACCGCCGCGAAGTAAATGGTTATAGGACTCTTCTAAAATGGCATGGACAACTTTTTTCCCGGCACGAATTGGCGGGTTACTTACAATCGCCTGATAGTCTGTTTTTGAAATATGTTCATATACCGAGCTTTCAAAAATATGCACATTTTGAATATCATTTAAAATCGCGTTTTCCTTTGCGAGTTCAAGTGCGCGCAAATTGACATCTACCATATCGACAGTGGCTTCTGGGTAGCTTTTTGCTATAGCTAGACCAATTGGACCGTAGCCACAACCGACGTCTAAAATGCGTCCGCCTGCTTTGTTGAACTTGAACGCTTCTATTAAAACACGCGAACCAAAGTCGACCGCATTTTTTGAAAAAACACCTGCATCGCTAATTAATTTAAATTCATTTTCCCGAAGGATAAAATTCAAATATTTTCGCTCATGTTTTAAATTATCGTCATTAGAAAAATATTGTTTCGTCAAATTTCCTTCCCCCATTTCTCTCACCATTAAATATAACATAAGGGGAGAAATTCTGGAATGGTCCGTCTGGGAAAACTTCCTCCTGCTTTTCGTCCCTTCTTTATACGGTCTGAAACAGAGTAAAGAAAAGCCCGAAAAAATATAGCTTTCGGACTTTAAACTTATCTATTCAAATAAAACGAGCCATGTTTATGCTTCTTTTTTCTTAAAGCCTTGCGCTTCAAATTGTTCGACCGTATCTTTATAGCTTACATTTTTCGGATCAGTTGTTCCTCCGAGCAGTGAGCTCACTTTTTCTGCGTCCACTTTATCTAAGTCGATTGACATTTCAAGTTTAAGTGCGTCATCAGTAAATGTAGCTTTTAAAGAAGTCCCTTTTCCGTCTTCATATTCTTTATACTGTTCTTTTACTTTATCTTCATACTCTTTTTTCATCGCATCGTCTAACTTCTCACCTTCAGCAAGACCAAAATAGCTAAGCGGATACTCCATTGTTTGGTCCACTTTCTTCAACTTGTCTCCGTCATGCGTAAACGTTGCTTCTAAGTTTGCTCCACTGACTTCTGCCACATAAGTGTCTTTCTCTAAGTTTGCCTTTTTATCTCCGCTACTACAAGCTGATAATGCAAAGACTACTAATACTATTGTTAAAAAGCTTAATATTTTCTTCATGCTTAGTCTCCCTTTTTTCATGTTAGTGGGTAACGATTTAATAAACTCGCTTGATTTTGCTTCAATTCAACATATGACACAATTGTATCGCTATACCAACTTGTATCAAGTTCTTCCTGGCCGTTTAAAAAACTAACAATATAATCGTCCCAGCTTTCAAAATGAGTTGCGGCATCTTCTAAGAGCTGCTCCAAACAATTCCACGCCTGTTCTTCACTTAGAAAACCTACCGAAAAACAAACACGTACAATATAGCCTAGGCGATCTAAATCAAACGCTCCGTAAGTTTTTACTTTATCCGCTGATTGAAGTAGCGCGTTCGCGTCAAAATTAAATTTTTGCGCCGCCTTAGTGATATCTTTTTTAACAGCCATCGTCGTCCTATCTGAAACCGTATTGACATAGTTATTATTTTCAATCCAGCTAGAAATAAGGCTCATCGCTGAATGACTATCATAAATATTAAACATTGGTAACCAGTATTTGATAATTTTGGCTGCACGATTTTTTGGATAATACAATTTCAAATCTTTATTAGAGCCACTCAGTTTCGTTTCCACTTTATGCTTACACTCTGTAGTCGCTCCTCCTATGCATAATAATTTTTCTTTGTCCGCTGAAAATTTGTTAAAATCTACATATTCTTTTGGAACAGCTACTTCTTTTCTACTAAATAATCCCATTTTGCACACCCTTCTTCGAGTTTTTGAACACATTTAATTCTACAACTTGTAGTTTTATATGTCAATAGTAAAAAAGAAAAAAATCCACCTAACCAATTGGCTAGGCGGAAAATTTATTTTATGAAAAATAACTTAAATTGGTTGTTAATAACCGAATCATTAGTAATGCTCATCTTGTTTTGTGCTACTAAATTGCTCTCAAAAGGATAACTCTCCAGACTGCCATTCAAAATAAATGTATCCGCCTGACTCGCCTGCGCTTTAATTGCATAATCCTTCATGGCCCCCTGAATTGTAATTTTCGTATCGAAAGGACTCGCTACTGAAATGAAAGTATCCCCTTTTAATACGCCATTAAAATCTAAGCGCGCACTTTCTTTATTCGTTATTTGGGTAGATTTCGCAATACTTGTCTTTTTAAACTTCATATCTCCGCCGGCCAAAGTAGTCAATTGGAGTTCACTAGCTGTTACATTTTGCGCATCTAACGAGCCTCCGTTATTTATGACAAACTTCTCCGCAACGTCCACTTCATTTAACTTACTAGCCATAAAAGAAGTCATTTCGAGATTCGTAACACTCGACTTTTCCACTTGAATAAGGGAGCTCTGACCTTGAAGGCGCATCGTTTTATTTATTTCACTCCCCGTCATTCTCACATTTGCAAAATTCGGTTTCACCAAAAGCGTATCCGTTTTTACGTCTTGCAACTCGCAAAATGCCTGAATCCCATCAATATTAATTGATTTTGCTCGTACATCTGAAATTATCACGTTACTCCCAGAGGTTTTAATATCAATTTTTTTATAAACCTTATCTTTTTTTAAAGTAATTTCAATATTCGCGTAAGTTTCAGAATTTGGCTTTTTATAAGTTAGCGTGCCATTTTCCACAACCAGATTCTCATCACTTCCCGAACTAAAAGATTCCGCATCTCCACTTTTAATTGTGATATTCTGCTGAACATCTTGCAAATTAATTGCAGAAAATGTGTCGCGTGTCGCGTTATCTTCGCGCGTGATGGTAACACCTTTATTTTTCTCATAAGCAAAAACCTTCGCCTGATAAACATTAACCAATAAACCCACAACAAAGAGCGTGACAAATAGGCAAATAAATACAAGCCAGCCTGCGCTACTTTTTTTGTAAGCTGCAATTGAAATAAGGCGCTCTTTCAGTGTTCTCGCATTTTCATGTAAGGAAACCGACGCATAAGATTCCTTATAACTTCCCGATTTCACAACCGAATGTAACAATGTATCCCCGTAGGCTAAATATTCGTCATGAGGCAAACAAGCCAGAACGCCTTCATCACAGGCAAGTTCCCTATCCCGCTCAATCTGCCTATTCATAAAGTACATCAGGGGATTAAACCAGTACAAACAAGTAAAAACTTGCGTAACCCACACAAAAATCATATCTCGACGCTTGCAATGGATCAATTCATGTAAAAATATATGACGCAATTCTTTGTTAGAAAACGAGGTTCCAGGTAACACAATTATTCTCTTATGAAGCCCAAAAAAAATAGGCGATGAAACAATTGGATTCACCATCACTTCAATGGGCTTCGTAATTCGAATTTCCTCCATCGCTTCCGAAAGAATATCTATTTTCTCTGGATCATCAAGAAGATTGGCACCTGACATTACAAATTTTTTAAAATTCCGGTAAGAGGCAATTCGGTAAACTAAAAAGACAATCGTAACGGCAAGCCACGCCACCCATAAATAATTCAAAATAAAGCGGATGACCATTGTTTTTGTATCACGCTCCACCGTAATGCCGTCTCCCCCAATTACCATAGACGTCAATCCATCAAACTCACCAGGCGTTGCCCACAAGAAGGCATTACTTTTTTGCACAAAGAAAAAAGCAAACGGCACTACCAAAAAGAAAAACACAACGAGCCAAACATAATAGCCCTTCTTTTTAGTTAAAAATCGGCCGAATACTTTTTTAAAAAGCCAAACAAGAGGTATTAAAACGATTGATGTGATTGACATGGATAAAATTAATTTAAATAATTCGCTCATTCGTCTAATTTTTTCCCTTTCCAAAACTGTTGTAAGCTATCGATTTCATCTGGCGAAATTAAATCTTTTTGAACAAGATTCGTAATTAAACCTTTTACATCACCTTCATAAACATCATCTATAAACGCTTCTGTTTGATTCTCTAGATATTCTTCTTCACTCATAAGCGCATAATATTCATTTTTTCTACCGATTTTTTTCACACCAATTATTTTTTTATCCACTAATCTTGCTAGAAAGGTCAAAACGGTATTTTTCTTCCACTCAAAGCCCTGTTCTCCTAGTTTTTCGGCAACATCAGTATACTGAACTGCTCGACCATAACTCCAAACTATTTTCATGACTTCTAGCTCAGATTTAGACACACTTTTATGCATACATAGCCCTCCAAAAAACTTTCTACCCTCAATAGTAGCATGGCTCACTTACAAAATACAATAAAAAAAACTTATTTTACGCATACGCTGAAAAAGAGGCTGTCACCAAAATCACATTAAGAAAAAACATCTGGCAGTGTCATTTCGCTTACACTTGCCAGATGTTTCTTATATTTTATTCAAGATTTAGAGCTATATTATTCGCCTTGCTCTTTTCTTTTTCTTCTTGCTGCTAGTGCATAAATTCCTGCTAATCCCCCAAGAAGTCCAAATCCTAGTCCTTGTAGAGAAGAGGAATCTGTATCACCAGTCTTAACGAGTTTTCCTTTAGGGATTACGTTATTTACTGATTTAGCAGCTTTCTCACTTTCTCCAACTGGTGCTACCCCTGAACCAGTCGACGTATCTGATGTGGAATCTGTTTCTGCACCAGATGTTGAAGTTGATTCACTTCCTGTTGATGTCGATTCGCTCGCACTTGTTGATGTGGATGCTGAATATGATTCACTTGCCATGGATTCAGATTCACTTGCACTCATTGAATCACTTGAGCTTGCAGAATCAGAATCACTTGCAGGCTCAGATAATGATTCACTTGCCATGGATTCGGATTCACTTGTGGAATCGGACGTCGATACAGAGTCGCTTGCAGAGTCGGAGTCACTTACACTTGTCGATTCTGAGTCGGATGCAGATGCAGATTCGCTTGCCATAGACTCAGATTCGCTCGCACTTGTGGATGCTGAGTCAGAGTCGCTTGCTAATGATTCAGAATCACTTGCACTTGTGGAATCCGATGCGGAGTCAGAGTCACTCACGGATTCACTTACGCTTGTCGATTCGGAATCTGATGCTGATGCGGAGTCGCTTGCCATAGACTCGGATTCACTTGCACTTGTTGATGCTGAATCGGATTCAGAGTCGCTCACTGATGCAGAATCACTTATACTTGTCGATTCTGAGTCGGATGCAGATTCACTTGCCATAGACTCTGATTCACTTACACTTGTGGAATCCGATGCGGAGTCAGATTCACTCACGGATTCACTTACGCTTGTCGATTCGGAATCTGATGCTGATGCAGAGTCGCTTGCCATGGACTCGGATTC